>NZ_JBJMIE010000229.1:0-41879 GCF_045807065.1 Actinophytocola sp. | reverse complement strand
CGGCCTGTACCCGGTGTCTTCCCTCCCTGCGCTGCTCAGCGAGGGTCGCTCCGCTCCCGTCGCCTCCGCTGCTCACTCAGTCCAGACACCGGCGGCCGCTCACGGCCGGTTCGTCGGTGGTCCATGGTTGGGTGTGGCGTGGACGAGCGGAGATTCCTGGAGTGCCTCGAGGCCGACTACACGCGGCTGCGCGAGGTGGCTCCCGATGCCCTGGACGCGCCGGTGCCGACCTGCCCGGGGTGGACGGGCGACGACCTGGTGCGGCACGTCGCCGAGGTGTACCTGCACAAGGCCGAGACCATGCGGCGGGGCGCGTGGCCGGCGCCGTGGCCCCCGTCGTTACCCGACTCGCTGACGGCACTTGACGACGCCTACCGGCAGCTGGTCGGCGAGCTGACCTCGCGGAGGCCGGCGGACCCGGCGCTCACCTGGTACGGCCCGGACCAGACCGTCGGGTTCTGGTTGCGCCGGATGGCCCAGGAGACGGTCATCCACCGCCTGGACGTCGAGCTGGCGGCGTCGGTCCCGCACGATCCGATCCCGGCCGACCTGGCCGACGACGGGGTGGACGAGCTGCTGACGTGCTTCCTGGCGTACGCGTCGGCGGAGTACCCCGACGAACTGGGCGAGCACCTGTCCGAGTGCGACGGCCGGACGGTGCAGATCGCGACCGAGGAGTCCGGCTGGCAGGTCCAGCTCGGCCCGACGGAGGTCACGGTCGAACGCGGCCACTTCGACGCCGAGGCGGGCGTGTCCGGGGAGGCGGGCGCCGTGCTGCGCTGGGTCTGGCGCCGGGCGGGGGACGGCGCGGTCCGGCTGGACGGCAACCGGTGGGTCACCGGGAAGCTGCGGACGCTGTTGGGGGTCACCACGCAGTAGCACTTCACGCGCCGGCCCACGGCGAACGGGTCGCGGTGGCCGGGAGGCAATAGTCTGGCCGCATGGCCGTGCGGGTGGCGCTCGTCGATGATCATGAGATTGTGCGGCGTGGGTTGCGGGACCTGCTCGACGGTGAGCCCGGTATCGAGGTGGTGGCCGAGGCCGGGGGCGTCGAGGAGGCGTTGGCCCGCGTCCAGGCGACCTCGCCCGACGTCGTGGTGGTGGACGTCCGGCTGCCGGACGGGGACGGGGTGGCGTTGTGCCGGTCCCTGCGACAGCTGGAGCCCGCGCCCCGCTGCCTGGTGCTGACCGCCTTCGACGACGAGCGCGCCCTGGTCGAGGCGATCATGGCCGGCGCGTCCGGGTATCTGCTGAAGCAGGTCCGCGGGCAGGACCTCGTCGACGCGGTGCGCGAGGTCGCCGCCGGACGATCGCTCCTGGACCCGGTGACCACCGCGCACGTGCTGGAGCGCATGCGTGCGTCCGCCAAAACCGACGAGCTCGCGGGGCTGACCGAGCGTGAACGCGACGTGCTCGAGCTGGTGGGTGAGGGGCTGACCAACCGCCAGATCGCGGAGCGGCTGTTCCTGGCGGAGAAGACGGTCAAGAACTACGTGACCTCGGTGCTCGCCAAGCTCGGCATGGAGCGTCGCACGCAGGCGGTGGCCTGGATCGCGCGGCGACCGAACCGCTGAGACCGCCGGGAAGGCCGAAGCGGGCGGTCCCCCTGCGCCTGGGGAACCGCCCGCCGCCAACCGGTCAGGCGGGTGCGACCGCCGCCTCCACCGGTCGGGTCCGAAGGCCCACCCAGGTCGACATCAGGGTGGCGCCGAAGGTCAGCAACGCTGCCGTGCCCGTCACCGCCAGGTAGATCGCCATCGGGCCCTTCGGCAGCAGCGAACCGTCCGTGACCAGGGTGAACGGGACCAGCGTCGCGAACGCCACCACCGTGCCCAGGACCACGCCGATGATCGTGGTCATGCCCGCCTCCACGGTCATCATGCGGAGGACCTGGCCCTTCGTGGCACCCGTCAGGCGTTGCAGGCCGAACTCACGACGGCGGCCGCTCGTGGCCATCACCAGGCTGTTGACCACCGAGATCGCGGTGTACGCGATGAGCATGCCGGCCATCAGGTAGTTGATCCACGAGCCGACCTGCTGGTCCTTCGCGTAGCTGGAGACCAGGGAGTCGCGGTCCACCACGGCCAGACCCGGGTGCGCCGCCGCCAGGCGGGCCAGTGCCGGCGCCACCCGTCCCGGGTCGTCCGTGCGGACGACGATCTGCGACGGCAGGCCCGACGTCGTGTGGGTCGCCACCAGGCTCGCCGGCATCAGGACCGTCTCGAAGCCCTTGCGCGCCGGGTACAGCGCCACGATCCGCACGTCCACGGAAGCGCCGTCACCCATGCGGATGGTGATGCGGTCGCCGATGCCCCTGCCGATGGCCGCCGCGTGCGCCTCGGGCAGTGCCACCGTGTCACCGGTCAGGTCGGACAGGCGGCCGGCGGTCGGGTGGAAGGCCGTGGTCTGGGCGGCCGCCGAGCCCGACACCCCCTGGACCGGCCAGCCGTCCTCGGACTGGGCGGAGTCGTACGGCTTCGCGACGTACACCGTGCTCGTCGCGTACTCCGACGCCGCGCGCACGCCGGGCAGCGCCCGCACCTCGTCCACCAGACCGGCGGGCACGTCGCCCGCCAGCACCAGGTCGGCACGCAGGTTCTCGACGAACGCCTCGTTCGCCACCGCGATCGTGGTCGTCTGCAGGTAGATGTTCGCCGTCGCCACGCCGGTGGCCAGCATGATCGGGGTGACGACCGCCGCCACCCGCACCGCGCGGGTCTTCGTGGACAGGACGGCCAGGTGGCCGGCGGCACCGGAGAAGGCCCGGACCGGCCAGCGCAGGACCGCCAGGAGCACCTTCGTGATCCCCGGCGCCACCAGCGCCAGCGCGATCGCCCACAGCATCACCGACGGGCCCGCCGTGCTCGCCGCGACCGGACCGGTCATCACCGCGACCGTCACGATGAACAGCGCGATCCCGCCGCCGAACGCCAGCACCGCCAGCACGACCCGCACCCAGCTCAGCCATCGCCGCTGGATCGCGGCGTCGGCGAGCGCCTCGGTCGGGCGGGTTCGGGCCGCGCGCCGGCCCGCGACGAGCGCGGCGAGGAACGAGCCGATCAGCACCGCGCCGGTGGCCACGACCATGGGGATCCAGCCGGCGTGGTGGACCATCGCGGTCGGCGCCAGGCCGTGCGCCACGAGCTGGTCGAACAGCCACGGGCCGGAGAACCTGCCCAGCAGACAGCCGAGCGCGACCGCGAACACCGCCATGACCAGCGACTCGCCGATCACCATCCGCCGCAGCTGGCCCGGGGTCGTGCCCACCGCACGCAGCAGGGCCAGCTCGCGCTGCCGTTGCTGGATCGACAGGCCGAGCGTCGTGGCCACCACGAACAGCATCACCATGATCGCGAAGCCGCCGAACACCGCGGCCAGCACGATCAGGTCCGCGCCCGACCGACTCGACTCCGGGTACTCGGCGATGCCCCGATCGTCACCCGAGAGCAGTGTCGCGTCGCGACCGTCCAGCACCTTCGCGATGCGTTCGCCGGCGTCGACGGAAGCCCGCACCCCGATCAGGTCCACCAGGCCCGGGTGCCCGGACAGCCGGTCGACGTCCGCGTCGGCGACGAACACGGCCGTGCCCGGCACGAGCCCCGAGACGGTGAACGCCTTCGCCTCGCCGCGCACCCCCAGTGACACCCGCTCCCCCACCCGGGCACCCGTCCCCTGACCGAGCACGACCTCACCCGACGACGGCTCGGTGCCGGACGCCAGCCGGACCGGCGTCAGCGCGGCCGACGACCAGCCGTGCGCGTCGACGCGGTCGCCGCCGAGGAGAACCGGCATCGTCACGTCCCCCACGGCGGCCGTCACGCCCGGCACCCGCGACAGGTCGGTCACCAGCGCGCGCGGCAGCCGGGCCCGCTCGCCCAGGAACGCCGTCTCGGTGTCCTCCTCCGGGTCGTCCGGGTTCTCCTTCGGCAACGTCCACGTCTGGTTGCCGGTCACGACGAACCGCGTGTTCGCCAGCCGCTTCGCCGGCACCTCGGACCGGATCCCGGTCTCCATCAGGCCGCCGCACGCCAGCACGAGCATGGCGCCGACCGTCATCGCGAGGAACGTCGCGACGAACGCGCCCTTGCGGAACCGCAGCGTCCGCATCGCGATCCGGAACATCAGTGCGTCCTCGCCGGCTCGTCACTCCACGCGCCGAGGTGGGTCATCCGCTCGGCCACCGCCTCCGGCGACGGCCGGTGCAGCTCGCCGACCAGCCGCCCGTCGGCGAGGAACACGACCCGGTCGGCGTAGGACGCGGCGACCGGGTCGTGGGTCACCATCACGACCGTCTGCCCCGCCTGGTCGACCGACGCACGCAGCAGGTTCAGCACCTCGCGCGCGGTGCGGGTGTCGAGCGCGCCGGTCGGCTCGTCGGCGAACAGCACGGCCGGGCGGGTGATCAGCGCGCGGGCGATCGCGACCCGCTGCTGCTGGCCGCCGGACAGCTCGCCGGGCAGGTGCCTGCGCCGGTCGGACAGACCGACCTGGGCCAGCACGTGGTTGACGGCGTCCTTGGGCGCGCGCCGGCCGGCGAGGCGCAGCGGCAGGGTCACGTTGTCCTGCACGGAGAACGCCGGCAGCAGGTTGAACGCCTGGAAGACGAAGCCGACGCGCTCGCGGCGCAGCTTGGTCAGCTCGACCTCGGACAGTTTCGACAGTTCCTGGTCCTCCAGCAGCACCGAGCCGCTGGTCGGCCGGTCCAGGCCGGCCGCGCAGTGCAGGAACGTGCTCTTGCCGGACCCGGACGGGCCCATGACGGCCGTGAAGGTCGCCCGCGGGAAGCCGATGGTGATGCCGTCGAGGGCGGTCACGGTGTTGCGGCGCCCCCCGTACGTCTTGCGGACCTCGGTCAGCCGCACCACGTCTGCGCTCATGTCATTCTCCTGTCGCACAAGGAAAGCTTCGCGTCTGCGCACGCCTCGATCACTGGTGCGGGCAGGCGGAACGACGGTGGGGGTAGCCCTACCGCTCGAGCGGCACGGTCCAGGTGACGGTCGTGCCCTTCGGCGAGGACCGCACGACGCACCGGCCGCCGGCCTGGCGCGCACGCTCCTCGAGGTGCTTGAGGCCGCGGTGGGTGACGCCCTCCGGGATGCCGCAGCCGTCGTCGGCGACGACCAGCTCCAGCGCGTCACCGCGTCCGATGTGGACGGACACCTTGTGGGCGCCGGAGTGGCGGACCACATTGGACAGCGTCTCCCGCAGAGCGGCGCGGGCGTGGTCTGCGAGCGCCGGCGGGACGCCGGACAGGTCGCCGTCGATGTCGAGCTCCGGTGGGAAGCCCAGCAGCTCGCCGGCGATCGCGACCTCGGTGCGTGCGGACTCGGCGAGGTCCGTGACCTGGTCCGCCTCGGGGTTGCGGAGCGTGCGGACGACCGCGCGGACGTCGGCGATGGACGCGTCGAGCTGGTCGATGGCGTCGGCGAGGCGCTGGGCGTCCTTGCGGGCGAGCTTGCGCGTCGGGCGGCGGGCCAGCAGGTCGAGCTGCATGCCGGCGGCGTAGAGGCGCTGGACGAGCACGTCGTGCAGGTCGCGCGCGATGCGTTCGCGTTCCTGGTACAGGGTGAGGCGGGCGCGGGCGGTGGCGCCCTCGGCGAGCACGAGGACGAGCCCGGCCTGCGCGGCGAACGCGGTGAGCACCTCGACCGCCGGCTCCGCGAACGGCCGCGCGCCGCGGCGCCGGTAGACGGTGAGGGCGCCGAGCCTGCGCTGGGTGGTGCCGAAGGGAGCGGCGGCGAACGGGCCGAAGTGACGCAGCTCGCGCGGGACGAACGGCGCGGTGCGCGGGTCGGCCGCCACGTCGTCGACGACGGTGGCGACGCCGCTGCGCGCGGTGCGGGCGGCGGAGCTGCGGGCGGACAGGACGAGCCCGATGGGGTTGGTGAAGGTGGGCCCGCCGTCGCCGTGCGCGGCCTCGACGGTGAGGGAGCCGTCGTCGGCGCGGGTCATGACCAGGCCGAGGTCGGCGTCGGCCAGCTCGGCGGCGTGACGCACGACGAGGCGCAGCACCGCCTCCGGGTCCTCACCGGACAGTGCCGCCGTCGCGATCTCGGTGGAGGCGCCGAGCGCCTGCGCCGCAAGTGCGGGTTCCATCTCGACGCTGAGGCTAGTTCGCACGCGGCGTCGGTGTGCGCCGGTACGCTCGGGTCGTGCCTTCACGGGGCACGTCAGGACAGTTCGAGGATCGCGTCGGCGCGGGCCGCCTCCTCCGGGCGGTGGGTGACGTGGACGACCGTGCGGCCCTTCAGGCTGGCCAGGATCTTCGCTGCCGTGGGTTCGTCGAGGTGGGCGGTCGGCTCGTCGAGCAGGAGGAGGTCGGCGTCGGCGAGCAGGGCGCGGGCCAGGGCGATGCGTTGGGCCTCGCCGCCGGAGGCGGTGGTGGGGTCGTCGTCCAGGCGGTCGGCCCAGGTGCCGATCTCGGCCTGTCGAAGGGCCTGGCGCAGCTGGTCGTCGGTGGCGTGCGGGTCGGCGATGCGGAGGTTCTCGCGCAGGGTCGTCGCGACGAGATGCGGTTCCTGCGGGACCCAGGCGGTCTTCGGGAGTCGGACGGTGCCGCGCTCGGCGGGCAGGAGGCCGGCCATGAGCGCGAGGAGCGTGGACTTCCCGGCGCCGGACGGACCGACGACGGCGAGGTGCGTACCCGGCTCGATCTCCAGGTCGACGTTCTGGAGGGTGGGTTTCGCCGCCCCTGGCCACCGGACGTCCACCTCCCGCAGCCCGATGCCGTGAGAGGTGGGTTCGACGCCCTGAACGCGCCTCTCAGGGCACGCGGTGTGGGCGGCGCGGAGCGGGGCGAGGTGCTGGGCCGCGGCGGGGAGCGGGGTGAGGGTTTCCGTCAGGGCCAGTGGGACGAGGGCCAGGACGGGGACGAGCAGCGGGTTGACGTTCGTGGCCAGGGCGATGCTGACGACCGAGGCCGCACCCAGTGCCAGGACGATCAGCGCGGTGGCGGCGCCGGCACTCAGGGCCTGGCGGCGGGCCTCACGGGCGAGTTCGGCGTCCTCGCGTGCCAGGTCGGCGCGGAGGGCGTGGTGCCGCCCGAAGGCGATGAGGTCCGGCGCGGCCGCCAGGAGCGTGAGGACCTTGCCGGCAACGCGGCGCCGGCCCGCGGCGAGCGCGCGGGTGGCGTGCCGGTCCACCGCGAGCGCGACGGCCGGTGCACCCAGGCCGGCCGCCGCGACCGCGATGGCGAGCGCGAGTCCGGCCGCCGGCAGGATCGCCGACTGCACGGCCACGGCCGCCACGCACACGAGTGCCGCCACGAGCGGCGGCAGCAGGACGCGCGGGGTGAGGTCGCGAACGGTGTCGAGGTCGGTGGTGAGGCGGCGGAAGTCGGCGGTGCGCCAGATCCCGACCCGCTGGTCCGCGGCGGCACGGAAGGCGGCGTCGTGCGTGACGAGGCGCTCGGCGTAGCGGAGCCCGGCGCGAGCGAGCCCGAACGCCCGGACCCCGACGACCGCGACGCTGAGGGTGAGGATTGGCGGCTGGGTGGCCGCCTTGGCGATGAGCCAGGCGGAGGTGGCCGCGAGGGCGACGCCGGCGAGGAGCGCGGTCGCGCCGAGCGCGGCACCGGCCAGCAGCCGCGGGGTGACGAGCGTGCGCAGCGGAAGGCGTTGAGGCGCCACGGTTTCGGTGGTGTTGACGGATCGGTTGGACGGCGGTGCGGCGGCGATGGTGCCCGCACGGTGGCTGGCGAGGATGACGGCGGCGTTGGTACCGGCGGTGGTGTCGGCGATGGCGGCCTGGACACGGGCGGCGTTGGCGGGGTCCTGGTGGGCGGTGGGTTCGTCGAGCAGGAGGAGGTCGGCGCCCTGCTCGACGCGCAGAAGAGCACGGGCCACGGCCACCCGCTGCCGCTCACCGACGGAGAGTTCACTGGTGGAACGGTGGAGAAGGTGAGCGAGGTTGAGCCGCTCCGCGACATCGAGGACCGCTGCCGGAACAGTTCGAGTGGACGGTCCGTTGGTGCAGGTCGTCGTCTCGGTTTTGTCGGTGGCCGCGAGTAGCATTGAAATCGGGGGACCCCCGGCCGCACGAATGGGACTTTCGTGCACGCCACAGGGTGCGAGGGCCTTCGGCGACAACGAGCACTGGCCAGAAATGTCGGTGCCCTCTGATAGCGTCGAAACCGGGGCGCTCTCGGCCGCACGAGTGGGACTCTCGTGCGAGCCACGAGGTGCGAGGCTGTTCGGCGACAACGGCAGCTCGGCAGAAATGTCGGTGCTCGCTGGTAGCGTGGAAATCGGGGGACCCCCTGGGATACGAAAGGTCCTTTCGTATCCCGTGTGGGACTTGGGCTGGGTCGACGCCAGTTCTTCTGCCACTGTGTCGGCGGTGAATCTCGGGGTTTGTGGGACCCAGGCGATTCTGGCTCGCCACGCTTCTATGTCTACCTCGGACAGGTCGTGGTCGCCTACCCTGATGCCGCCTTCGCTCGGGGCGACGAAGCCCAGTAGGGCGGCGAACGTCGTTGACTTGCCCGAAGCGCTCGGGGTGTTCAGGTGGATCGTCTCGCCCGGGGTTGCGGTGAAGGAGATGCCGTTCGGGGCGTTGCCGTTTCGGCGGCGGACTTTCAGGTTGGTCACCGTCAGTACGCCTGTGGCGGGGTTGGTGCCGAACGTCGGTGGGTCCGGGAGGTCGGCTATCTCGCGGACCGTCTCCATGCCCGCCTCGCTCGCGTGGTGGGCGGCGCCGGCCTGGCGCAGCGGGAGGTAGCACTCCGGCGCCAGGATCAGCACGAACAGGCCCACCGCCAGTGGGAGATCGCCGCCGACCAACCGCAGTCCGATGAGCACCGCCACCAATGCGACCGACAGGGTGGCCACCAGCTCCAGCACCAGCGCGGAAGCGAACGCCACCCGGAGCGTCGCCATCGTGCTGCGGCGTTGGGTGTTCGAGATGCGGCGGATCGTCTCCGCCTGGGCGTCCACGCGGCGGAACGCCGTCAGGATCGGGCGCGCCTTGACCAGTTCCCGCAGGTGGCGGGCCACGCGCTGCTCGGTTGCCGCCGCTTCGCGGACTCGGTCCCGGGTGTGCAGGCCCACCAGCGCGGCGAACAGCGGCACCAACGGCAACGTCGCGCCCACCACCAGTGCCGACGGCCAGTCCGCTGCCAGCAGCACCGCCAACACGCCGAGCGGGAGGACGGCGGCGTTCACCAGCGCCGGGAGGTACACGGTGAAGTACTCGTCCAGCGCGTCGAGGCCGCGGGTCGCCAGAACGGTCAGCTCGGCGTCACGTGACACCGTCCACTCCGGACTCAGCGCCAGTGCTCGGTCCAGTAGGCGGGCGCGTAGCTCTTCCTTCGCGCCCGCCGCCGCTCGGGCCGCCACCACCTGGGTCACCCAGGTCAGGACCGCGCGGGCGAGCACCGCGCCGGCCAGTACCACCAGCAGCGGCGAGCCCGTCACCACGCCTGCCAGTGCCCACGCCTGCACCACCAGTGCGCCACCGCTCAGGCCCGCCAGCACCGCGCAGGCGGCCAATGCTCGGCGCGCCGCGCGCGACAGTCGCGGCAACGCGCCGAGCGGGCCGGTTCGCCTCATGCCGTCACCCGCTTGCGGAACACCCAGTACGTCCAGCCCTGGTAGACCAGCACCGCGGGGGTGCCGAACGCCGCCACCCACGTCATCACGGTCAGCGTGTACGAGCTGGACGCGGCGTCCGCGACGGACAGCGAGTACGCCGGGTCGAGGGTGGATGGCAGGACGTTCGGGTAGAGCGCGCCGAACAGCGCCAGCACCGCCGCGGCGAGCGCCACCCCCAGCAACCCGAACGCCTGCCCCTCCCTGGCCGCGGCCAACTTCAGCCAGGCGAAGACCGCGGCGACCAGCACCGCGAACACCGCCAGCCAGGTCCAGTCGGCGCCGGACCGGACCTGCGCGAGCACCACGACCGCGAGCAGCGGCGCCAGGCCGACCGGTGCGAAGGCCACCGCGAACCGGCGGGCGCGGTGCCGCAGCGGGCCGTCCGTCTTCAGCGCCAGGAACACCGCGCCGTGCACCAGCGCGAAGCCCGTGAACGCCAGCGCACCCAGCACGGTGTCCCAGCGCAGCGCGGCGAACGGGGACCCGACGCGGTGCCCGTCGGCGTCGATCGGCAGGCCCAGGATGTTCCACGACAGCAACAGACCCACGCCCAGCGTCGCGACCAGGGAACCGGCGCCGATGACCACGTCCCAGCGCGCCCGCCACCGGTTCTCGTCGACCTTGCCGCGCCACTCCAGGGCCACGCCGCGGCCGATCAGCGCCAGCAGGACGACCAGCAGCGGCAGGTAACCGGCGCTGAACAGTCCCGCGTACCAACCCGGGAACGCGGCGAACGTGGCGCCTGCCGCGACGATCAACCACACCTCGTTGCCGTCCCACACCGGGCCGATCGTGGTGAGCATCGCGCGGCGGTCAGGCTCCGTGCGGCCGAGGAACCGCAGGAGCATACCGACGCCGAAGTCGAAGCCCTCCAGGAAGAGGTAACCCAGCCACAGCACCGCGATCGCGACGAACCAGAAGGTCTCCACCGCATAGCTCCTCAGTAGGCGAACGTCAGGGTCGACTGCTCCGCCGGTTCCTCGACCGGCAGTCCACCTCGGACATACCGGCGGATCAGCGCGACCTCCACCACCGCGAGCACGCCGTACACCAGCGTCAACGCGATCAGCGACGTCAGCACCTCGCCGACCGTCAACCCGGACACGGCCCGGGCGGTGAACATCCACACGCCGTCCACACCGGACGGGTTGGGCGCCACCACGAACGGCTGCCGACCCAGCTCCGTGAAGATCCAGCCGAAGCTGTTGGCCAGGAACGGTGTCGCGATGCTCGCCAGCGCCAACCGGGGGAACCACACCGACCTCGGCACCCGGCCGCGGCGCGTGAGCCACAGCACGGCGACGCCCGCCAGCGCGCCGATCGCGCCGAGCCCGATCATCAGGCGGAAGCTCCAGTAGGTGACCGGCAGGTTGGGCACGTAGTCGATCGGCCTGCCCGACAGCTCGCCCAGTCGCGGGTCGACCGGGTAGTTCGTGCCGTACTTTTCCCGGTACTGCCCGACGAGGTCGTCGACGCCGGTGACCGGGGCGTCGAAGTCACCCTTGGCCAGGAAGGAAAGCAGCGCCGGCACCGTGATCGACTTGACGTTCTCGCAGTCGGGACTCGACACGTCGCCGAGCGCGAACACCGAGAAGCCGGCCGGTTGTTCGCTGTGGCACAGCGCTTCCGCGGACGCCATCTTCATCGGCTGCTGCTCGAACATCAGCTTCGACTGGAGGTCACCGCTGATCGCCAGCCCGGCGAACGCGACGACGCCGACCCAGGCCCCCAGCCGCACCGACGTCCGCCACATGCCCTCCCGCGACCGCCACAACCGCCACGCACCGATCCCGACCAGAAAGGTCGCGGCGACGGCGAAGGCGCCGAAGATCGCGTGCGGGAAGGCGGCGAGCACGGTCGAGTTGGTGAGCACCGCGCTTATCGAGGTGAGCTGGGGCCGCCCGTCGACCAGCTCGACGCCGACCGGGTGCTGCATCCAGGAGTTGGCCGCCAGGATGAAGTACGCCGACGCGACCGTGGCCAGCGAGAACGCCCAGACACAGGCGAGGTGCGCCTTCTTGGGCAGCCGATCCCAGCCGAACATCCACAGCCCGAGGAAGGTCGACTCGACGAAGAACGCGACCAGGCCCTCCATGGCCAGCGGCGCCCCGAAAACATCACCGACGAAGCGGGAGTACTCGCTCCACGCCATGCCGAACTGGAACTCCTGGACGATGCCGGTCACCACCCCCATGGCGAAGTTGATCATCAGGAGCTTGCCCCAGAACTTCGTCATCGCGAGGTAGCGCTGGTCCCCGGTGCGCACCCATGCGGTCTGCATACCCGCCACCAGCAGTGAAAGGCCGATCGTCAGCGGCACCATCAGGAAGTGATAGACGGTCGTGATGCCGAACTGCCAACGTGCGAGGTCCAGAACGTCCACGTGTCCAGGTTGCTCGCCCGTGCCGTGGCGCGGCAGGGCTCCGGGTCCTGTTCTGGCGGGACCTAGGTCCTGGAGATGACTGGCACCAGAGCCGGCGAATTGTTGCGTCCTGATAAAAAGTCATCCGGTCGTGTGACACACACAAAACATAATGACCGAAAGCGTGTCAACCCGCTGCCCAGCTCCGCCGGGATGTGAAGATGGTATGACGCTGTCGCCGGTTTGGGATCGAGGGTTTGTGGGATGAGCACGGAAATTTCCAGAAGGGTAGTCATCTGTGGATCAATGAAGAACCTCGGTCTCATGACGAGGATCGGCGAAATACTCGAGTCCACTGGCCTCGAGGTCGTGACACCCGTGCCCGACGAACCCGAAGGGCCGTGGTCGGTGGAGATGTCCACGGACCTGAAGCGGAAGGCGTCGCGACGTCATATCGCGCACATCAGGCACCATGCGACCGCCGCGGTGCTCGTCGTCAACGTCGATCGCGACGGGGTGCGCAACTACGTCGGACCCAATTCGTTCGCGGAGATCAGCATCGCGTTCGCCGATGACCGCCAGGTGTTTCTCCTGCAGGGCATGCCCGAGTACTACGCCGACGAACTCGCCGCGTGGGGTGTGAATTGCCTGCAGGGCGACCTACGCCCGTTGGTGAGAGACCTTGGCGGTCGGCATGAGATCGACTGGCCGGGGTGGCAGGACCTCTTCGGCGTCCCGGTCGCCTGACCCGTCACCAGCCTGGCTCCGGCTGCGACAGTCGGTTGGCCGGTATCTCCCTCAACGGCGACTGCCCGGTGGCGCTGACGATGGCGGCGATCACGTCGGGGTGCGATCGAAGCTCCGGTAGCCGCTCGGGTCTGGCGTTGAACACGAGATCGGCCACGCGGTGTGCGTCGAGCTGACGCAGCAACGTGCTGAACGGAAGGTCGAGCGCCGTCCTGCCGCCGGG
This sequence comes from Actinophytocola sp., assembly GCF_045807065.1. Taxonomy (GTDB): domain Bacteria; phylum Actinomycetota; class Actinomycetes; order Mycobacteriales; family Pseudonocardiaceae; genus Actinophytocola. The sequence continues at coordinate 28,957 of NZ_JBJMIE010000229.1, read as the reverse complement.
ACGCGGGCTGTTGAGGTACGTCAACTCGGTGATGATTCCCGCGTCCAACTCCGAGGTGTAGCTTGCGAAGTAGGCGGAGTTGACCTCCGATCCCGCACGCCGCGCCACGATGAGTTCCGGTCCGGTCGTCGGCATGGGGTCGAACAGCAGCCGCGCGACGTACTCGGGAGTGAAGGCCCGTCCGGCCAGCGCCTCCGGCACGCTTTCCCAGCGCCTCTCGAGCTCACTGGCCGGCACCGCGTCGCGTGGCAACCCCTCGGTGATCGCGGAGAGGTCGTGCAGCCGCCGCTGCCAGGCCATCGTGATGTCCGACGTCGCGGAGCTCTGCCGGGACCTGAACGGCGGTGTCACCCTCGTCGACGACAGGACCGACTCGTATCGCTCGTACCGCGTCCCACCCGGCTCGTACTGCAGGAGCTTGCGGGTCGCGAAGTCCACGATGTTGGCTTCACCGCCCACGAGCACGATCTGGCCCGTGTCGAACAGGTCCCGGTACTCGTTGATCGTGTCCGCACAGAGATCGGACTCGATATAGCTCGCGGCGGGCACGAAGACCGTCTGTGCCGCCAGGACAGCAAGGCGCGTCGCCCGGTTGGCTTCGCGTGCGATGAAGTCGGCGTTCCTGCCGCGGGAAACCTGGTCGAGGAAATGTGGATCGAAGAAATGCAGGAAAAGCCGGTAGAACGGCGCCACCTGAGACGCTTCCTGCCAACTCTGCCTGCTCGGCAGCAGTGGGCGCCGGCCCAGTGGCGCGGGTTTCACGAGGGGCTGGCGAGTGAGCACACGGATGAGCTCTTCGGCGCCGGCGAGAGTGAAGTCGTCGACACGGTAGCTCGTGCCCGAGTTGGGGCCGAGCCAGGCTGGAATATCCGCCGTCGACCTTCCCGGCAACAACACGGGCAGGAATTTGCGCACCGCCGACGCCCGGTCGGAATAGACCTCTTCGCGGATGAGCGCGGCCTCCCACTGGACACCGAGGCCCTGCTCGGCGGGCGGTTTGCCTTCCCCCCGCCGTCGATACTCCGGTGACGCGACGACCAGGACGAAATCTGCCGCTCCCACTTCTTCGAGCATCCACAGCGGCCAGTCCTGGCGCCTCGTCGCCGCTGGTAGGTCCAACCTGGCGTCGATGCCGTTCGCGCGCAACAGGTTCCACAGGGCCCATACCTGGTCTATGTGCGCCGGGTCTTCGTGGGCATACGAAATGAAGACTCGCGGCGGAGGCTCGACTGTTCTAGCCGAGGGCGTGGAATCGGGCCTGGACATGATCGCGGTTCACAGCTCAAGATATCTTCCCGCGACCAACTGTCGTTCCCACTCAGCGTACGTACCCGCCGCTTGGCCGAACAGCGGCGTCGGCGGCTCGGCCGTGCACCGCGAGATCAGTTGGGCCGATGTCAGAACGTGGGATTCAGGGATCGCGATCGGCAGGTCTGCCGGCCGCTGGCTGAAGTACAGGGGTTGTTCCGCCTGCACGAGCCGACCCAGTTCATAACACGTCGTGCGGCCGACGTAGCCGCGCGGCGCCACGACATAAGTGAGACCCGCCCGCAGAATTCGATGCAGTGCCACGGTCTGCACCGTGGGGTCGTCCCACGTGGGTTCGTCTGTCTCGAATCTGACGAACGGAATTCCCTGCTCGATGATCGCGCTTCCGAGCGGGCTCGTCACGGTCCAGCCGGCGCGGTCGAACTCCAGCCAGGCCAGGAGGACGTCCTGGTAATGCCGTCGAAAGCTGCCGATGATCGAGACGGTCGACCCCATACTTCACAGAGTGTGCAGAGGGGGGACGGATTGCACCCGGATCAGTACTGTACGTCCGCCTTGGGCAGTTGTTTCAAACATATGATCGAGCAAATTGACGTGCGTGAGGTCACGGTCGGTGCTCGGGTGGGTCCGGTAGACTCGCGGGTGCCAGAGGGGAGTAGTTCCCGTGATCGGCCTTCGGGGCGGTCCGGCGAGTGCGTCGACATACTGATCCGCTTTTGCGGGTCCGGTGCCTCACCCGTTCACGAGCGGGCGAACGAGACCTCCGGCCGGGTTGTGCAATGCCCGGCTGGAGTCGTGATGCCTCCGGACGGGCCCGACGCGGAGGAGTATCCGTTCCTATGGGCCACTGGCTCCTGGCTTTCGTTTCCGCCTACGGTGCGGTTTTCCTGCTTGAGCTGCCGGACAAGACGACGGCGCTGACGCTCGTTCTCTCCGGTCGTTTCCGTAGTCGGCCCGTGTTGGTCGGGGCGACGGTGGCGTTCGCGTTGCAGTCGGTGATCGCGGTGGCGTTGGGGAGTGCGATCACGCTTCTGCCGGAGCGGGTTGTCGCCGGGGCGATTGCCGTGTTGTTCGGGATCGGGGCCTTCCTGTTGCTGCGGGAGAGCCTCCAGAAGGAGTCGGACGAGGCCGATGGCGGTGGCACGTCGAGTCGGGACACCACCAGGTTCGCGCGGGCCGCGATGGTCTCGTTCGGCACCTTGTTCCTCACCGAGTGGGGGGATGCCTCGCAGGTCACGGCCATCGGGGTGGCCGCTCGCTACGCGAGTCCCGTCGCGGTGGGGATCGGGACGTTCCTGGCGTTGGTCAGTGTGACCGTGTTGGCGCTGCTGGTCGGGCGCAAGCTGCGGGCCAGGGTGCCCGCGCACTTCATCCAGCGGGGAGCGGCGGCGGTGTTCGCGGTGTTCGCCCTGCTGGCCTTGTGGCAGGCAGTCCTGTGATGACCAGTGCGCCGGTCAGCACGTCGCTCGCCACGTCGTGCAGTTTCGCGTTGTGGCTGCGGGCGTAGCGGCGTAACAGCTCGAAAGCCTGGGGGATGGGGAGGTCCAGCCGCTCGGCCAGCACGCCCTTCGCCTGTTCGATGACCACCCTGCTGTGCAGTGCGTGTTGCAGCTGGTCCGCGAGCTCCGCGCGGGCGCGCTCCTTGAACACGGTCACGCCCAGCGACACCGCGTTGGCCATCGCCTGGCCCAGTTCCGCGCTCGGTGCGCCGGTCCGGGTCGCGTACACCGTCAGCGTGCCGAGTACGCCGTCGCGGTTGAGGCAGGGCACGGCGTGTGCGGCGGCCAGGCCCGCGTCCATGGCCGCCGGGGCGAACTTCGGCCAGCGCGGTTCCGCGACGAACAACGTCGGGCACTCGACCGGCACGCCCGACCGGTACGCCTCGACGCCCGGGCCCTCGTCGAAGTCGACCTCGCACCGCGCCATCGCCTCGCCCAGCTCGCCGGAGCTCGCGACCACGTCCAGCACACCGTCGTCGGCGAAGAGCACGGCCACCGCGCGCACGTCGAGCAGCTCCGCCGCGCGGATCGCGAGGCGCCGCAGGTAGGCGTCGACGTCGCCGCACGCCATCAGGTCGTCGGTCACCGCCAGGAACGCGTCCAGCACTGTTCGATCCATTACTCGAACATCACCTCCCGATTGACGACCCGCAGCGCGAGGACGCCGATCGCCTCGTTCTCGGCATAAGCCCTGGCCCGCAGGACGGCGAGCGCGTCACCGACCGGGCAGCGGAGCCGGGCCGCGATCATCCCCGTGGCCTGGTGCACGACGCTCCGGTCGTCGGCCGGCGCGGGTTCGGCGACGAGGACCCGGTCGAACAGGGCTCTGGCCACGTCGTCGACCATCGCGAGGGCCGTGTCGCCGGGTGCGTTGAACGCGGTCAGCACGCCGATGCACGTCCGGCTCAGGCACAGCGGCGCCGCCGTGACCGACCGCACACCGAGCTCGGTCACCGCCGGCGTGTACTGCGCCCAGCGGGCCAGCATGGTCGACGCGTCCGCGATCACCAACCGTCCGGTCTCGGCGGCATCGTGCACGGGACCCTCACCGAGCGTGAACTCCAGCTCCTGGGCGGCCGCCGCTCGCGGGCTGGACGCGATAGCCGCCTCCTCGTACCGCGCGGTGCCGAGCAACGTCAGTGCGGCGCCACGGGCACCGAGCGCGCCGGCGACCACGCCGAGCGATGCCGGCCCGAGGTTCGCGGTCATCAAACGCCTGGCCTGTGCCCGGTAGGCATCGGCCGACCGGCGCAACCGGTGTTCCACCCGCCGCTGCGTGGCGGCCATCGTGCGGTGGAGCCGGCGCATGCGCACACTGCCCTGGTCCACGAGGCTCTCGTGCCGTGCGGCGACCTCCGCGGCGACCGTCGCGGCGCGTTCCGCGTTCAACTCGGCCCGGGCGCAGACCCACGTCCAGGTGCCTGCAGCCGCTGGTTCCGGGAACGGCACGTGTGGAGTGTAGGTCCGCTGGTGGTCACGAAACGTGGCGAGGAAGCAAATGGTCACCGGAAAGGAGTAGCTGAATCCCTCATCGGAGGCCGCCGGTGGTGCGGACCATGGCGACGAGGAAGTCGGTGAGGTGTTCACGGGTGACGTCCAGCTCACCGCGCAGCCAGCTGGCGAACAGCTCCAGCGTGCCGTGGACGAGGGTGAGCGCGGCCAGTTCGCGGTCGCGTTCCGGCGGGGCCTCGTCGCCGAGCATGACGACGCCCTGTTCGGCCACGAGCCGGGCCATGACGCGGACGGTGGCCTGGCGGGCGCGGCGCAGCTCGTCGGTGGCCTGCGACTGAAGCAGCAGGTGGCCGCGGCGCGGGTCGACCGTGAAGAAGTCGATGACCGCCGCCACCACCGCCCGCACGCGCACGTCCGGGTCCGGCTCGGTGTTCCTGATGGTCTCGGTGACGGTTTCGAACACCTGGGCCGTGACCTGCTCACGGACGGCGAGCACTAGGGCCTCGGGGTCGCGGAAGCTCTCGTAGAAGTAGCGGTCGTTGAGCCGGGCCCGCGTGCAGACACCGCGGACGGTGACGCGCTCCCACCCGCCCTCGGCCAGCAGGCCCAGGGCGGCCTCGCACAGGGCGGCGCGGCGCTTCGCCCTGCGCTCCGCGGGGCTGGCGCCGCCGTACGTCCGCATGAGAACCTAGGTTATCTGGTGACGGCCTTCACCAGAAGGGAGCGGGGCATGCGCCAGCCGATCGAGCCGGGGACGCGGTTGTGGGACGAGACCGGGCTGGTCACGTTCTCGCTGACCGCCGCGGCCGCGTTCGCGTTGCAGGTGATGCACCCGGCGGTCGGGGCGGTCGTCGGTGAGCACTCCGTGTTCCGGACGGACGCGATCGGCCGCGCGCGGCGGTCCATCGCCTCGGTGATGACCTGGGTGTACGGCGGCGAGGAGGCACTGACCGAAGCCGATCGGCTGCGAGTGCTGCACGCACCACTGAAGTCCACCGTGGACGGCGTGACGCACAAGGCACTGGCGTCCGGACCGTGGGCGTGGATCATCCTGACCGCGCCGTACGCGTACGAGACGGGCGCGCGGTACTTCTCGCGGCGAGCGTTCTCCCCCGCCGACGCCGAGGCGTTCTACGCGGAGCTCGTGCAGCTGGCGCGGAACCTGCACGTGGCGGAGAAGGAGATCCCGCCGACCTACGACGCGTACCGCAAGTACTTCGACGACATGGTCGACCACACGCTCGTGGCACACCCGACGGCGTACGACTTCCTGGCCGGAACGCGCCGGGTTCCCCCGCCGCCGGCCATGCCTCGCGCCCTGCGTCCACTGTGGCGGATCGCCATGGACGTGCCGGGACGGGTGCAGTACTTCGTGACGGTCGGGACGCTACCCGCGAAGGCCCGGGAGATCCTCGGTCTGACGTGGACGGACCGCGACGAGCGGGCGTTGCGGGCACTGGGTTCCGTGGTCGGCCGGGTGCTGCCGTTGCTACCGGAACGGTTGCGGTACTTCCCCATCGCGTACGAGGCGCGGCGGGTCGAGCGTGCTCGACAGGCGTTGCGACGGGCGCTGGTTCGCCGACCGGTGTGACCCCGGGTCAGCGCAGGGCCGCCGCCACCGCGGTGGCGGCGGTCAGGACCTGGGGGCCCACCATCTCGCCGTCCAGGGACTGGAAGCTGATCACGCCGACGCTGGCGCGCAGGCCCGGGACGCCGCGGACCGGGGCCGCTATGCCGGAGGCGCCGGACTGGAGTTCGCCCGTGGTGGCCAGCCAGCCGGGGTTCTCCTCGCGGAGGCCGATGGCCTTGCCGGCGGCGCCGCGGGACAGCGGGTGACGGGTCCCCACCCGGTACGCCACGTGGTAGGTCGTCCAGGACGGTTCTATGACCGCGATGGCCTGGGCCTCCTCCCCGTCGGCCACGGTCAGGTGGGACGTCGCCCCCACCGACTCCGCCAGCTCGCGCAGCGCCGGGAGGGCGGCCAGGCGCAGTTGGGGGGTCACCCGGGCGGCCAGGCGCAGCAGGCCCAGGCCCAGGCGGACCTTCGAGCCGTCGCGGCGGACCAGGCCGCGGTCCTGCAGCGGCACCAGCAGCCGGTACACCGCCGCACGGGACGCGCCGATCGCCGTGGCCAGGTCGCTGATCGTCGGGGCCTCCGACTCCGAGTCGGCCACGGCCTGCAGCAGGGCCAGGCCGCGTTCCAGGGTCAGTGAGCTTTCCCGGCCGGCCGCCGTGGATGACGGCCGTGCCGACGAGGGCTGGATGGGGCGGATCGGGCGGGCCACGTCAGAGGTCCACTGCCGGGAGCACGGTGCCCGCCACCGGCGCGATGCCCACGACCGAGCCGTCCTCGCCCGGGGCCGTCGCTCTGATGACCACCTCGTCGCCGTCCTCCAGGAACGTCCTCGTCTCGCCGTCGGACAGCGCGATCTCTTCGCGGCCGCCCCACGACAGCTCCAGGAAGCAGCCGCGCTGGGTCCGCTCCGGGCCCGAGACCGTGCCCGACGCGAACAGGTCACCCGGCCGCACGGTCGCGCCGTTCACCGTCATGTGGGCCAGCTGCTGGGCGCACGAGTACGACATGTGCGCGAACTGCGGCCGGGACACCACCGTGCCGTTCCACTCGATGGCCAGCCGCAGGTCCAGGCCCCACGGCGCGTCCTCCGCCAGGTACGGCAGCCGTGGGTGGCCGACGTCCGGGACCGCGATGCGGGCGGTCGCGAGCGCGTCCAGCGGGGTCACCCATGCCGAGATGGACGTCGCGAACGACTTGCCGAGGAAGGGGCCCAGCGGCTGGTACTCCCAGCCCTGGATGTCCCGCGCGGACCAGTCGTTCAGCAGCACCACGCCGAAGATGTGCTCGGCCGCCGACCTCGTGGGCACACGGCGGGCGACCGGGCCGCCGCACACGAACCCGACCTCCGCCTCGATGTCCAGCCGGCCCGACGGGCCGAACTTCGGCACCGGGGAACCCTTGCGCTGGCCGTGCGGGCGCTCCACCGGCGTGCCCGACACCACGACCGTGCCCGAGCGGCCGTGGTAGCCCACGGGCAGGTGCGTCCAGTTCGGCAGCAGCGGGTCGGAGTCGGGCCGCATGATCCGGCCGACGTTCTCCGCGTGGTACCGCGACGAGTAGAAGTCCACGTAGTCACCGACGGTGAACGGCAGGGACATCCGCACGTCCGACAGCGGCACCAGCTGGGCGCCGGCGGGCGCGGTGGATCCCGGCGAGACCAGCGAGACCAGCCTGGCCCGCAGTGCGCTCCAGTCCGCCCTCGTCGCCGCCAGCAGCGGGTCCAGCGACGACGCGGACACCAGCGTGGCCAGGTCGCCGAGCGAGTGCGCGACCGACGTCAGTACCAGCGCGTGGTCGCCCAGCCGGACGGCCACCCGCGGCCCGTCACCCGCGTCGACCACGCCATACGGCAGCGTCTGCGGACCGAACGGCTGGTCGCGGGCGAACGCCGGGTCGCGCACCCACACGCTCACAGCAGTCCTAGTCCCTGGAGGTCCTTGACCGGGTCGGTCAGCGAGCAGGAGCCGTAGGACGCGAACACGCCGCGCACGGACAGCGCCTCGTGCTCGGTCAGGTTCTGGGCCTCCGCCGCGAGCGCCGTGCCGTCGGTCAGCTCGAGCGCGGCACGCACGTCGGCGACGTCCGCGCCGGCCAGCAGGCGGGCGGTGGCGAGCAGGAGGTTCAGGAAGCCGTGGTGGGTGAAGCCGGTCTCCGCGTCGGTGTGCCGGACCGCGTTGTGCAGACCGGCGGTCGCCTTGAAGGACGCGCCGCCGTTGTTGATCACGGCGAGGAAGTCGGCGACCTCCTCCACACTCGGGAAGTTCTGCGCGGACACCCCGCCGCACCGGATCTTCGGCCAGCTGCCGTGCTCGATCACGCGCTGGATGCCGTCGAGCCATCCCGCGCCGCCGCGCCGCGGCTCTATGACGCGGATCACATCTTCGGGCACGAATTCCGAGACTCGCTCCAGCCACACCTCGTCGACATCCGACGGTGCGGGCATCTCCACCATGCGCAGCGCGAGCAGCTCGGCCCGCGACTCGACGATCGACAGGGCCTTCGGCACACCCCCGAGACCGGTGTCGATGACGAGTGACAGCTCCACCGGCTTACCCGGCTTCACCTTGATCAACTCGGTGATCAGTTCGGGTAGACGGGAGGCCGGACAGAGGAAAAGTCCCAGCACATCGGCGTAGTCGCCCGATCTGCTCGCCAGGTGCAGTTTGATCGCTTCGGGTACGGCCGCGTTGCATGGCGGGAACAACGCGGCGTCGTCGATGAGGCGGGCGAGCAGGGAGGGCACGTCTCGTTGAGCGGAGGCGGGCTCGGGTGCGGCGCTTGACACGGCTGACACGCTAGTAGCGTATCAGCAACTGAACAAAGATGTCCGACTATCGAACACGGGATAGGGCATGCCTTACTACCGCCGCGTCGGGGAGATCCCCCGGAAAAGGCACACGCAGTTCCGCTCGCCGGACGGGTCGCTGTACGCCGAAGAGTTGATGGGCGTCGAGGGCTTCTCCTCGGACTCCGCCCTCCTCTACCACCGGTTCCTGCCGACGGCGATCGTCAACGCCGAGGTCGTCGAGGACCACCGCGGCACGCTCACGCCCAACCACCCGCTGATGCCCCGGCACTTCCGGACCCAGGACCTCAAGTCGGAGGCGCGGCACGAGGTCGACGCGGTCACCGGCCGGCGCACGCTGTTCGGCAACAGCGACCTGACCATCGCGTTCGCCATCGCCACCGCGCCCAGTCCCCTGTACCGCAACGCCGCCGGTGACGAGCTGATCTACGTCCAGACCGGCGCCGCCACGATCGAGACGATCTACGGGGTACTGGAGGTGACCGACGGTGACTACATCGTCCTGCCGACCTCCACGACCTACCGCGTGCTCCCCCACGGCGAGACGCGGCTGTACATCATCGAGGCGACGGGGCACATCGGACCGCCCAAGCGGTACCTGTCGACGAAGGGCCAGTTCCTGGAGCACGCGCCGTACTGCGAGCGCGACCAGCGCGGGCCCGGCGAGCCGTGCCAGGCCGACGGCACCGACGTGCCCGTGCTGGTCCGGCACCGCGCGGGCCTGACGCGGTTCACCTACGCCAACCACCCGTTCGATGTCGTCGGCTGGGACGGCTGCCTGTACCCGTGGGCGTTCAACATCCGCGACTTCGAGCCGATCACCGGCCGCGTGCACCAGCCGCCGCCGGTGCACCAGACGTTCGAGGGGCCGAACTTCGTGGTGTGCTCGTTCTGCCCGCGCAAGGTCGACTACCACCCACTCGCGATCCCCGTGCCGTACAACCACGCGAACGTCGACTCCGACGAGTTGATGTTCTACGTCGGCGGCAACTACGAGGCACGGAAGGGCTCGGGGATCGGGCTGGGGTCGCTGTCGCTGCACCCGTCCGGGTTTACCCACGGGCCGCAGCCGGGCGCGCCGGAGGCCGCGCTGGGCGTGGACTACTTCGACGAGACCGCGGTCATGGTCGACACGTTCCGCCCGCTGGAGATGGGCGAGGCGGCGGCGGACTGCGAGGACCCGGCCTACGCGTGGACGTGGTCGGGGCGCGGCCCGGCCAAATAGCTCAACGCGAGGGGGCCAGGCGGTCGCAGATCCACTTTCGGGTGAAACAGGAGGGGCCGGTCCGCCGACGTTCCGGACAACCTCATCGCCCGAATCCGGGGGTCCCTCGTGCGCGTGCTGCTGGCTGCTGTCCTGATGACCGGTGCTCTGTCGGTCTTACCGGCCCCCCTCGCCGCTGCCGCGGTGCCGACCGGGTTCACCGACACCGCGGTGATCAGTGGGCTCGTCTCCCCCACCAACGCCGTGTTCGCGCCCGGCGGGCGGGTGTTCGTCAGCGAGAAGAGCGGGTTGGTCAAGACGTTCGACTCGCTGGCCGACAGCACCGCGACCGTCACCGCGGACCTGCGCGCGCAGACCCAGGACTACTGGGACCGCGGCCTGCTCGGCATGGCGCTCGACCCCCAGTTCCCGACCCGGCCGTACCTGTACGTCCTGTACACCTACGACGCCCTGCCGGGTGGCACCGCGCCTCAATGGGGTGACACCTGCCCCAGCCCGCCTGGTGGGACCGAGGACGGCTGCCTCGTCACCGGGCGCCTGTCCCGGCTGACGATCGGCGCGGACGGCGTCGCGACCGGTGGGGAGCAGGTGCTGCTCACGGACTGGTGCCAGCAGTTCCCCTCGCACTCCATCGGCACGGTGGCGTTCGGGCCGGACGGCGCGCTGTACGTCGGCGGCGGGGACGGCGCGAGCTTCAACTACGCCGACTGGGGCCAGCGCGGCAACCCCTGCGCGGACCCGCCGGGCGCGGCCGGGACGAACCTCGCGCCGCCGGACGCGCGGGGTGGCGCGCTGCGGTCGCAGTCCGTGCGGCGGCCGGCCGGCGAGCCGGTGGTACTCAACGGCGCCATCTCGCGGATCAACCCGGACACCGGCGCGCCCATGCCGGGCAACCCGTTCGCGAGCAGCCCGAACGCCAACGCGCGGCGGATCATCGCCTACGGCTTCCGCAACCAGTTCCGGTTCGCGTTCCGGCCCGGCACCAACGAGCTGTGGGCCGGTGACGTCGGCTGGAACACGTGGGAGGAGATCGACCGGATCCCCAACGCCACCGACAACGTCGCCGAGAACTTCGGCTGGCCCTGTTACGAGGGCGCCGCCAAGCAGTCCGGCTACGACGGCGCGAACCTGAACCTCTGCGAGTCGCTCTACGGGACCGGGCAGACCGCGCCGTACTACACCTACAACCACACCGCCTCGGTGGTGGCGAACGACGGCTGCCCGACCGGCGGCTCGTCGATCAGCGGCATCGCGTTCGAGACCACCAGCAACTACCCGGCCGCCTACGACGGCGCGCTGTTCTTCAGCGACAGCTCGCGGGGCTGCATCTGGGCCATGCGGCGCGGCGCGAACGGACAGCCCGACCCCGCCACCACCACGCCGCTGGTCACCGGGGCGAACACACCGGTGCAGCTGCTGATCGGGCCCGGCGGCGACCTCTACTACGTGGCGCTCGGCTCCGGCGAGCTGCGCCGGATCAGCTACCCGCCCAACCAGCCGCCGACCGCCCGTGCCACCGCGACTCCCTCGTCCGGGGCGGCGCCGCTGACCGCGCAGTTCAACGGCTCGACCTCGTCGGACCCGGAGGGCGGTGCGCTCACCTACGCCTGGGACCTCGACGGTGACGGCGCGTACGACGACGCCACGATCGTGAACCCGACCTACACCTACGTCGCGCAGGGTGTCGTGAACGTCGGACTGCGGGTGACCGACCCGGTTGGACAGTCGGCGACGACGTCCGTGCCCGTGACCGTCGGCAACCCGCCGAGCAACGCGCCGGTGGTGACCATCGACAACCCCACCGCGTCGACACCGTGGAGCGTCGGGGAGACCATCCCGTTCGCGGGTCGGGCCGCCGACGCGCAGGACGGGCCGCTGCCGCCGTCCGCGTTCACCTGGCAGCTGACGCTGCAGCACTGCACGTCCTCGACGAACTGCCACGCGCACAACGTGCAGAGCTGGACCGGCGTCAGCTCGGGCAGCTTCACCGCACCCGACCACGAGTACCCGTCCTATCTGGACCTGACGTTGACCGCGACCGACTCGGACGGACACTCGACGTCGAAGACCGTGCGGCTCAACCCGCGCACCGTGGTGCTGACGTTCCAGTCGAGCCCGAGCGGCGCGCGGCTGGTGGTCAACGGGACCGAGCAGGCCGCGCCGTTCACGCGGACGGTCATCGTCGGCTCCAACAACACGATCAGCGCGCCGAGCCCGCAGAACCTGGTTCTCGGCCTGCGGTTCCGGTGGACGAGCTGGTCGGACGGCGGCGCGCCGACCCACAACATCACCGCGCCGGCCGCCGCGACGACCTACCGCGCGAACTTCCAGCTGTCGCTGGGCGTGGCCAGGAGCTGACGGCGATCAGGAGCTGACCGCGATCAGCAGGTGAGGGCGGTCAGGAGGTGGCGGCGATCCGCAGGCCGAGGGCGATGAGGATCGTGCCGGTCACCGCGTCGATGGCGCGGCGGACCTTGGCGGCGGTGAGGAACCGGCGCAGCACGGTCACGACGTTGGCCAGGACCAGGAACCAGAGCAGGGCGGTGCCGGCGGCGACGGCCGCCAGCGCGGCCGTGTCGAGAACGCTCGCGTGTGCGGGCAGGAACTGCGGCCACAGGGCGAGGAAGAAGACGGCGACCTTGGGGTTGAGCAGGTTCGTGAGGACACCGGCGGCGAACGCGCCGCCGGTGGAGCGGGCCTTGGCGGGCTCGGCCTCCTGTGTGTACCCGCCGCGCCGGGCCGCCAGCAGCGCCCGCACGCCGAGGTAGACCAGGTAGCCGGCACCGGCCAGCTTGACGACCGTGAAGGCGACCGCCGAGGCGGCGAGCAGGCCGGCGATGCCGACCGAGGTGACGGCCGCCCACACCAGCAGTCCACATGCGATACCGGCGGCACAGGCCATGCCGGCGCGGCGTCCGCTGGAGAGCACGGAGCGGAGCACGACGAGGAAATCGGGGCCGGGTGCCATCGCGCTGAGGAGGATGACGCCCGCGAGGGCGAGGGCCTGGGTTACCGTCACCGGGTCAGGCTACTCAGGGGCCGTTGGAGCCCACCATGAGTTAGGCTTGCCTAACAAGCGGAGGTGGAGCCTTGACCGACCGACCCCCGGCGCCCAGCCCGGACGAACGCGCCAGGACCGTGGCAGCGCGCGGTCCGGCCACGCTGCTGCCGCCGGTGCCGTCCCTGCCGCCGACCAGCGCGCCGGCGGATCGCGTGACGCCGCTGCTGCACCACGTGCACGACGACGGCGCGGTGTCGGTGCTGCTGCCGTCCAACCACGACCTCGTGCGGTGGGACGGGGAGCTGACGTCGATGGTCGAGCTGGTCGACATCGCGCCGGTGCCGCTGCGGGAGTCGGTGCGGGGCCTGCTGTGGATCACCGGTCAGCTCGTGCGGCTGCCGCTGCCGGAGGCACGCACGGTCGCGCTGTCGATCGCCGCCGTCCGGCCGGACCCCCGGCTGCTGGACCTCGGCCACGGCGCCTCACTGCTGCGGCTGACCCCGGTGTCGATGGTGATCGCCGACGCCGACGGCACGCACCCGGTGACGCCGGCGGCCTTCGCGGCCGCGCAGCCCGACCCGGTCTGCCACCAGGAGGGCGGCTGGCTGCGGCACCTCGACCTGTCGCACACGGAGGTCGTGCACACGCTGCGCCGGCACCTGCCGGAACAGCTGCGGGGCGGTCACCTGCGGCCACTGGGGCTCGACCGGTACGGGTTGCGGTTGCGGGTGGAGAGCATCGACGGCGACCACGACGTGCGCCTGGCGTTCTCGCGGCCGATCGGCACGTTGCGGGAGCTGTCGGAGGAGCTGCGGCGGATGGTGGGGTGCCCGTTCCTGGCGCTCCAGCCCGGGGTCTAGGCGCTCGTCCAGGCGGTGCCGTCCGACGGGAACGGCATGCCCCTCGGACTTCGACCGGCCAGTGCCGGGACAACACGCGGGTCCTCCTCGCCCGAGGGAGAGGAGGACCCGCGTGGTGTGTGGATCGGCTCAGGGCAGGACGAGGCCGTTGGCGACGGCGTACAGGTCGGTCAGCGGCACGGCGCCGGCGACGGCGATCGGGGCGCCGTCGACCGCGTCGTGGATCCACAGGGTGTGGTAGCCGCGCTCGTCGCTGTAGCTCGTCTTGTGGCCCTGTACGGGTTGACCCGGGGTGGCGGACACGTCCTCCTTGGGACGGGTGTTGATGTCGATCGACGCCCCGGTGGCGCACGTGCCCAGCGTGTAGCTCGTATCGGGCTTCGAGCCGGACGCGTTCGAGCCGGCCGACAACGGACCTCTGTTCTCCGAGACGCTGAAGGTGCACATCTGCGTTCCGCTCGGCAGGTCGCCCAGGCCGAACGACGGGGTGACGGTCGTCGTGCCCGGGAAGCGGATGTGCTGCGCGACCTGGTGGCCCATGTCGATCAGCTGCTGCGCCTGCCCGGTGTTGCCGCCCTCGAAGGACACGCCCACGTACAGGGACCCGCCATCGGGGTGCGCCATGTACAGCTCGTAGCCGCCCGGACCTTCGGGGTTCGAACTCTCGACCGCGGGCCGCCCGTCGATGGTGACGTGCTTGCCCGGGCCGGACTTGAACGCCGCCTCGTCCGGCTGCGCCATCTTCATCTCCTGGACGTCGACGTCGAGGACCTTGCCGTTGGCCGTGACGGTGAGCAGGTACTCACCGCCGTAGACCGGCTTGTCCGGGTCCGCCGCGGAGCCTCCGGTGTTGATCCGGCGCGACAGGTAGTCGACCTGACCCGCCGGTAACCAGTCGAGGGAGTAGGGCATCGTCAGGTCCGCGATCGGCCGGGGCACAACGTTCGCCGGGCCGGCGGGCAGGACCTCGTCGGTAGGGCCGGCTGCCTGGGTGTTGCCCGGGTCCGGCCGGTTCAGCACCACGACCGTCGCCGCGGCGACGGTCAGCGCGACCACCCCGGCGCCGACCGCGAGTGGCCGGCTCAGCTTGCGGTCGATGCGCCGCTGCGCGGCGGCGAGCACCCTGTCGCCGTCGGGCGCGACGTGTTCGTGCGCCGTGAAGGTGTCCGTGAGCAGTTCCTCGATGTTCATCAACTCTCCTTGACCTTGGCCATCTTCTCGACGGTCAAGCCGGTTCGCAGTGTCGTGAGTGCCCGATGGGCGTGTGTGCGCACGGTGGCCTGGGCACACCCGAGCAGGTCGGCGATCTCGGCGTCGTCCCACTGCTCGTAGTACCGCAGCACCACCACCGCCCGCTGGCGCCGCGGCAACCGCCCCAGGCGCTGCCACATGTCCTCGCGCAACGCGTGGTCCGAGGCGAAGTCGTCCGCCCGCACCTCGTCAGGAAGGTCACCCGTGGCGATCAGGCGTGCCCACCTGCTGCGCCGCCAGGACAGGTAGCCGTTGGTGACCATCCGCACGACGTACCGGTCCGGGCGGTCCAGGTCGCTGATGCGGGACCAGCGGCGGTAGACCTTGACCAGCACGTCCTGCACCAGATCAGCGGCCTGCTCCCGCTCGCCGGTGAGCATCGTCGCGTAGCGCAGCAAACGCGGCAGGTGCGCTCGCACGAAGTTCTCGTAGTCAGCCATCGCTACTAAAGACTTCGCCGGCGCGCGATCTGTTTACCTGAGTTCGAGGCTCGACCGAACCGAACGCGCACACCCGTTCTCGACCTGGTCGCGCCGGGGCCCTCCCCCGGGTCCATTCTACCGGGCAGCGCCGACGATTCCGGGGCTGTTGATCTTGGCTGTGGACAGTCGGGGCGGCTGTGGATGAGTCACAGCTCCGGGAGTTGGGGGCGCTTCTTCGCCAGCAGGGGCTTCAGCAGGTCCGCGTGGTCGTCCAGGCGGGCCAGGGTGTCCTTGGCGGTGAAGGTGACGTCGTTCGGGTGGCGGCAGTTGGCCACCTCGTCCCAGGTGATCGGGGTCGAGGCCGTGGGGGTCGGGCGGCCGCGCAGGGAGTACGGGGCGACCGTGGTCTTGTACTGGTTGTTCTGGCTCCAGTCGATGAAGATCTTGCCGGGGCGCAGGTCCTTCGCCATGCGGGCCACGATCAGTTTCGGGTCCTCGCGGGCCAGGTGCTCAGCGACCGCCTTCGCGTACTCCGAGGTGCGTTCCGCCGCCGTCGTCCTGATCGGCGCGTACAGCTGCATCCCCTTGCTGCCACTGGTTTTCGCGTACGCCTTCAGGCCGTGGGAGGCCAGGACCTCGCGCAGTCTCAGTGCCACCTCGCAGCACTCCACGATCGTCGCGGGGGCGCCCGGGTCCAGGTCGAACACCAGCAGGTCGGGGGTCAGGCGCTCGCCCTTCCCGTCCACCTTCCACTGCGGGATGTGCAGTTCCAGTGCCGCCATGTGCGCCGCCCACACGAGGCTCGGCAGGTCGTTGAGCAGCACGAAGTCCAGTGTCTCGTTGCCCTTGCTGCTGCCCGGGGTCTCGATGCGGACCGTGCGAATCCACTCCGGGGCGTTGCGGGCCGCGTTCTTCTCGTAGAACGGTTGGCCCGTCACGCCGTCCGGGAACCGCCGAAGGGTGACCGGGCGGTCTTTCAGGTGCGGCAACATGGCCGGTGCCACCCTGCTGTAGTAGTCGATCACCTGGGCCTTGGTGAAGCCCGTGTCCGGGTACAGGACCTTGTCCAGGTTCGTCAGGCGCAGGCGGCGGCCCTCCACGTCCACCAGGACGTTCGTCTGTGGTGGCTCCTCGGGTTCCTCCTCCTCGACCGGTGGTGCCACGTCCACCTCGGCCGCCTCCGGTTCCAGGTCCGCCGCGTCCTTGTCCGAGCGCAGGCCCCGCCAGGACGGGGCGCGTAATCGGCCGTCCGGGGTCCAGTTGCGGAACTCGACCTCGCCCACCAGTTCCGGGCTGACCCACGTCGCGCCCTTCGCGCGTTCGCGGGGGACCTCGTTGGTGAACGGGTTCTGCTTCTGCACCAACGGTTTCAGGCGCTCCAGGAGCGCGTCCAGCACCTCGTCGGTGAAGCCGGTGCCCACCTGGCCGACGTACCGCACCCCCGCGTCCGTCGGGACGCCCATCATCAGGGAGCCGATCCCTCCCGTCCTTCGACCCTCGCCGGGGCGCCAGCCGCCGATCAGCACCTCCAGGGTCAGGACCTCGGTGATCTTCAGCCAGTCGGCGGTCCGCCGGCCGGGGTAGTACCTCGACGAGCGGCGCTTCGCGATCACCCCTTCCAGCCGCTGCTCGCGGGCCGTGGCCACGACCGCCGCGCCCTCGTCGAAGGACGGGGAGACGTGCCAGTGCGGGCCGTTCAGGTTCAGGCTCTCCAGCAGTTCCCGGCGTTCCGCGTACGGCAGGTCCACACAGGAACGGCCGTCCAGGTGCAGCACGTCGAAGATCAGGTACGTCACCGGGACCGAGTTGGACAGGCTCCGCGCGTGCCGCTCGTTGTTGACGTGCATCCGTTGCTGCAGCGCGGGAAAGCTGGGACGGCCATCGGCGAGCGCCACGATCTCGCCGTCCAGCCACACCTGCGTCGAGCCCAGTTCCTCGCCCAGCTCCTTCAGCTCGGGGTAGGTCACCGTGATGTCGTTGCCCTTGCGGGAGTGCAGGCGCAGGCGGCCGCCCTCGACGCGGGCCAGTGCGCGGACGCCGTCCCACTTGAACTCGTACGACCAGTCCGGCTCCTCGTCCGGCAGCGTGCCCGGGGACGCCAGCATCGGCTCCACGAGCTCCGGCAGCGGGACGAAGTCCCGGCGCAGCGGCGGGTCGGAGCGGCGGACCATCCAGTCCTTCTCGTCCTTGCCGCTGCGGAAGAACGTGTACTTGCCCTGCGCCCGCTGGCCGGAGAACACCACCGCGACCTCGCGGTCGGACCACTTCACCGTCTCGTAGCGGCCACGGTCCCAGATGAACATGCGCCCGCCGCCGTACTCACCCTTCGGAATCTCGCCGGAGAAGTTGAGGTACTCCATCGGGTGGTCCTCGGTGTGGACCGCCAACCGGATGTCACCAGGCACGTCCGGCAGACCCCGCGGCACCGCGAACGACACCAGCACGCCGTCGCGCTCCAGCCGGACGTCCCAGTGCAGGGAGGTCGCGTGGTGCTCCTGGATCACGAAGGTGTCGTTGTTGCCCGTTCCCTCGGGCGGGGAGTCCGTCGAGCCCGGCACGGGCTCCGGGGTCCGGTCGGGGTCCCGCTTGCGTCGGTACTCGTCGAGGCCGGCCATGACCTCATCAAACCCCGACTACGGCAGCCAGGCCACATGACCTCGCAAAATCGCGTAGCCGACGAACGCCACGAAGTCGATCAGGAAGTGCGCGAGCACCAGCGGCCACAGCCGGTTCATCCGCTGCCACACCCGGCCGAAGACCAGCCCCATGACCACGTTGCCGAGGAACCCGCCGAACCCCTGGTACAGGTGGTACGAGCCCCGCAGCACGGCCGAGACCAGCAGCGACGAGTTCTCCCGCAGGCCGAGCTGGCGCAGCCGCGTGATCAGGTAGCCGACGACCAGCACCTCCTCGGCCCACGCGTTGCCGAACGCCGAGAGCGGCAGCGTCAGGAACTGCCACCAGTGGTCCAGAGTGGTCGGCACCACCGTCAGGTTCGCGCCGACCGCCCGCGCGACCAGGTAGAACCCGAGGCCGGGCACCCCGATCAGTGCCGCGAGGCCGACCCCACCCGCGATGTCGCGGCCGGGACGGGTCCGGTCGAGGCCGATGTCCCGCAGCCTGACGCCGGCGCGCCACAGCAGGTACAGCCCCAGCGCGCCCCACGCGAACAGCTGCGTGGCCGACAGCAGCTGGCGCAGGAAGTCGAGCACCTGGTTGGTTGCCTGCGACACGTTCAGCGCCACGCTCTGTTCGGCGAGCGCCTGCTCCTGGAGCAGCGAGTCGACCAGCGACAGCAGGCTGCGCAGCCCGGACATGCCCAGCGTCAGCACGAAGACCAGCACGACCTCGACGACCACCTGCCGGCGGTTCTCGATCGGTGGGGTGTCGGGACGCGGCGGGTTCAGCCAGATCACGCCCGCACGGTACCGGCCGTCGTAGGGTGGTGGTCGTGCCCAAGTTCGCAACCGCAGACCAGGTCGATCGCGACGCGCTGAACGAGTTCATCCGCCCGCGCCACCACGCCGTGCTGGTGACCAGGCGGTCCGACGGCGGCCCGCAGCTCTCCCCCGTGACGTGCGGGTTGGACGGCGACGGCCGGATCGTGATCGCCACGTATCCGCAACGGGTCAAGTCACGCAACGCGAAGCGGGACCCGCGCGTGTCCGTGCTCATCCTCGGCGACGAGTTCAACGACGCGTACGTGCAGGTGGACGGCACCGCGGAGGTGCTGGACCTGCCGGACGCGCTCGAACCGCTGGTCGAGTACTTCCGGGTGATCTCCGGCGAGCACCCGAACTGGGACGAGTACCGGAAGGCCATGCTCAAGCAGGGCAAGTGCCTGATCCGCGTCACGATCGACCGCTGGGGCCCGGTCGCCACCGGTGGCTTCCCGCCGGAGCTCGGCTAGCCGCCCCATCAGGCACGAATTCCCGCCGAAATGCTTCACATCCTGGACTGGTGGTCAGACCCTGCTGACGATGAAATCCAAGGGCAATGAAAATCGTTTGCCTGAGGAGTTCGCCACATGATCGAGGTCCGTGTCTACTTCTGGAGTGGGACAGCCGACGAGCAGATCCACACCATCGCGATCAACGACGACAACGCCACGGTGCTGGACCTGAAACAGGTACTCGTCAGCCCGGATGGTTCCCCGTTCGCCGGTTACCAGGAGTGGCAGTTCGGGATCGCGGATTACCCGAACGGCTACCCCAACGGGTTGGCCGACGATCAGGCGCTGGTCGACGACGCGGAGTACATGGCCGTGATGGAGTAAGTCCGGTACTAGGCTCCGGAACGTGACCGCACCTGATCTCGACGTTCACGAGCAGCCCCGCGCCGAGAGCGAGGTCGGGCCGCTGCGCGCGGTGCTCCTGCACCGGCCGGGTGACGAGCTGAAGCGCCTCACGCCGCGCAACAACGACCAGCTCCTGTTCGACTCGATCCCGTGGGTCGACCGGGCGCAGGAGGAGCACGACGCGTTCGCCGAGACGCTCCGCTCGCGTGGCGTCGAGGTGCTGCTGCTCGCGGACGTGCTGGTCACGGCTCTGGGTGACGAGCGTGCGCACGCCGCGGCCGCCGACACCGCGGTCGACCGGCGGCGGGTCGGGCACGAGCTGGCCGACGCCCTCAGCTCGCACCTGTCGACGCTGACGCCGGCCGGGCTCGCGCACGTGCTCATGGCCGGCATGACCTTCGAGGAGCTGCCCGACGCCGAGGGCGCCTCGCTGGTGCGGCGGATGCACCACCCGCACGACTTCGTCGTCGACCCGCTGCCGAACCTGCTGTTCACCAGGGACTCGTCGGTGTGGATCGGGAACAGGGTGGCCATCGCGTCGCTCGCCATGCCGGCGCGCAACCGCGAGACCGCGCTGCTCGACCTCATCTACGCCTACCACCCGCGGTTCCGGTCGGCCGGCCGCGCGTACGGCGCGCACTCGGCGCCGGTCGAGGGTGGCGACGTCCTCCTGCTCGCGCCGGGTGTGCTCGCGATCGGCGTCGGCGAGCGGACCACGCCGGCCGGCGCGGAGTCGCTGGCGCGGTCGGCGTTCGCGGACGGGCTCGCGCACACCGTGCTGGCCGTGCCGATCGTGCAGGACCGGGCGACCATGCACCTGGACACCGTCTGCACGATGGTCGACCGCGACGCCGTGGTCATGTACCCCGCGGTGCGGGACACGCTCGTCGCCTACCCGCTGCGGCCGAGCGACGACAAGGGTGTGCTGGTCGAGGGTCCGGTCCCGTTCCTGGCGGCGGCCGCGGCGGCCATGGGCATCGACCGGCTGCGGGTGATCGACACCGGCCTCGACCCGGTCACCGCCGAACGGGAGCAGTGGGACGACGGCAACAACACGCTGGCCGTGGCGCCGGGCGTGGTGGTCGCCTACGAGCGGAACGTGGAGACGAACGAGCGTCTGGAGGACGCGGGCGTCGAGGTGCTGCGGATCAGCGGTTCGGAGCTGGGCAGCGGGCGGGGCGGGCCGCGGTGCATGTCCTGCCCGATCACCCGCGCCCCGCTCTGACCTCGTCGTGCAAGGCCCGCGCGACCTGTGCCATGAGTGCTTCCGCGCCCGGTTGGACCACCGCGGGCACCTGGGACTCGGTGAGGGCGGCGACCGCGAAGGCCTGGCCGTTGGCGTGTTCGACGACGCCGACCTCGTGGCGCAGGTTGAGCAGGCTGCCGGTCTTGGACGACCAGCGGGACGCGTCCGAGGTGAAGTCCGGGGCCAGACGCTGGCGCATCACGCCGTTGCCCATCAGTTCGCGGACCCGCTCGGCCGCTTCGGGCCGGATCGTCGACGGCCGCCACAGCGCCTGCAGCAGGGTCACGAAGACCCTGGCGGTGCCGGTGTTCGCGCGGCTGACGTCGAGTTGGGGCAGCGCGTGCCCGCGGCCGGCCGTGGTCGCCATGATGGCCAGCGAGTGGGCTAGGTGCGCGTCCTCGCGGCCGAGCCGTTCGGCCGGTGTCCGGGTCATGTCGACCATCGGGTGGCGGACCGCGATGCCGTCGAGGCCGAGCCGGCGCAGCTCCGCGACCACCTCGGCGGGCGGAGTGAGGGCGAACAGGGCCTCCGCCGCCGCGTTGTCGCTGATCGCGACGGCGAGGTAGAGCAGGTCGTCGAGTGCGACCGTGGCGGGGTGCCGGAACTTGCTCAGCCCGTTCGGCCCCGGCGCGACGACCCGTTCCGGGTGTACGACGATCGGCGCGGCCGGGTCCAGCTCACCGCGTGCGACGCGTTCCAGCGTGGCGATCGCGAGCGGCACCTTGACCAGCGACGCGATGGGGTACTCGACGTCCGGGTCGATGCCCAGCTCGTCGCCGGTGTCCAGGTCGCGGACGAGGAACGAGCCGCGCAGGCCGCCCTCCTCCAGTGCTTCACGCAGTTCGCGCAGGGTCACGGTTCCCCCAGGCAGCGGCCGATCGCCGCGTCGACCGCGGTCCGGATGCGTTGGGCGTCATCCCTCAGGGCGGCCGTCAGCTCGTAGCCGCGCGCCGGCGACAGCTCGCCCATCGGCCGCCAGTGCAGGCCGAGCTCGTCGGCCTGGGCCCGCGAGCAGAGCAGGAGGTCGGTCGAGCCGAGCACCTCGGCCGCGGCGGTGACGAGCGAGTTCGCGACGACCACCTGAGCCGGTTGGAGACCGACGGCGTCCCGCAGCCGGATGACCTGGTCGCGGATGTGGGGCACGTCGTCCTCCGGCTGGAGCCAGACGCGGCGCTTGCGCGCGGTCCGCTCACGGCGGCTTGGTCGCAGGGTCTGCAGGTAGATGGTCGCGCCCCGGGTCTCGGCACGGACGGCGAGTCCGAGCGGCACCCGCCACGTGCCCACGTCGGGTGGCACGGCGACGAGTGCGGCCCGGACGTCCAGCGTGCGCACGAGTTCCGCACGCTCGTCGGGACCGGCCGGGTGGGGGTCGAGGTTCAGGCCGTACCGGCGACCGTCGGCGACGAGTTCGGCCTGGTCGCGAGGGGTGCAGATCGCGGGCAGGGCGAGCCGGAAGGGGCGGAGCTTGGCGCGTTCGGCGTCGTGGGCCATGGCCTCGGCGAGTTCGACGAGGCGACGGGCGGACGGGAGCATCTCGCGGCCGAACTGGGTGAGGGTGACGCTACGGGAGGTCCGGTCGAGCAGGCGGGCGCCGAAGTGTTCCTCGAGCGCGGCCACCCGGCGGCTGGCGACGGACTGCGGGATGTGCGCGGCGGCCGCACCGACCGTGAAGCTGCCGTGTCCGCTGACGGCCACGAACGCCTTGCAGGCCGCGACCACGTCCATGTATGCGAATCTAGCATTGATGCCGGTCTTCGTGTCTTGGACAGCATTGCCGCCCACTGCCAGGGTCGGGGTCATGTTCAAGCGAGTGAGCGTGACTGTTGTGGCCGTGCTGGCGCTGGGGGCGTGTCAGGCCTCTCCTTCTCCTTCGTCGGACCCGGCACCGAGCACGAGTTCCGTCCGGGTGGTGCCGGCGGACTTCAGCGGGCTGGAGGCGCGGTTCGACGCGCGGCTCGGGGTGTTCGCCGTCGACACCGGGTCCGGCCGGGTGGTCGAGCACCGGGCGGACGAGCGGTTCCCGTTCTGCTCGACGTTCAAGGCGTTGCAGGCCGGGGCGCTGCTGGCCAGGACCGAGCCGGCGGACCTGGACCGGCGGGTCACCTACACGAGCGCGGACGTCATCGCGAACTCGCCGATCACTGAGCGGCACGTGGCCGACGGGATGACGCTGCGCGAGCTGATGGACGCGGCGATCCGGTACAGCGACAACACGGCGGCCAACCTGCTGTTCGCGGAGCTCGGCGGGCCGGACGGGCTGGAGAAGGACCTGCGTGCGCTCGGTGACCGGGTGACGGAGATGGACCGGATCGAGGACGCGTTGAGCGAGGGCACGCCGGGCGACGTCCGCGACACCAGCACACCGCGGGCGTTCGCCGCCGATCTGCGGAAGTACGTGCTCGGCGACGCGCTGCCGGCCGGGGACCGGACCCTGCTGACCGGGTGGCTGCGGAACAACACGACCGGCAACGCGGCGATCCGCGCCGGCGTGCCCGCGGGCTGGGTGGTCGGCGACAAGACCGGGACCGGCGGGTACGGCACCCGCAACGACATCGCCGTCCTGTGGCCGCCGGACGGGTCGCCGATCGTGATCGCGGTCATGTCCACCCGCGGCGAGAAGGACGCCACTCGCGACGACCGCCTCCTCGCCGAGGCCGCGAGGACGACCATCGCCGCACTCCGCTGATCCCGCTCACGGATCGCGCCTGCTGGCGGGGGGTTCTGCGCGGCACTTCACGCGTTCCGCGTGATCGTCACGGATTCCGAGCAACTTCCGGGCAACCTCCGGCGTCTCGCATGTGTGTATCCAACTGGTGGTGCCGAGTGACACCACGGGAGGAGGCACGCATCTGGACGGGGGAAGAGGGGCCACCACCGTGGAGGACTTCGCCGAGTTCGTGAAGGAGGCATTGCCGGGGTTGCTGAGGTACGGGCACATGCTGACGGGCAACCCGCACGACGCGGCGGATCTTGTCCAGACCGTGCTCGAGCGGGTGGGGGCACGGTGGCAGACGATCGCGCGCAAGACCGGGGACCCCGTCGCCTATGCGCGGAAGGCCATGGTGAACACGCACGTCAGCCGGTGGCGGCGGGCGAAGAGGGAGAGCCTCCTCGCCGACCTCCCCGACACACCCGACGTCCCCCGCGACGACCCGTTCGAGAACGAGCCGTTGTGGGAGGCGCTGCGTGGGCTGCCACCGCGCCAGCGTGCGGTGATGGTCCTGCGTTACTACGAGGAGATGTCCGAGGCGGAGATCGCGGCTGTCCTGGGGGTCAGCCGCGGCACCGTCAAGAGCCAGGCCAGCAAGGCGATGACGACCTTGCGGGGCAGGCTCGGCGCGTCGGTGGGAGGTGCCTGATGGATCACCTCGACGACGAGCTGCGGGCGCTCCTCCACAGTGACCGGCTGGACGTGGCGGTCCGGTCGGACGCCGACGAGATCATCGTGGCCGGCGCTCGCCGGGTACGTCGACGGCGGATCGTGGCGGCCACCGCGAGCGGCGCGCTCGGCGTCGTCGTGGTGGTCGTCGCCGCGTTCCTCACTGCCGGTGGCGCGCCGGACGCCATGCCGCCGGCGACCTCCACCACCACCCGGCCACCGGCGGCGCCATCGATCGAAGTCGAGACCCTGCTGCCCAGCGCGGCGACCGCCCAGGCGCCACCGCTGGGCACCACGACCACGACGACGACCCGGCCCAAACCGCCGCGGACGCCCACCAAGACGACCGATCCCGGCCCGCCCGATCTCAACTACCTGGTCATCGGGCCGACCGGGCTGCGTTCGGTCAGGCTCGGCCAGACGCTGGAAGACGCCCAGGCCACCGGGATGCTGGGGAGCGTCACCACGCACACCAGCGGCGGCTGCGACATCTACCAGCTCATCTCCGACGACCGGGTCACCGGCTCCGTCCGCATCTCCGACACCGTGCGGTCCATCTCCGCCAACCCGGTGCAGACACCGCAGGGCGTCGGTCCGGGATGGACACTGAGCCAGGTCGAGGAGGTGTACCCGGACGTCGACACGCAGGCCGCCACCGAGACCGGGGAGGCTCGTGTCCCGGTTCCGGGCAACGCCGCGGCGGTCTTCCGGCTGCTGATCTCCGGCGGCAAGGTCACCGGGGTCGCCCTGGAGCTGGCCGACGCGACCTGCTGACCCTAGACGGCACCACCGGCGGCACGCGGAGCGAGCGGGTCGGCACCCTCGTCGCCGACGGCCTCGCGGGCGAGGAAGTTCTCCACGTCGAAGAGGTTGCCGCCGGCCCGGCGCAGCACGTTCAGCAGCGTGGTCATCTGGGCGACTTCCTCGACCTGCTCCTTGAGGAACCACTGCATGAACTGCTCGCCCTTGTAGTCCTCCTCGTCGCGGGCGACCTTGGCCAGCTTGACGATGTCGTCCGTGACGGCCTTCTCCTGCTTCAGCGCCAACGCGACCAGGTCGGCGGCCTCGACGAAATCGTTGCGAACCTCGTCCACACCCGGAATGGGCGGCTGGATGTCGTTGTCCAGAAGGTATTGCACGATCATCATCGCGTGGTTCCGCTCTTCGAGCGACTGGCGGTAGAAGTGCTTCGCCAACTGGGGCAGATCCTGCCCGTCGAACCACACGGCAAGGGCGATGTACTGCTGTGATGCGGTGAACTCGTGCCGCACCTGCTCCTGCAGCAGTGAGTGGAACTTGGTGAGTGTGCCTGGAGTGCCCATAAATTCGATAATACCCCTGACCGCTAACGGAATCAATTTCGGCGCCATTTAGGCAAGCCTAATGAAATGCAATTCAGGTAAGGCACGCCTAATCAATTGCGCCGTGTGGCCGCGGTCGTCGAGGATGGGGTGGTGACGGATGCTCCTGTACTCAGTGACGGCGTGGTGACCCTGCGCGCTCATCGACTGTCCGATGTGGATGACGTGGTCGCGCAGTGCGTCGACCCGGTGTCGATCGCGTGGACGTCGGTGCCGGCCCCGTACGACCGCACGATGGCCGAGACCTTCGTGGGCGTGACCGTGCCGGAGGGCTGGCGCACCCGCACGGACCTCTGCCTCGCCATCGAGGCGCCGCACCCGGACGGCGAGCGACGCTTCTCCGGTTCGGTCTCGTTGCGCCCCATGCCTTACGGCCACGCGGAACTCGCGTTCGGCCTGCACCCGGCGGTGCGCGGGCAGGGTGTGTGCAGCCGTGCCGTGAAGCTGTTGCTGGACTGGGGTTTCCGGCAACCGGACATCGACGTGGTGGTGTGGCACGCACAGGTCGGCAACTGGCCGTCGTGGCGCGTGGTGTGGGCGAACGGGTTCTCGTTCCACGGCACGATCCCCCGGTTCCTGCCCTACCGCGGCGAGCGCCGCGACGGCTGGCACGGCACCCTGCGCGCGGACGACACCCGGGAGCCCAAGCACAGGTGGCACGTCCCGCCGGTACTGGAGTCCGACCGCCTACGCCTGCGCCCGCACCGCGACGACGACGCACCCCGCTACGGCGAACTGCTGAACGACGACAGCAGCCGCCGGTACGCGGGCCGCAACTCGGGCATCTTCAAGATGCCGAGCACGGCGCACGTCATCCACCGCGCCCGCGAGTACAACGCGAAGGGCGAGCGGGTGGACTGGACGATCGCCGACCGCGCCACCGACGAGTTCATCGGCCAGATCCAGCTGTTCAACCTCGGCGGCATGGACGTGACGTCGGCGGAGGCCGGGTACTCGGTGCACCCGTCGTGGCGCGGGCGGGGCGTGGTCACGGAAGCACTGGGCCTGCTGGTCGACTGGGCGTTCCGCCACCGGGACGAGGGCGGCCTTGGCCTGCGCCTGGTGGGGCTGGGCATCAGCACGACCAACGACGCGTCCCGCCACGTCGCGGAGAAGGCCGGCTTCACCCACGTGGCGACCCTCCCGCAGGCCTTCCCGGCCGGCGAAACGGGCTTCTCGGACGAGATGATCTACCACCGGTTCAACCCCGCGTGGCGGCCGTCCTGGGAGTGACCTCAGCCGAAGACCCCTGGGGTGGTCAGCGGATTGTCACCTGGCGGCCGATCAGGCCGTCGCGGGCGCGGCGTTCCTCGCCGGTCAGGGGCGTTGCCTCCAGGGACTTGAGTGCCTCGTCCAGGCGGGTGCCCAGTTCCTCCGCCGGCTTGGTCCACTCGCGGGCGTGCTGTTCGCGGTCCAGGTCCCACACCGGCACGAGCAGGCCGTGGGCGCGGAACGAGCCCGCGTACCGGGAGCCCTCGCCGAGGCCCAGTTCCCCGCGGGCCGACAGGCGGGCCAGGGCGAACAGCAGCTGCTCCTCCGGTTCCGGGCGCACCCAGCGCAGGTGGGCGCGGTCCCCCGCGTCGACCCAGTACGCGGCCGGGCCGATGCGTTCCGTCGGCATGATCGCCTGGTTCGCCCGTTCGAGGGACAGGGCCACCTCGCCCGCCGGTTCCTCGTCCTCGGGCAGCCACCACGAGAAGTCGCCGTGCAGCTCGGGGGACAGGTCGGCCTGGGCGTCGACCATGTCCTGCAGGCGCTCACGGTCGTCCTCCGCGGCCGTCTCCGGGCCGACCACGGGGAGCACGTCGCCCGGCTTGGCGTCCACGATCCAGCGCAGCGCGCGGGCCAGGTCCCGGCTGATGTCGCTCGACCGGGTCTGGACCTGCAGGCCCAGGAAGGCGCTGCCGTCCGCGCGGACCAGGCCGGCCGCAGCCATCGGCAGCACGGTCGCCAGGGTGACCACGCGGTCGGTGTCCACCGTCAGGGTGAGTGGTGCCGTCGCCGACGGGACGAACTCACGCAGGGCGATCAGCTCGCACTCGCCGGCCAGTCCCTCGAACGGGCGGCCCACCGGTACCTCGACCGGGCCGCCGGACAAGCCGTGGCACGCCTTGTACCGCTTGCCGGAACCACACGGGCACGCCTGCCGCGGGTTGATGCCGTCGACGGGCTTCTTGCTCTTCACGGCGGAACGCTTGGCCATGGGCCAGACGCTACCGGTTCAGCAGAGCGCGGGTCGTGGCCGGGGAGTTGGTCGCCAGGAACCGCACGCCCAGCTTCGCGCACAGGGCCACGTCGTCGGGCTCGTCCACCGTCCAGGCGTACGTCTCGTGCCCCTCTGACCTGACCCTTTCCACGTAGTCCGGGTCGCATCGCAGGAGGTGCACGCCCGGACCCGCGTAGTCGGCGTACGGCGGCAGCGTGCCGTCCCAGCGGGTGAACGACAGCTGCTCCAGCAGCAACACCGTCGGCAGGGTGTCCGTGTGCCCCCTGATCCGGCGGACCGCGCGCGACGAGAACGACATCATCACGATCTGCGAGTCCTCTTTGGACCTCGGTCGGGCCATGCCGTAGCGGCGCAGCATCGCCACCAGCTTGGCCTCGACCAGGCCGCCGTAGCGGACGGGGTGCTTGGTCTCCACGAACAGCTTGACGCCCGGGGACTCCTTCACCAGGTCCAGCAGCGACTCGAGGGTCAGCACCCCGCGTTCGGACTCGTCGGGGGCGCGTAGCACCAGGTCGTCGGCGTTCTCCGGCAGGCCGGGGTACCAGCTGCCGTAGTCCAGCTCCGACAGGCGCGCCAACGTCAGCGTGGACACGACGCCCCGGCCGGACGACGTGCGGTTGATGGTGCGGTCGTGGACGCACACGAGGTGCCCGTCGCGGGAGAGACGGACGTCGCACTCGAGCCCGTCCGCGCCCTGTTCGATGGCGAGCGCGTAGGCGGCGACGGTGTGCTCCGCCCGGTGCGCGGACGCGCCCCGGTGTGCGACAACATCGAGCTGCACGGCCGGAATCATCGCACAGCTAACGTGGACGCATGGTGTTCGACCCCCGCGATCCGGTGTTCCTCGCCGACCCCTACCCGGTGTTCGACGCGTTGCGGCAGCAGGCACCCGTGCACTGGCACGACGGGCTCGGGCTGGCCGTCGCGGTGTCGCACGCGGCGTGCTCGGAGGTGCTGCGGGACCGGTCGGCCGGGCGCCTCTGGCGGGACAGGGAGCCGGCGTCGGACTTCGCCGCGTTCAACCTGCTGCACCAGAACTCGCTGCTGGAGAGCGAGCCGCCCCGGCACACGCGGCTGCGGCGGCTG
>NZ_JBJMIE010000228.1:0-23702 GCF_045807065.1 Actinophytocola sp. | reverse complement strand
GGCCGATCACGGTGGTGTGCAGGGACTGGTACACGCCGAAGCGGGGCTGGGCGATGTAGTCCTTGAAGCGGCCGGGCATCGGCTGCCACATCGCGTGCACCACGCCCATGGCCGCGTAGCAGTCACGCACGTCGTCGACGAGCAGGCGCACGCCGACCAGGTCGTGGATGTCGTCGAAGTCGCGGCCGCGGACGATCATCTTCTGGTTGATCGAGTAGTAGTGCTTGGGGCGGCCCTCGACCTTGGCGATGATGCGCGACTGCTCCAGGTCGCTGGTCAGCTCGCTGGTGACCTTCTGCAGGTAGGTGTCGCGCGAGGGGGCGCGGGTGGCGACGAGGCGGACGATCTCGTCGTACTTCTTGGGCTGCAGGATCGCGAAGGCGAGGTCCTCCAGCTCCCACTTGACGGTGGCCATGCCGAGGCGGTGGGCGAGCGGGGCGAGCACCTCGAGGGTCTCGCGGGCCTTCTTCGCCTGCTTCTCGGGCGGCAGGAAGCGCATGGTGCGCATGTTGTGCAGCCGGTCGGCCAGCTTGATGACCAGTACGCGCGGGTCGCGCGCCATGGCGATGACCATCTTGCGGATCGTCTCGGCCTCGGCCGCGCTGCCGAGCTGCACCTTGTCGAGCTTCGTCACGCCGTCGACCAGGCGCGAGACCTCCTCGCCGAAGTCCTCCTGGAGGTCGGACAGGGCGTAGTCGGTGTCCTCGACGGTGTCGTGCAGGAGCGCGGCGACGAGCGTGATGGTGTCCATGCCCAGCTCACCGAGGATGGTCGCGACGGCGAGCGGGTGGGTGATGTACGGGTCGCCGGACTTGCGGCGCTGACCGCGGTGGGCCTCCTCGGCGACGTCGTAGGCGTGTTGCAGCAGGGCGAGGTCGGCCTTGGGGTGCAGCTCGCGGTGGACGGCGGCCAGGGGTTCGAGCACCTGCTTGACCGGCGCGGACCGCTGCGCGGTGATACGCCTGGCGAGGCGAGCGCGTACGCGCCGTGTGGCTGAGGGCGCGCGAACGGCCGGCGGTGGCGTGGCCTCCGCCGCCGCTCCGGTCTCGACGTTCTGACTCAAAGGCAAGCTCCTTTGAGACTGAGAATAACCGCGTTCGGTCGGAAGATCCGCCGCCGGGTTGATGTTACGCTGTAGTTGAAACTTCAACTGTGGGAGCCAGCCATGTCGATGCCGGTGCTCTACCTCAGCCACGGGGCGCCGCCCCTCGCCGACGACCCGCTGTGGACGCGTCAACTGGCCGACTGGTCGGGCCAGTTGCCGAAGCCCGCCGCGGTGCTGATCGTGTCCGCACACTGGGAGAACGCCCCCCTGACCATCAGCGCGACGACCTCCGTACCGCTGGTCTACGACTTCTGGGGCTTCCCCGAGCATTACTACGAGGTGACGTACCCGGCGCCCGGCGCACCGGAGCTGGCCGCGTCGGTGCGTGCCCTGCTGGGCAACGTCCACGACGACCCCGCCCGCGGCCTGGACCACGGGGCGTACGTGCCGCTGAAGGAGATGTACCCGGACGCCGACGTGCCGGTCCTGCAGATGTCGATGCCCTCACTGGACCCGGCCGAGCTCTTCGCCGTCGGCCAGCGCCTGGCCCCACTCCGAGACGAGGGTGTGCTGATCGTCGGCAGCGGCTTCTTCACCCACAACCTGTCCGCCCTGCGCATGGTCGACGGCCCGGCCGCCGAGGCACCCACCTGGTCAGCCGAGTTCGACCACTGGGGCGCCGAGGCACTGGCAACGAAGGACTTCGACGCACTGCTGGACTTCGAGCACAAGTCGCCGGCCGCCCGCCTGGCCCACCCCCGCACCGAGCACTTCGCCCCACTGTTCGTGTCGCTGGGCGCGAGCGTCGGCACCACGGACACCCCGACCTCGGTGATCGACGGCTACTGGTACGGCCTGGCAAAACGCTCAGTCCAGTTCGACTGAGCCGGACAGTCCAACCAGCGGCACCGCGGCACGCACGTGCTCGAAGACCGGCTGCCGCACAAACCTGGCGTCGGTGAAGGTCGCCTCATCGGCGAACACGGCACCGTCCTTCTTGTCACCGGTCTCCAGGTGCCGAACCCCGCCGAACAGCGTCTCTCCGTGGAACTCCGTGTCGTCGAAGCGGGTAGGACCGTCGAAGTGGACGCCGCGGAACCGCGCCTCGGCGTGGAACCAAGCCCCTCGGAAGCTGGTTGCCTGCTCGAACCGCGCGCCGCCGAAAATCGCTGGCCCCTGGAAGTCGCAGTGCTCGAAGCTGGTCCAGCCGACGAACCGCGCGCCACCGAACGAGCTGCAGCGAACCCGGGCACCCGTCATGTCGAAGCGATAGAGCACCGCGCCGTTCAGTGCGACGTCGATGTTCGGCCAGAACGTCTCGTGCTGTTGACCGTAGGCGCCGGCGAACCGCAGGTGTGCGGCCAGAATGTGCTGTGCCGTTCGCCGCACTTCCAGTTCTCGAAGCTGATTCTCCTCGACGGGCTTGTCGTCGAGTGGCCACGGTGGGGCATTGAACGGGATCCGGAGGTAGGCGCAGAGCAGGTTCACGATGGTCTGGCGCAGAGTCGGGGTGTCCTGCGCGAGCCGTTCCAGTGAGTAGAGGCCGGCGAGTCGGACCGCGGCCTTGTCCGAGCCGAGCTGGTCGGCGGCCTTCGAGTACAGGTCGGTGATTCGCCGTTCGGTGGCGTCGTGGCGGACGTCGGCGGCGGACTGTTCGGCGACGCGGTGGGCCTGCTCCGTCGACCACTGCCGCCGCCCCGCCAGCACTAGGGCCACCGCGCCACCCATACCGGCGCCGATCGCCAGCCCGGTCTTGATCAGCTCAATCTGGTCTGCCGTGTTCGCCGCGTCGACCAGTGTGAGGAGCAGCGCCACGGACAGTGCCGAGCCGAGCGGGACTGGGACGAGGATCAGGGCGGCGATCCACCACCACCGGCCGCGGCGGGCCTGCCAGCCGTCTCGCAAGCGGCTCATAGCGCCTCGCAGAGGTCAGATCGCCTCGCAGCGGTCAGATCGTGCGCAGTGCCTCGATCTTGCGGCCGGGCAGGCGGTTGCGGCCGCCCAGGGCCTGGAGTTCCAGCACGACCGTCACGAGTGAGACCGTCGCGCCGGCGCGTTCGAGTAGTTGGCACGTGGCGTCGACCGTGCCGCCCGTTGCCAGGACGTCGTCCACGACCGCTACCTGGGCGCCGGGTGACACGACGCCGCCGGGGAGTTCCAGGGTGGCGGTGCCGTACTCCAGGGCGTAGTCGACGCGGTCGGCGACCACCGGGAGTTTGCCCGGTTTGCGGATCGCCACCAGGCCTCGGCCGCTGACCACGGCCAGGGCGCCGCCGAGCAGGAAGCCGCGGGCCTCGATGGCCGCGATGGTGTCCACATCCGCCGGGAGCTGGGCGGCCATCGCGTCGATGACCGCCCGTAGCGCCGGCTCGGACGCGAACAGCGGGTTCAGGTCCCGGAACAGCACCCCCGGTGCGGGG
This sequence comes from Actinophytocola sp., assembly GCF_045807065.1. Classification (GTDB taxonomy): domain Bacteria; phylum Actinomycetota; class Actinomycetes; order Mycobacteriales; family Pseudonocardiaceae; genus Actinophytocola. The sequence goes on along the minus strand of NZ_JBJMIE010000228.1, from coordinate 20,237 downwards.
AAGTCCGGGACCGTGCGAACCAGTGCCAGCGCGTCCTCGAGATCAGTCACCGGCGGCGCTTGCCGGACGGGCGACCGGGGTGCTTGCCCGCCGGGCGGCCGCGGCGTTGGGCCGCCGCCGTCTTCGGGTTGCGGGCCGGGACGCTGCTGGCCGCGGCCATCGCGCGTTCCTGGCGCAGCTCGGCTTCCAGCGACTCGTCGTCCGTCGTCGCGAGGTCCTCGTCCAGGGCGGCCGCCGCGGCAGGGGCCGGGGAGGCCTCGCGCTCGGCGGCCTTGCGGGCCAGGTTGTCCCGCCGGGCCCGCACGCGGGCCGCCTGCTGCTGGAACTGGGGCTCGCGCATCTTCAGGTCCACGAGCACCGGCGTGGCCAGCGCGATCGAGGACAGGGCACCCGCGATGATGCCGGTCAGCTGCACCAGCGCCAGGTCCTGCAGGGTGCCGACACCGAGCAGGCCGACGCCGACGACCAGCAGGCCCAGCACCGGCAGGGTCGCGATCAGGGACGTGTTGATCGACCGCATCAGCGTCTGGTTCAGCGCCAGGTTCGCCGCCTCCGGGTAGGTGCGGCGGGTCAGCCCCAGCAGGCCGCGGGTGTTCTCCCTGACCTTGTCGAACACCACCACCGTGTCGTACAGCGAGAAACCGAGGATCGTCAGCAGACCGATCACGGTCGCCGGGGTGACCTCGAAGCCGACGATCGAGTACACGCCCGCCGTGACCACGATGTCGTGGACGAGCGCGGCCAGCGCCGCGACGGCCATCCACTTCTCGAAGTACAGCGCGAGGAAGATCGTCACCAGCACCAGGAACACGGCGAGCGCGATCAGCGCCTGCTGCGAGATCTCCCCACCCCACGACGCGCTCACCGCGCTGTCGCTGATGGCCCGCTCGCTCGGCTGCCCGCTGGAGTTCAGCGGCTGGAACCGGCCGAACAGCGCGTCCTTCAGCTTGGTGACCTGGGCGGGGTTCAGCGTCTCCGACCGGATCTGGATCGTCGACGCGCCGCCGGTGCCCACCGTCTGCGTGGCCGCGTCCTCGAAGCCGAGGGTGTTCTTGAAGACGTCCTGGACCTGGCTGACCGCGATGTCGCCGTGCGCGCCGTGCGCGGGCATCGAGATCCGGGTGCCGCCGGTGAAGTCGATGCCGAGGTTGAAGCCGCGGAACACGATCGACCCCACGCACACGAGGATCAGGATCGCGAAGAAGACGTACCACCGCTTGCGCTTGCCGACCACGTCGAGCGCACCGGTGCCCACGTGGAGCCGGTGGAAGAAGCTGTCCTTCTTGACGGGCGCTGCCTTCACGTCAGCCACGTCACGCCTCCTTCGCCACGGTACGGGCGGCGGCCGCCCGCCGCTCGCTCGCCTGGCGCTGTACCGCGCCCAGCCCCGACATGCCCGGCCTCGACAGGAACTTCGACCGCGACGCCAGCGCCACCAGCGGGTGCGTCACGAGGAAGACCACGACCAGGTCGAGCACAGTGGACATGCCCAGTGTGAACGCGAAGCCGCGGACCTGGCCCACCGCCAGCACGTACAGCACGCCGGCGGCGAGGAACATGACCGCGTCCGCGGACAGGATCGTCCGCCGACCGCGCACCCACGCCCTGGGTACCGCGGAGCGGAACGTCCTGCCCTCGCGTATCTCGTCTTTCAGCCGTTCGAAGAAGATGACGAACGAGTCCGCGGTGATACCGATGGCCACGATGAACCCGGCGACACCGGCGAGGTCGAGCGTGAACCCGATCCACCGGCCGAGCAGCACCAGGACCGCGAACACGATCACACCGGAACAGACCAGCGACAGCATCGTCAGCAGGCCGAGCACCCGGTAGTAGAACAGGCAGTAGACGAACACCAGCAGCAGGCCGAGCGCGCCCGCGATCAGGCCGGCCTTCAGCGAGGCGAGGCCCAGCGTCGCGGACACCGTCTCCGCCTCGGACGAGTCGAACGACAGCGGCAGCGAGCCGTACTTCAGCACGTTCGCGAGGTCCTTGGCCTCCGCGGAGGAGAACCCGCCCTGGCCACCGGTGATCTGGGTCTGACCGGTGATGGCGCCCTGGATCTGCGGCGCCGAGACGACCTGGGTGTCGAGCACGAACGCGGCCATCTCGTTGACGTGGGCCGAGGTGTAGTCGGCCCAGGTCTTGCCGCCGGAGCTGTTGAAGTCGAGGGTGACGACGTAGCCGACGCCCTGGGGGTCCGGCGCGGAGCCGGCGTTGCTGATGTCGGTGCCGTCGAGGAAGGTCGGGCCGAGGATGTACTTGGCCGTGCCGTCCTGGTCGCAGGCCACCAGCGGCTTGTTGCGGTCGTCGTTGCCGACCAGCGGGTCCGGCTTCGAGCAGTCGAGCGCGGCCATCGCCATCTGCTGGGTGGTCTGGTCGGCCTGGACGGTGCCGTCCTTGCTCGGCGCGAGCTTGTCGGACTGGCGGCAGGCGCGACCGAGCTGGATGAGCTGGGCCGTGGTGACCTTGCTGTCCCGGTTCGCCTTGACGTCCTTGGCGTAGGTGTCGACGTCTTCGGAGTACTTCGGGCACGCCACCAGCGGGTCGGCGAGGATCGCGGGGTCCAGCTTGTCGCCGTCGGCGGCGCCCGAGGACGGCGGCGCGGTGGTCGTCGTGGTGGCGGGCGGCGTGGACGGGGCCGTGCTGGCCGGCTGGCCGGCGACGGCCGGGGCGGGACGGCCCTGCGGGTTGTTCGAGGCGCTCGACCCGACCGACGGGTTGTCGCTCGACGGCGGCGTGGTCGTCTCGCTGGCCGGCGGGGTGGTCGGCTGGGTCGACGTCGTGTCGCTCGCCGGCTGGGTGGCGGCCTGCGGCTGCCCGATCACCGCGCGGAACCGGAGCTGGGCGGTCTGGCCGAGGTTCTTGGCCTGGTCGCCCTCCTCGCCCGGTACCGTGATGATGATGTTGGTGCCGTCCAGCACGACCTCGGTGCCGCTGACACCGATGCCGTTGACGCGGGTCTCGATGATCTGCCGCGCCTGGTTGAGGGCCTCCTTGCTCGGCGCCTCACCGTTGAGCGTGCGTGCGGTCAGCGTGACGCGGGTGCCGCCCTGGAGGTCGATGCCGAGCTTCGGGCTGGGTTTGTGATTGCCCGTCCCGAACAGCAGGCCATAGAGCAGAACCACGATGAAAACGAAGAACGCGAGATAGCGTCCTGGGCGGATCTGCCCGGCGGATGAGGCCACGGTCGGTCGATCTCCTTGAACCTACAGGGGTGGGCGCGCGTGTGTTGGTCACGTGACTGCGCCCGCACCCGTTGCCTGTGTGGGTGAGGGCGCAGCGTACCTGCCGCGACGTGAGGGCCGTGTCACACGGTCACGCCACGCTCACGCGGAGAGCTACTTCTTCTTGCCCGACTCGAGCTCGGCGTCGTCCTTGATGGCCGGCGGCTCGTTGGTCTCGGCGTCGACGGTGTCGGGCACCGCGACGACCTCGATGGCCTCGATGTCGTCGATGCCTTCGATGTCGTCCGCGTCCTCGACCAGCTCCTCGACGGGACCGACCTTCTCGCGGACGGCGGCACGCAGCCACTCGGTCTCGATACCGGGGGAGATCTCCAGCGTCACGGTCGTGCCGTCTTCCGCGTCGGTGATCGTGCCGTACAGACCCGAGGTGGTCATCACCCGGTCACCGACCTCCAGCGAGTTCTGGAGAGTCGCTTGCTGCTCCTGCGCCTTGCGCTGGCGCCGGGTCATGAAATACATCATGACGCCCAGCAGCCCGAACAGCAGGAGCATGGGGAGGAGTTCCATAGTCGTCCGTCCGTGAGTTACCTAGTCCGCGGCGTGCGCGGTGTCACCGTTCATGTCGCTGTCGAACAGGGTAGGCGGCACCGGGCCAGGAGCGGTAGGCGGGGGCAAAAGCCCCAAATGGGACCATGCCGCCGCCGTGGCCACCCGGCCTCGGGGCGTCCTCGCGAGCATCCCTGCCCGTACCAGGTACGGCTCGCACACCTCTTCTACGGTACTTGCCTCCTCGCCGACCGCCACAGCCAGTGTCGAGACGCCCACCGGACCACCGCCGAACGACCGCACGAGCGCGTCGAGCACGGCCCGGTCCAGCCGGTCGAGGCCCAGCTCGTCGACGTCGTAGACCTGGAGCGCCGCCCTGGCGACGTCCCTGGTCACGACCCCGTCCGCGCGGACCTCGGCGAAGTCGCGCACCCGGCGGAGCAGCCGGTTGGCGATGCGGGGCGTGCCGCGGGAGCGGCCGGCGATCTCCGCGGCGCCGTCGGGCCGCAGCTCGACGCCGAGGATCGTGGCGGACCGGCGCACCACGCGGTCCAGCTCCTCGGCCGAGTAGAACTCCATGTGCGCGGTGAAGCCGAACCGGTCGCGCAGCGGCCCGGTCAGCGTCCCGGACCGGGTGGTCGCGCCGACCAGCGTGAACGGCGCGATCTCAAGGGGGATGCTGGTGGCGCCGGGGCCCTTGCCGACGACCACGTCGACGCGGAAGTCCTCCATCGCCAGGTAGAGCATCTCCTCGGCCGGCCGGGCGATCCGGTGGATCTCGTCGATGAACAGCACGTCGCCCTCGACGAGGTTGGACAGCATGGCCGCGAGGTCGCCGGCCCGCTCCAGCGCGGGACCGGAGGTGATGCGCAGCGAGGCGTCCAGCTCCGCGGCGATGATCATGGCGAGACTGGTCTTGCCGAGGCCGGGCGGGCCGGACAGCAGCACGTGGTCCGGCGGCACGCCACGCCGGACGGCGCCCTGGAGGACCAGCTCGAGCTGCTCACGGACCCGGTGCTGCCCGATGAACTCGGCGAGCCGCTTGGGGCGCAGCGTCGCCTCGTCGTCCCCCGGCAGTACCTCCGGGGTGGCCAGCGAGTCCTCGTCCGTCACGGTTTCATCGTGCACGACCGTCTACCGCTTGTTGCCCAGGGTGGCGAGCGCCCTGCGCAGGACGGTCGAGGTGTCGGACGTGCCGTTCTCGGCGAGGACCCCGTCGACGGCCTGTTCGGCCTGCTTGGCCGGGAAGCCGAGGCCGGTCAGCGCCTCGACCACGCTCCCCCGCACCGCGCCGTTGCCCGTGGCCACGGACCCGGCGGTGACGGCGGCGAGCGCGCCGACCTTGTCCCGCAGTTCGATGATCAGCCGTTCCGCACCCTTGCGGCCGATGCCGGGGACCTGGGTGAGCACGGCGATGCTGCCCTCCGCGAGCGCCGCGCGCAGCTGGGCGGGGTCGAGCACGGCGAGCGTGGCCATGGCGATGCGCGGGCCGATCCCGGAGACGGTCTGCAGCAGGCCGAACAGCTCGCGTGCCTCGGCGTCGGCGAAGCCGAACAGGGTCAGCGAGTCCTCGCGGACGACGAGCGTGGTCTCGAGGATCGCCTCCGCACCGGTGCGGAGGGTGGCGAGCGTGGCCGGGGTGGCGGTGATCAGCAGGCCGACCCCGCCGACCTCGACGACCAGGTGGTCCAGGCCGATCGAGAGCACCTTCCCGCGTACGCGCGAGATCATGTGGACTGTTCCGCCTCTCCGGAATTCACCGTCTTGGTCGCGTCGAGGAACGAATGTTCCGTTCGGTCACGCACTTGTGGCCGGTTCACGTCACGTTCCCCCGCGGTGCGGTGGGGAGCCGCTCGGTCGGCGCACGGGGCGTCATGTCGTCTTCCTCTTCGCGGCGGCCGCCGCGAGCCGTGCCTTGTGGTTGCGGGCGAGCTCGGCGGCCCGCGCCTCCGCCTCGGCGAGCCGGTCGCGCATGGGTGCGCGCCAGACGTGGCAGATGGCGATGGCGAGCGCATCCGCGGCGTCGGCCGGTTTCGGCGCCGTCGTGAGCCCGAGCAGTTTGGTGACCATACCGGTGACCTGCGCCTTGTCCGCACGGCCCGACCCGGTGACCGCGGCCTTGACCTCGGAGGGGGTGTGGAACACGACCCGCAGCCCGCGCCGGGCGGCGGCGAGCGCGACCACGCCGCCGGCCTGGGCGGTGCCCATCGCGGTGCGGACGTTGTACTGGCTGAACACCCGCTCGACGGCGACGACGTCCGGCTTGTGGCGGTCGAGCCAGCCCTCGACGGCGTCGGCCACGGCGAGCAGGCGGACGGACAGCTCGGCGTCGACCGGCGTGCGGACCACGCCGACCTCGACGCACGTCAGCTCGCGGCCGACCGCCCCGTCCACCACGGCGATCCCGCACCTGGTCAGACCGGGGTCGACGCCCAACACCCGCATGGTCCTGCCTCCCGAGAACATCAGTTCGAACTCTAGGGGGTCGGGACCCGGACCCGGCGCACCGACACGGTTGAACCGGACGTCGGCCCCGTTGGACAGGAGGGTTCGGCTTGACACCCGTGTTAGAAATTCAGCAACGGGAAATGTAAGCGCTTCCAACCACGGAAGGCCGCTGTCATGTCGGGTCGGGAACGGCGCCCGGTCACCATCTACGAGGTGGCTGAACGGGCCGGGGTGTCCATCGCCACCGTGTCCCGGGCGCTGCGTGACTCCCAGCTGGTCGCGGCCCCCACCCGGCGCCACGTGCGCGAGGTCGCCGAGGAGCTGCGGTTCCGCCCCAGCGGCGCGGGCCGTGCGCTCGCCGAGGGACAGCACGCCGCCAACGGCATCGTCTTCCCCGACCTGTCCGGCCCCTACTACGCGGAGGTCCTGCTCGGCTACGAGGAGGTCGTCGCCGAGCTGGGCCGCAGCGTGCTGATCCTCGCCACGAACGGCCGGCGGGGCGCCGCGGACGCCGTGCTGGAGCTGGCGGGACGCGTCGACGGCATGGTGATCATGGGCCGGACCGTGCGGGACGGCGTCGTGGGGCGGATCGCCGACACGGGGCTGCCGCTCGTGCTGCTGGCGCGCACCCCCGTCGGGCTGGTCGACACGGTCACCGCCGACAACGAGCGCAGCGCCCGCGACCTGACCGCGCACCTGCTCGGCCACGGCCACCGGACGTTCGCGTTCCTCGGGGATCCGGGTGAGTCGCCGGATGTGACGGGTCGGTACGCGGGGTTCCGCCAGGCGCTCACCGAGGCCGGGCGCGCGGTGCCGGCCCCGGCCCCGTGTGCGTTCGACGTGCGCTCCGGCTACGCGGCGGCCCGGGAGCTGCTGTCCGGCACCAGGCCGGACGCCATCGTCTGCGCCAACGACGAGGTCGCGCTCGGCGCGTTGCGGGCGGCGGAGGACCTCGGCCTGTCCGTGCCCGGCGACCTGGCCCTGACCGGCTGGGACGACGTCATGGCCGCCGACTACGCGCGGCTGACCACCGTGCACCAGTCCATGCGCGAACTCGGCGCGACCGCGGCCCGCTGGCTGGACGAGCGGATCCAGGGCAGCGCGACGCCCGCGCGCCATGAGGTGTTGCCGACCCGGCTGGTGGTGCGGACCAGCTGCGGCGTCCACGAGTCGGGAGGTAGGGCATGACCAGGCGTTTTCTGGCCGCGGTGGCAGTGGCGGCGCTCGCGCTGTCGGCGTGCGGCCGGGACGGCGACGACGGCGGCGCCAAGCGGGGTGAGGCGGTCTCCGGGGGCACGGCGTCGGGCGACCTCAGCGTGTGGGCCATGGGCACCGAGGGCGAGAAGCTGTCGGTGCTGGCCGACGCGTTCATGAAGGAGAACCCGGACGCGCACGTGACCGTGACCCCGGTGCCCTGGGACGGCGCCCACAACAAGCTGTCCGCGGCCATCGCCGGGCAGCAGACGCCGGACGTGACCATGCTGGGCACCACGTGGGTCGGCGAGTTCGCGAAGACCGGCGCGCTCGACGTCGTGCCGCCCGAGCTGGTGGACAAGGACGACTTCTTCCCCGGCGCCTGGGAGACCGGGGTCGTGGACGGCACCTCGTTCAGCGTGCCCTGGTATGTGGAGACGCGGCTGCTGTACGTGAACTCCTCGGTCGCCGAGAAGGCCGGGATCTCCGCCGCGCCGAAGACGTGGGCCGAGCTGACCAGGGCCGTCGAGGACATGCGGACCAAGGGCGGCGCCAGGTGGGGCATCTACCTGCAGCCTGGCCAGACGGGTGCGTGGCAGACCGTGATGCCGTTCGTGTGGCAGAACGGCGGGGATATCTACGACGGTCAGAAGTTCACCCTGGACTCGCCGGAGGTCGTGCAGGCGCTCGACTACTACCGGTCCTTCTACGACAGCGGACTGTCCACCCGCGACCGGCTGCGCGAGGGCGAGACGGAGCCGAAGCTGCTGTCGGGCGAGATCGCGTCGTTCGTCTCCGGCCCGTGGCACATCGGGTTGCTGGACGAGCTGGGCGGCAAGGGAAAGTACGAGCTGTGGCCCATGCCGACCGGGTCGGGCGACTTCACGTCGTTCATCGGCGGCAGCAACCTCGCGGTGTTCAAGGGCGCCAAGAACCGGGACGCGGCGTGGAAGTTCGTGTCGTACCTGATGCGGCCGCGGGTGCAGGTGAAGTGGTACCGGACGGTGGCGGACCTGCCGTCGGTGCAGGCGGCGTGGGACGACGAGGCGCTGGCGGGTGACAAGCGGCTGGCGCTGTTCGGCGAGCAGCTGGACAAGGCCAAGGCGCCGCCGTCGATCCCGACGTGGGAGCAGATCGCGGCCGGGATCGACACGGAGCTGGAGAAGGTCGCCAAGGGCACCGAGTCCGCGGCCGACGCGGCGAAGGCCATGCAGGCGCAGGCGACGTCGATCGGCACCGGTGGCTGAGGTGTCGGGTCGGCCCGGCACGGCGGCCGGGAAGGCGTCGACCCGGGCAGACCCGGGCGGTGCCGCTGCCACGGCCCGCGACCGGACACCCGACCAGGCCGCCGGCGGCGGTGTGGTGGCCGGCACACGGCCGGGCCGGAGGTCCGGTCCACCTCGTGTGGGCCGCACCCTGACGGGGTGGGGCTTCGCGCTGCCGTTCGCCCTGCTGTTCGGCGTGTTCACCGCGGGGCCGGTGGCCGCGTCGCTGCTCATGAGCCTCACGGACCTCCGCGGCACCGACCTGCGCACCCCCCTCAACGTCGACTTCGTCGGGCTCGACAACTACCTCCGGCTCCTGCGCGACGAGAAGTTCCTCACCGCGGCCGGCAACACGGCGGTCTTCGTCGTGGTCGGGGTGCCGCTCACCATGGCACTGGCGCTCGTCGTCGCGCTGGGGCTCAACTCCGGGCTGGTGCGGTTCCAGGCGGTGTTCCGCGTCGGCTACTACCTGCCGGTCGTCACGAGCATCGTCGCGATCTCCGTCGTGTGGCGGTTCGTCCTGCAGCCGGACACCGGTCTGCTCGACGAGATCCTCGGCCTCTACGGCATCCACGGGCCGAACTGGCTCAACGACAGGAGGTTCGCACTGCCGACGCTGATCGTCATGAGCGCGTGGCGCAACCTCGGCTTCGGGATGGTGATCTTCCTGGCCGGGCTGCAGGCGATCCCGAAGGACCTCTACGAGGCGGCCACGATCGACGGCGCGCGCCGCCTCGCCCAGTTCCGGTACCTGACCGTGCCGATGCTGCGGCCGACCATGCTGTTCGTCGCGGTGGTCACGACGATCGGCTACGTCCAGTTCTTCGAGGAGCCGTTCGTGATGACGCAGGGTGGCCCGCTCGACTCGACGCTGTCGGTCGCCTACCACACCTACAACCAGTTCGGGTTCGGCAACTACGGCTACGCGTCCGCCATGGGCTACGTGCTGTTCGTGGTCGTGGTACTGCTGTCGATCGCCTGGTTCAAGCTGCTGAGGAGCGACGTTGACTAGCCGCCGCGCACGGGACCGGGTCGCGCGGACGGCCCTGTACGCGATCCTGGTCGGCGGGCTGGTGCTCGTCGCCGGGCCGTTCGTGTGGATGCTGCTGTCCTCGCTCAAGCCGGAGGCCGAGATCCGCGCGGACCCGCCGACGTGGTGGCCGCACGACCCGACGCTCGCCAACTACGGCAGCCTGTTCCAACGCCTCGACTTCCCCACGTACTTCACGAACTCGGCGGTCGTCGCCGTGGTGACGACGCTGGGCAACCTGCTGTTCTGCAGTGCCGCCGGGTACGCGCTCGCGAAGCTGCGGTTCGCCGGCCGGCGCGTGCTGTTCGGGATCGTGCTGGGCACGCTGATGGTGCCGAGCATCGTCACGATCGTGCCGCTGTTCGTGCTGTCGTCGAACCTCGGGTTGGTCAACACGCTGGCCGGGCTCATCCTGCCGTATCTGGCGCAGGCGTTCGGCGTGTTCCTGATGCGCCAGTTCATCCTGTCCATTCCGGACGACCTGCTGGAGGCCGCGCGCATCGACGCGGCGTCGGAGTGGCGGATCTTCTGGCGGATCGTGCTCCCGCTGTGCCGGCCGGCGCTCGCCACGCTCGGCATCCTGACGTTCCTGGCCTCCTGGAACAACTTCCTGTGGCCGCTGGTCGCGGCGACGGAGGAGGGAACCTACACGCTGCCGGTCGCACTGGCGCTCTACGCGATCGGGCAGAACCGGACCGAGTACGACATCCTCATCGCCGGCGCGGTCGTGGTCGTACTGCCGGTGCTCGTCGTTTTCGTCCTGCTGCAACGTCATTTCGTCCGCGGTATCGCGACGACCGGACTGAAGTAGGTGCCATGTCCCGATTACGAACCGCCGTGGTCGCGGTGCTCGCGGCCGCTCTGCTCACCCCCGTCACCCCCGCCGACGCGTCCCCGGCGCTACGGCTGGTCCGCGACACGTGGCGGTCGTTCACCGCGATGACCGTCCCGTCGACGGGACTGCCCGCGGACCACATCGGCGGCGCGCTCGACCCGGCGACGCGGGCGAGGTACACGTCGCCGACGAACATCGGCTCGTACCTGTGGTCGGCGGTCGTGGCCGAGGACCTCGGCGTGATCTCGCGCCGGGAGCTGGTGTCCCGCGTGCGGACCACGCTGTCGTCGCTGGGGCGCCTGCGGCGGCATCCCGCGTCCGGGCAGTTCTACAACTGGTACGACCCGGCGACGCTGTCGCTGCTGCACACGTGGCCCGAGGACGGGTCGGTGGTGTACCCGTTCGCGTCCAGTGTGGACAACGCGTGGCTGGCGGCCGCGCTGATGGTCGTGCGCAACGCGGTGCCCGAGGTGCGGGCTCAGGCGCAGGAATTGTTGGCGCCCATGGACTTCGCGTTCTACTACGATCCGGTGGCGCGTGGCCCGGAGGTGCCGGCGGGCCTGATGCGCGGCGGCTTCTGGGACGCCCCGCCCCCGGCGCCCCAGTGCTCGCTGCCCGGCAACTACACCGGCGCCGGCCCGGAGGTGTACTACACCTGCCACACGTACGGCACGTTCGCCTCGGAGACGCGGATGATCACGTACGTGGCGATCTCGCTGGGCCAGGTGCCGGCGGCGCACTACTTCGCGCCGTGGCGGACGTTCCCGGACACCTGCGACTGGGGGTGGCAGGAGCAGAAGCCGGCGGGCCGGTTCGTGGACTACCTCGGCGTGCCGGTGTTCGAGGGCAGCTACACCTACCGCGGGCTGCGGTTCGTGCCGACGTGGGGCGGTGACATGTTCGAGGAGCTGATGCCGGACATGTTCGTGCCGGAGGTGGCGTGGGGCCGCGACTCGTGGGCGCGGCAGCATTCGGTGTACGTGCGCGGGCAGATCGAGCACGGGCTCTCCGACGCGAAGTACGGTCACTGGGGTTTCTCGCCGTCGTCGAACCCGGAGGGCGGCTATCGGGAGTACGGTGTCGACCTCATGGGGCTCGACACGCTCGGCTACACGAGCGACGAGGAACGCACGTCGGTGGACGTGGGTTTCGAGGGTTGCCGAGACCCGCAACCACTGCCATCGTCTTACGGTGACGGCGTGGTGACCCCCCACGCGGTCGTGCTGGCGTCGGCGTACCAGCCACACGCGGCGGCGGCGGAGCTGGCGAGGCTGCGCCGGGACTTCGACAGCTACGGCCCCGGTGGCTTCTACGACGCGGTCGCCGTGCGCAGCGGCACGGTGGCGAAGCGGTACCTGGCGCTGGACCAAGGGATGATCATGGGTGCTCTGGGCAACCTGGTCGGTGGCAACGTCCTGCGCGACGCCTTCACGCCGGGCGGCCCGACCACGCGCCTACGACCGGTCATGGCGATGGAGGAGTTCAACCTCCCGCGTCGCCAGTGACCTCTCACGCCGGGGCGGGTGCGGGCCACCCCCTCCCCCATCCGCTCCGGCCCCGCGCCCTTCACGGCGTGCGCGGAATCCTGATCGGGGGTTCGATCAGCTCGGGGGTCAGGGGCCGCTCGGGCAGGAACCACGGGTCGGTGGCGGCGCCGTCCGGGTTGGGGCGCCACGTGCGGCAGATCCTGTCGAGCTTGACCGGGTAGATGGTCAGGGTGCCGTCGTCGGCGATGTGCATGCGCAGGAAACCCTTGTGGTCCTCGACGCTCTGGCCGGCCATCAGCTCGTTCAGGTTGATGCCGCGGCGGCTCGCGACCAGCAGGTACAGCGCGACCACCTCGGCGTCGACGAAGCCGATGAGCACGGGGGTGCCGACCGCGGCGACGAGGAACACCAGCCAGTCCCCGACCGCGCCGTGCGGGAGCACGTCGTGGTAGAGCCAGCGGATCGCCAGTGCCCAGCCGACGCTCAGCGCCAGGTGCCCCACCGCGTGCATCGCACCCGCGATGACATGCCGGCGAGCGGCCCCCGGCAGCTCCAACCGGGCGAACGCCACACCGGCCAGGACCAGCACGCCCGCCACGATGACCGCCGGTGACCACGACGTCAGCAGGCCGAACACACCCGACCGCACGGCGGACTCGGTCAGTCCGTACAGCATGGCCATGGTGGTGAGCAGCTGGGTGGCGCCGGTCAGGCCCCAGAAGCCGAGGTTGCGCCAGGGCAGCCGGAAGATGCCCGCCGCCAGACGCCCGGTGTGCCGCGGGTAGCGGGTCTTCAGCTCGAACCGCGTGGCCTGGGCCGGTTCACGCACCCGCGACCGGTGCGGTGGCAGGGTCAGCTCCACCGGCAGGTGATCGGTGGCCGCCAGGTAGGCGCCGCCCAGACCGCAGGTGATCAACTGGCTGGTGCCGGCCTGTTCGGCGTAGCGCGCGTAATGGTGCGTGTCGCCGGACAGCATGAGGCGGACGCTCGCGCCCCGGGGGCGGATGATCTCGCGCTGGAAGAACTCGACCGTGTCGTAGCCCTTGGTCGCACCACCCGCGCCGGCGGGCACCCAGTCGGGCGTCGAGGTGCAGAGGATGACCGCGTCACCGTCCTGGAGGTCGGCCGAGGCGGTGCGGAAGTACTCCAGCTGGGGCGCGTCGAGGTAGTCGTCGAACTGGGTGTCGATGGCGTAGAGCCACCAGCGCTGCGGAAGCCTGACCGCGAAGTAGCTGCGGGTCTGCTCGGTCTGCCAACCGCCGAACGGCCTGCGCTGGGCGAACACGCGGAGGAACGAGGTGAGACCGTCGTACCAGTCGTGGTTGCCGGGCAGCGCGAGCAGCGTCGGCGGCTGCGGTGGCGCGACGGGCAACGCGGCGCGGTAGACGCCTTTCGTGCGGTCCTCGTAGCGGCTGGTCGAGGCGGCGGGATAGACCTGGTCACCGCCCATGATCAGCAACCGACCGCGCGGGGTGGTGGTCTCTTGGCCGCGCGGGGTGGCCGTTTCGTGGCCGGGCCGGGCGGCGGTATCGAGGCGTGGCGGGGTGGCGGTTTCGAGGCCGGGCGGGGTGGCCGTTTCGTGGCTGGGCCGGGCGGCGGTCCCGAGGCGTGGCGGGGTGGCGGTTTCGAGGCCGGGCGGCGCGACAGTCCCGAGGTCGAGCGACGGAGCGGCGAGCAGCGAGGCGACGGAGTAGGTGGCGTCGAACCCGTCACCGAGGTCGGCGACGTAGTCGAACCACAGCTCGTCGTGGCCGCCATGGTCATGGATGACGGCGGGAAGGCTGCCCTGAAGCTCCCGCTTGTCCGCGTAGGACCCGAATATCTCCGCGACGAGCGACTGCGCCCCGGTGGTGATCAGGACCTTCGGCCCGAGCCAGCGAACGGCCTTCCGTGGCCGAAAGCCGAGCTGCGCCTCGGACATGTCCTGTGGTCGCGGTCGTGCCATCCGTCCAGCCTGTAACAAGATCGTCGCGCTGTCCACGCGGGGGCCTGGCCTCCGGGCCGCCCGTGGGTCGGGATCAGCCCCGCATCAGCGGGTGCCGTAGCCCTGAGGTGGGTAGCCCTGCGGCGGGTAAGGCTGCCGCGGCGGATAGCCGTGCGGCGGGACCTGCGGCTGCGGGCCGGTCCCCGGTGCGCCGTACGGCCCCGGTCCGTACGGGCCAGCGGCGGGCATACCCGGCGGTGGCGTGCCCGGGCCGGGCATCGGCGTCTGCCACGGCATGCCAGGCACCCCCTGACCCGGATAGGCAGGCGAGGGCATACCGGGCGGTGGCGTACCAGGCCCGGACATCCCCGGCGCACCCATCGGTGCGCCGGACATTCCCGGTGGCATACCCGGAGCGCCCATCACCGGCATTCCCGGTGGCACACCCGGTCCCCCCGGCAAACCCGGAGGCGGCGTCCCCGGACCGGCCATCGCGGGGGTCGGCATGCCGTGTGGCATACCCGGTCCCGGCATCCCGACCGGCGGCATCCCGCCGGTTGCCATCATCTCCTTGGCCTGCGCTCCCGGAATGCGCTGCTCGTGCTCGCACGCCGAACAGAACAGCGTGTGCTTCTTGCCGATCGGGAAGAGTGGAATCCAGAACAGCGTGAACTTCGTCGTCAGCTTGCGCAGTACGTGTTCCGACGCGTTCCCGCACTGGCCGCACACCAACCGCAGTACGGCCAGCACCTGGACGTACGTCTTCCAGCCATAGATGATCATCCGGGTTCGCCTTCGTCGTCGGGGCCGACGCGGTGAGGGTACGCGACGGCGCCGACGGGTCTTCGGCGTGTGAGGGTTTTGCTGCTTCTGGCCTGTTCAGGTGAGACGGCCACGGGGGCAACTTCCTTGCGGCAACAGTGAAATCGCGCTGTCAATGGTCAGGAGCGCGCGTCAGGGGCCGTCGACGCCGGGTGTCCAGCTCTCCGGGAGACCGCTCTCGGTGAGCACCGGCTGCCACAGGTCGAACCCGGGCGGGGCGTCGGCCTCCCACGGCCAGTCGTCCTCCGGGGTCGCGGTGATCAACTGCACCGCGTCGAAGTCGCCGTCCGGGTGGAGGAGGAAGACGCTGCCGAAGAACTCGAAGTAGTGGCCCCTGTTGACGCGCTCGACGGTGACCAGCACGCCTTCCAGCAGGTCGTCCCAGACCTGGCCGGGCGGGAACTCCTCACCCTGGCTGGCGCGGTCGATGTAGGCGTCGATCAGGTGCCGGCCGGCGCCCTCGGGCAGTCCGATGGTCACCGCCTCGGGAATGCCGTAGCGCTGCCACACGCCGACCGAGAAGGTGTAGGGCGCACCGTCCTTGTCCCCGGCGACCTCGACGATCGCCCTGCCGTGGGCGTCGACCTGCGCGACCAGGTGGTCGCGCAGCCGACGCTCCTCGACCGATAAGGGCAGGTCAGGCATCAACCTCGGCCATGACATCGTCGGAGATATCGAAATTGGCGTACACGTTCTGCACGTCGTCGCTGTCCTCGAGGGCGTCGATCAGGCGGAAAACCTTGCGCGCGGCCTCGGCGTCCAGCGGGACGGTGACCGACGGGAGGAAGCTCGCCTCCGCGGACTCGTAGTCGTAGCCCGCTTCCTGTAGCGCCTTGCGCACCTCGACCAGGTCGGTGGCCTCGGACACGACCTCGAAGCTCTCGCCCAGGTCGTTGACCTCCTCGGCGCTGGCCTCGAGGACGGCCATGAGCACGTCGTCCTCGGACAGGCCGTTCTTCGGCAGGATCACCACACCCTTGCGGTTGAACAGGTACGCCACCGAGCCCGGGTCGGCCATGTTGCCGCCGTTGCGGGTCATCGCGGTGCGGACCTCGCTCGCGGCGCGGTTGCGGTTGTCGGTGAGGCACTCGATCAGCACGGCGACGCCGTTGGGGCCGTAGCCCTCGTACATGATCGTCTGCCAGTCCGCGCCGCCGGCCTCCTCGCCGCCGCCACGCTTGCGGGCGCGCTCGATGTTGTCCTGCGGAACCGAGTTCTTCTTGGCCTTCTGGATCGCGTCGAACAGCGTCGGGTTGCCGTCGGGGTCACCGCCGCCGGTCCGCGCGGCCACCTCGATGTTCTTGATCAGCTTCGCGAAGAGCTTGCCCCGCTTGGCATCCAGTGCGGCCTTCTTGTGCTTCGTAGTCGCCCATTTTGAGTGGCCGCTCACGACCGCTCCTCGCAGGCTCCGAGCGGCCGCTCGCGGTCGCCCTGTGTTATCTGGTTCGCTCCGCAAGCTCCGCTCACGACGTTCCCTCCACCATCTCCACGAACAGTCTGTGTACCCGCGTGTCCCCCGTCAGCTCGGGGTGGAACGCCGTGGCCAACACGGGACCCTGACGAACCGCGACGATCCTACCGGCGGCGGCTTCACCACCGGGGACCTGCGGGTCATCACCGACCCTGGCGAGCACCTCGACCTCCGGTGAGGCGGACTCGACCCACGGCGCGCGGATGAACACGGCGTGCACCCTGCCGGAGACGCCGGCGAAGTCGAGGTCCTCCTCGAACGAGTCGACCTGCCGGCCGAACGCGTTGCGCCGCACGATCATGTCGAGGCCGCCGAGCTGGTGCTGGTCCTCCCGCCCGTCGAGCACCTTGCTGGCCAGCAGGATCATGCCGGCGCAGGAGCCGTAGACGGGCATGCCCCGCTGGACGCGCTCCCGCAGCGGGTCGAGCAGCCCGAAGATGTCGAGCAGCCGCGACATCGTGGTCGACTCGCCGCCCGGCAGGACCAGGCCGTCCACTTCGGACAGCTCGCCGGGCCGGCGCACCGCGGTCGCGCGGGCCCCACTCGCCTCGAGCGCGGCGGCGTGCTCGCGCACGTCACCCTGCAGCGCGAGGACACCGATCAGCGGACCAGCGGACACCTGTGGACCTCCTACTATTCAGACCAGCTTACTTACGGCACGCCGAGCGCCCGCAGCCCGGCCGCGACCAGCGCCGCCGCGACGACCACCACCACGAACGGCGCCTTGCGCCACGCCAGCAGGGCCCCGGCGAGCACCCCGGCCGGCAGCGCGATCCCGGCGAACCTCCCGCCGTCGGTGAGCGCGGTGGTCGCGATGAGCGCGACGAGCAGGACCGTCGCGGCGGTGGAGAGCAGCTCGGTGAGGCGCGGCGGGAGCGCGGCCTCGTCCCCCTGAGCCCTGGCGAGCCGGGAGCGCAGGAGCGGCCCGGCGAGCCGGAAGGCATAGGTCCCGACAGCGAGAACAAGGATGGCGACGAGGTTCATGCCGGCACCTGCTCGCGGGGTGCGGGCACGAGTGCCACCAGCCCCACGAGGGCCAGCAGCACCGGCACCCCCGCCGGCAGGAACGGGGTCGCGGCCAGGGCGACCGCCGCCCCGAGCAGGGCCGCGTTGCGCGTGCGCGGGTTCCGCAGCGACGGCAGCACCAGCGCCAGCAGCCCCGCCGGGAAGGCCGCGTCCAGGCCGAAGGCGTCCGTGTCGGCGATGACCTGGCCGGCGGCGGCGCCGACGATCGTGCCGAGGTTCCACACGACGAAGGCGCACGTGCCGAGGAACCAGAACACCGCCCGGGCCCGCTCGGGATCGTCCTTCTGCGCCATGGCGAACGCGACCGACTCGTCGATGAGCAGGTGCGAGCCCACGGCCCGGGACAGGAACCCCCGGCCCATGATGTCGCCGAGCGCCAGGCCGAACGGCAGGTGCCGCGCGTTGAGCACCAGCGCACCCGCCACCGCCGCGACCAGGCCGCCACCCGCGGCCACCACGCCGACCACCATGAACTGCGACCCGCCCGCGAACACGAGCACGGACAGCGCGGACGGCATCCACCAGTCGAGCCCGCTGGCCACCGCGATCGCGCCGAAGGACACGCCGATGACCCCGATCGCGCCGGCCATCGCCAGGGTGTCGCGGTGCAACGAGGGAGTGAGTGTTCGCCAGATCGAACGCATGGCTTTTATGATGAACAGAAGGTGAGCGTTCGTCAAGGCGAACGATCGGTCTTACACAACGAACACGGGAGCTGACTGATGGCACAGGCACCCCTCGACGTCATCGCGTTCTCACTGCGTCGCGAGCGGGAGCGCGTCGGGCTGTCACTGTCCGAGCTGGCCAAGCGCGCGGGCATCGCGAAGTCGACGCTGTCCCAGCTGGAGGCGGGGAGCGGCAACCCGAGCGTGGAGACGCTGTGGGCGCTGGGGGTGGCCCTCGACGTGCCGTTCAGCCGGCTGGTGGACCCGCCACGGCCGAAGGTGCAGATCATCCGCGCCGGTGAGGGACCGGCGGTGTTCTCCGAGCGGGCCGACTACGTGGCGACGCTACTGGCCTCCTGCCCGCCCCACGCCCGCCGCGACGTCTACCTGATCTCCGCCGAGCCGGGCTCGGTCCGCTCGTCCGAACCCCACATGCCCGGCGTGGTCGAGCACGTCGTGCTGTGCGCGGGCCGGGCGCGGCTCGGGCTCACCGACGACCCCGTCGAGATCGCCCCGGGCGACTATGTGGCCTACCCGGGCGACCTCCCACACATCTTCGAGGCGCTGGAACCCGGCACCTTCTCGGTGATGGTCTCGGAACACTGGTGATCACCGGTGTCGAGTGGCCCCGCTCCGCTCGTCAGTCCAGCCGCCGGCGGCCGTTCACCAGCCACGCTCGGCGAGGCGGTGCGGCTCCGGGACCTCCTCGACGTTGATGCCGACCATGGCCTCACCGAGGCCGCGCGACACCTTCGCGATCACGTCCGGGTCGTCGTGGAACGCCGTGGCCTGCACGATCGCCTTGGCGCGGGCGGCGGGGTCGCCGGACTTGAAGATGCCCGAGCCGACGAACACGCCCTCGGCACCCAGCTGCATCATCATCGCCGCGTCGGCCGGGGTGGCGATGCCGCCCGCGGTGAACAGCACGACCGGCAGCTTGCCCAACGAGGCCACCTCGCGCACCAGCTCGTACGGCGCCTGCAGCTCCTTGGCCGCGACGAACAGCTCGTCCTCCGGCAGCGACGTCAGCCGCTTGATCTCGGCGCGGATCCTGCGCATGTGCGTGGTCGCGTTCGACACGTCACCGGTGCCGGCCTCGCCCTTGGAGCGGATCATGGCCGCGCCCTCGGTGATCCGGCGCAGCGCCTCGCCCAGGTTGGTGGCGCCGCACACGAACGGCACGGTGAACTGCCACTTGTCGATGTGGTTGGCGTAGTCGGCCGGCGTGAGCACCTCGGACTCGTCGACGTAGTCGACACCGAGCGACTGCAGCACCCGCGCCTCGACGAAGTGGCCGATGCGGGCCTTGGCCATCACGGGGATGGAGACCGCGCTGATGATCCCGTCGATGAGGTCGGGGTCGCTCATCCGGGCCACCCCGCCCTGCGCGCGGATGTCCGCGGGCACGCGTTCCAGCGCCATGACGGCCACGGCACCGGCGTCCTCGGCGATCTTGGCCTGGTCGGCGGTGACCACGTCCATGATCACGCCGCCCTTGAGCATCTCCGCCATGCCCCGCTTCACCCGCGCCGTCCCGGTGGCGACCTCGGTAGCGGCAGACGTCGAATCAGTAGTCACGAATCACCCTCCTCTGTGGATCCCCTGTCAAGTCTAGGTTCCAGGTGGCTATCAAGGACGGGCCAATTCACTGGTAATTCGTCAGGCCACTTCTTCGCTTGGGGTTGTCTGACCTGGAAAACAGGAGTGAGATCGAGCACATAGCAAACACACCGAAACCCGGCTGACAGTGCGGTCAGCGGAAAGGGTGAGTGGCATGGCCAGCAAACAATCGGAAAACGGTGACGGCGGAGCCGCGGTCGCTGTAGACGACCCGGCCAAGGTGCGCAACATCGTTCTCGTCGGGCCGTCCGGCTCCGGTAAGACGACCCTGACGGAAGCCCTGCTCGCGGTGACCGGTGTGATCTCCCGGGCGGGCACGGTGACCGAGGGCACGACGATCTGCGACCACGACCCGGCGGCGCAACGCCAGCAGCGCTCGGTCGGTCTGTCGGTGGCCCCGCTCGTGCACGACGACGTCAAGATCAACCTGATCGACACCCCCGGGTACGCGGACTTCGTCGGCGAGGTGCGTGCCGGCCTGCGTGCCGCCGACGCCGCGCTGTTCGTGGTGTGCGCGGCCGAGGGCGTCGACCCCGCGACCATCGCGCTGTGGGCGGAGTGCGCCGCCGTCGGCATGCCCCGCGCCGTGGTGGTCGCCAGGCTGGACCACCAGCGCGCGGACGCCATGGCCGAGATCCGGGCCTGCCAGGAGGCCTTCGGCGCGGGCGTGCTGCCGCTGTACCTGCCGGCCGGCGGCGGCAAGACAGGGCTTCTGG
>NZ_JBJMIE010000227.1:0-15710 GCF_045807065.1 Actinophytocola sp. | reverse complement strand
TCAATCATCACAACGGACGCACCGAGGGCGTGAACACCAAGACCAAGCTGCTCAAGAGGCAGATGTACGGACGAGCCGGCCTTGCCCTCCTGTGCCACCGCATCCTCCTCGGATAACACACCACCGAAAGTGCGCCAGAGCCGATCATGGGATAGACCCACGGTCTGGGCGAGTTCGCTGTCGTCGGGCAGTGAGCGGTGGGTGTGAATGTCGGTGCGCAGGATGTTGGCCAGCACACGGGCGTCGGCGGCACCGGACCTGGCGCGGGCGACGCTGCCTCGGTCGCGGTAGCGGGCGATCACGTCGGTCTTCCGAGGCCTGACTTTGTGATCTCAAGGTTCAGGATGGCGGTCTGGCGGGTGCGGTACTCGCGGACGTCGAGCTTGTGGGTCTTCAGCAGGGTGATGATGGTGTCCATCACGCGTCGCTCGATCAGTTTTGTGTACTTGTCCTGGTCGACGTCCTGGAAGAAGTGGTGGGTCTGGTCGCTCGCGGCGAGGTCGCGGATGCTGATCCGGGCCCCCCAGTCGGTGATCTTGCCGCTTTCGCCGCTGATGCCGGACCTGGTGTCCTCCTGAACCGGGTATCTGTTCCTCTTTCGGAAGGCGGTGACCCAGCGGGCGACCGCGGCGATCGTCCCGACGCTCAGTGTTGCGATGGCGGTGGCCGAGGCCTGCAAGGCAGGCACGTTCGCCACCGTCAGCATCACGGTGATCAGGCTCGTGAGGCCGGCGCCGGCCGCGAGTCCGCGTCGCTTCGACCGGCCCGCGGACGTGTCCTCACCGCGACCCAGCAGCGGGCGTACCAGGTCCGCGGTCGCGCGGAAGAGGCGCGACATCGCGTCGAACGGGCTGCGTACGGCGATGTCCACCAGGTGTGCAATCGAGAGCGTCGTCGGTAACCTGTCCACCTCGTGGAAGGACGCCTTGATCGGCAGGAGCTGGTAGCTGTGCAGTTCGGTGTGCAGTGTGGAGTTCTTGATGTCGACGCCGATGAAGATCGACGTGACGAGTTCGTGCTCCCAGGACTCAACCGCGATCAGGATGTACTGGCGTGGGGCGTCGTATTGGCTCGCCGGGGGCGTGGGCGGGCTGCCCGTCTCGGTGGGTGTGCTGGTGGGTCTGTCCGTGCGCAGTGCCGTGCTGTACCGCTGGGGTACCACGCGCAGGTTGTGAATCGTCTCCTCATCCTCGGTCGGGCGGTCCTCGAGCGTCTCCTTCAGCTGGACGGCCAGTTTCTCGTACAGTTCGCCGGCCTTGAGGTCCGGCGGTGTGTCGCCGGTGGCGGACTTCAGGATGGTGGAGAACGACCAGCTCCGCTCCAGTTTCCCTGCTCCCACGAACGGGACGAACCCGCTGTAGTACAGCACTGGCTCGGACTGGTCGTGGCGGATCTTTTCCGCTCGGTCGCGCTCCAGCGGATGTTTGGGGACGTGGCCGGTGAAGGTGTGCCGCTTGAGCTCGTAGAGCAAGGTGTACCGCCGCACCAGTTCGTCGAGGAACACTACGAGCCACGCCCACCACAGCGTCAGGAGGAGGAAGGTCAGCGAGAGCAAGGCGCTGGTGATCGCGGTGCACACCAGCGGGACGAGGCCGGCGAGCAGCGCCAGTGAACGTAGGTGGTGCCGCCGTCTGGCCAGAACGGCGTGCTCGAGCACGGTGACCACGTCGTAGCCGTAGCTGGGCGCGACGAAGCGGTGGTCGTTGTCGATGAGCTCGTCCAGCACGGCTCGGCGGAACCGGGGGTCCAGGTGCACTCCAGCGCACAGCAGCCGGGTGACGTTGCTGCGCTGGGGCGCGGTGTCCTCCTGTCGTCGCTGGGACTGCGGCGGGTCGGTCGCGGCGTGGGTAGGTCCGGGCATGGCGCGCTCTCCTGCAGGGTTCGGGGCCGGATTCAGATGTCAGCCGGTTGCCATGTCGGCAGGTTCTGCTCGTCGGCCAGGGGGTTCCAGACCGCGAGCAGTGACTGCTTGTCCGCGGTGGCTTGCTCGCTGAGCGCTGTGCTGGTGTGGTAGTGCGGGTTGTCAGTGGCGGCGTCGGGTTCGCAGCCGGTGTCTTCGAGGTTTTGGGCCCAGGCCGCCAGTTCGCGGTCGGCCTGCGCCGAGTTCCGCAGTGCGGCAGTGAGCAGGTCGAGCAGGTGTTGGCCGTCGTCGAGTGCGTCCGCCGGCAGGGCCTGTACCTGGTCGGCCAGCTGTTCCCGGGTTTCCGCCGCGTCGCCGAGCGTTCGCGCGTCAGCGTCCAGTCCGTGGCCGGATCCACAGTGCAGGACGTCGTCGGCAGCGTCGTGGACCTGCTGGCGGCTTAGATGTGTTTGCTGCAGCACCTCGTTGATGGCGGCGGCCTGCCCCGCGCGGTCCCGCGGCCCGCTGGACACCGCCGTGGTGGAGGTGGTGTCCGACTCGGCGCCGTTGCTCGCGGGCGGCGACGAGGTCGGGACCGCACTCGACACCGGACTCGCCCCATGCTTGACCATCGTCGTGCGGACGTTCGACCGCGTCGACGACACCATGGCAACGACGGCGACCACCAGTACCACCAGCAGCGGAATTCCCACGATCAGCGCGAGTGCGCGCCGGCCGCTTTCGCCCAGTGCCTCCGCAAGCCTTGGTCGGAAGGTGTCATCCCGAATACGGTTTCCGTCCGGATTTCCCATTCACGTCCTCCTGGCCTCGAACTCGCGGTGGTTGGTTAACCCTTCCAGGGGAACGCCATTGCGGGACATACGCTTTTTGGCCACCCTTTGGGCGGCAGTGTCACCCGGCGCCGACGGCGTGGACGCATGGCGAACAGGTCACGGTGGCAGGAACCGGCGTGGTCAGGAGCTGCAGACATGGGGTCGTCCCGCGACAGGCTGGTGAGAAGTCTCGACGTTCTGGCTGTGGCTGCGACCGCGCGAGATCGCACCGCTTTCGCAAACGCGGTAATCCCGACGCTGCTCGAACTGATTCCGGGAGACAGCGCGGCGTACTGCGAGTTCCTGCCGCGGGAACGACATCCAGGGCACGTCCTGGTGTCTATCGGGGAGTCCGTCTCACACGACATGTACGAATGCCTGCTGCGGCACCAGGGCGATGACCCGTGGATGCGCCACGCCCGGCGCACCGGTGACATCACTGTACGTAGGTGGTCCGACCACACCACCGCCAAGACACTGGATCGCAACCCGCTGTACCACGGCCTCTACGGAGTGGTGCGCACCAGGTACGGACTCGCGATACCACTGGCGTGGACGCGCAAACACATAAGATCCATCTTCGTCGGCCGAACCAGTCTCGACTTTACCGACGACGACCGCGAGACTGCCGAACTCCTGCGGACTCGACTAGCCACGATCGTCCGCGCGCTTGACGAACCCGCACGTGGAACGTCGATAACAGCGCCATTGGACCGCCCCCTCACCGTGCTAAGCCCACGCAGGGTCGCCCACGCGAAGCCTGCCGACCAAGGAGTCGCTCACCCGCGGTTGACGCCACGCCAACGAGAGGTGATTGAACTACTCACCCTCGGCCTGGCGAACAAGCAGATCGCGACCGAACTACACATCAGCGCCGGAACGGTCAAGAAACACCTCGAGGGAGCCTTTCAGGCCCTCGGCGCGCACAACCGGGTCACAGCGGCTCAGCGTTACCTTCAGCTGCAGGCGCGAACGGATATGACCGCCTGAAGCAGGCGTTATGTAACGCGTGGCGAGGGGGCAACGGGCGGACTCTAACCCCAGCCAGTCCTGGCAATAAAGGGTCACAGGTCAGTGTGCTGGTGGAAGCCGTGCACGACGGCGTGGCCCTTGTCACGGCCGATCATCCAGCGGTTCACCGGCACGGTCACCACGAAAGCCAGCGCCAGCGACGTGACGAGGCTGCCCCAGAACAGCGCCGAGCTCAGGCCCGCGTTCATCGCGCCGGGGATGATCAGCACGAACGCGTTGTCGATGACCTCCATGACCGCGATCGACACGGTGTCGGCGGCGAACGCGATCGGGATGGCCGCGCCGAGAGCCACGCCCGCGCGCAGCACCGGCCGCATGGTCAGCGAGTAGCCGAACAGGAACGCCAGCGCGATCGACAACACGACCGTGGCCGCGTTGCCCCAGCCGAACGCCGTGCCGATGACCATGCCGAGCACCTCGCCGATGGCGCAGCCGGCGAGGCAGTGCAGAGTCGCCGTGATCGCGGTCCGCCAGGAGGCGTCGTGCAGGTGCTCGCTCATGCCACCGATGATACCCCTATGGGGTATAGCTTACCACATGGAACCGCAATGGTGCTCTTCTCGGCTGAGACGACCCGCGATGCGCTGTGCGGAACTGCTGGTTCATGGTTGTGATCGTCCGCTTGGCCCACGACAGAAACCCGGGCCAACGGCTACCGTTGAGCGGTCCGCCTGCCGGGGGAGGCCGCCATTCCTGCATCGCTTATGGACGTGGTGTTCAGCACCTATCCCGAACTGATGAAGGCCGTCGCGCGGCTCGAACGGAATCCACGTGAGAAGGACGCCGAGCTCGCCGATTGCGCTGCGCCTCTCCTGTGAGAACCTCACCGTTCTCGCCGATTTCCGATTCGCTGCGCTCCGGGGCAGGAAAGGGATCGCCAGAAAGCCAAAAAGCTGGCCTTGAGCTTGGCTTCGGATCCCCTCGGCGCTGGGAAGTCCGCGTGCTGGCCATGACGGTCCTCTCGGTGGGAGCGGGGCGCCCACGCGCACCGAACGTCCGAGAGAGGACCGCCGCGGCGCGCCCGGGCGCCGGCGGCTGCAGAACTGCTGCAGGGCTTTCGCGGCGGCAGGGACTATCGCGGGCGACGGCAGATCGCGCTGGAGACGCGACGGAGGTCGATATGGTGGCGTTCCACCAGCAGCACCTCGGCCGCGTACATGACGTCAGCGTGCCACGGGTCCACCTGGTGACCCAACGTCATCCGGATGCTGGGACAGCGGCGGAAACGGTTGACGAGGGCGAGAAATCCGGAAGGTCCGGAACGTCTGGTGTTTTCGTAGGCGAACAATTGGCGCCGCCCAGAACTATCCTGGCGGTTCGTGCGTCGCATTGGCAAGGGAGGTGCGCATGGTCGAGAAGATGGTCGTCACGTTCGCCGCGCTCCAGGACGCCGAACGCGACATCCGCTCATGCGTGACGAAGGTGCGCGGCAAGCTCGACGACCTCGACGGCTACCTGACCCCGCTGACCGGGTCGTGGACTGGGGACGCTGCCACGGCCTACCAGGCGCGGATGCGGGAATGGCGCGCCGCGGCCAAGGACCTCGCCGACGCGCTCGAGCGGATCGCGGGCATCGTGCACACCGCCGAGTCCAACTACGGCAACGCGGTCGCCACCAACAAGAGCATCTGGCCGGTGAGGTGACCGATGGCTCCACCACCACCCGAGAACACCGGCAAGGTCGACGTCACGCCGGACGAGGTGAACTCCGCCGCGGGCACCTTCGCCAAGCAGCAGGACCAGTTGGGCAACGTCTGGTCGAACCTGGCCATGGCGTTGAGCCCCGGCATGGCGGGCAACGACGGTGGCGCCCAGAAGTTCGCCGCGAAGTACGACCCCGCGGCCAAAGCCGTGTGGAAGGCGTTCGGCTCGGCGATCCGGGTGCTCGGCGGGACCGCCAAGGGCCTGGTGCAGACGGCGAACAACTACGTCAAGGCCGAGGAGCACTCGACGGCGGGCAAGAAGCCCGCGGGCGACAAGTTCCCGCCGCCGATGGTCGCCGACGACATCTACGTCACCGGGCCGGACCCGGCCGAGGGCGAGGGGCACTCGAGCGTCCCGGACTGGCTGGCGAAGTACTGGCCCAACGGCGACCCGGACAAGCTGCGTGATGCCGCCAAGGCGTGGCGGACCGCGCGCGACGGCGTCGACGACGTCACCACGGCGCTGCAAGGTGCCGTGACCGGCATCACCGACTACAACGATGCCGACGACATCGCCGCGATGGGCGAGTTCTGGGACTCGCTGGCGAAGCCCGGGGACCGCAAGGCGGTGCTGACCGGCTTGCACGACGCGTGCGACGACATCGCGAAGGCGTGCGACGCCTACGCCAAGGCCATCGACGACGCGCGGGACAACCTGAAGACGGCGCTCGCGGAGGCGGGCATCGCGGTCGCGTTGACCACGGTCGTGGGCATCCTGCTGACGCCGTTCACCCTCGGCGGCTCAGATGCGGCGGCGGGCGCCGCGGACGCGGCCGAGGTCGCCGCCATCGCGGGTCCGCTGGTCGAGGAGTTCGAGGCGACGGTCGCCACCGAGGTCGGCACGGCCATCGCCGAGGACGTCGCCATCGACCTCGAGGCGACCGCGGAGGCCGTGCCGGACATCGAGGCGGCCGAAGCGGAGGCCGCGGACGTCGACGAGACGGTCGACGAGGAGCTCACCTCGGCGGAGGAGCAGGCGCCTGAGGGCAAGGACGTGCCGGACGCCGAGCAGCCGGCGGGGGTCAAGGACGGCTGGACCTCGCGAACGGCCGACAACGGGAAGGGCACGGTCTACCAACGACCGGGCGCCACCGGAAACGCCGACCAGGTGCGCGTCATGGAACCGACGCCGAGATACCCCGACGGTTACGTTCGTTTCTACAACGACCAAGGGCAGCCGATCAACCTCGCGGGAAAAACGGGTCCGAACTCGGAGACGCACATTCCGTTGAACCCCGACGGAACTTATCCGCTGCCGAAGGGATGGTAGGGTTCCACTATGGACCTCGAACTCGACGGTCAGCAGGTCACGGCGCAGGAAGCCGAGTTCAACCTGACCCTACGCACCGACCGGGGCAGCGAGCTGCAAATCGAGACGCCCTATACCGTTCAGACGACAGGAGCGACAATTTCCGTCGCTCCTGGAGAATCGGAACCGCCGTCGTTGGTGGAACAGCGGATCAGCTCCGCGTCCGCCACCGATTCCGGCCGGCTCGAAGTCGTTTTCGAATCGGGCGCGGTGTTGCGGGTGGAGCCCGACCCGGATTTCGAGGCCTGGACGTTCGTCGCGCCGGACGGCAAGCGCGTGGTGTCGATGGCCGAGGGTGAGCTCGCCGTCTGGTCCGGCGACTAGTTGTTGCGGGTCATGAGGTTGGTGACGCCGGGTAGGGGCTGAGACGAGGGGACGGGTCTTTCGGCGGCAGGATGGAAGTGCGACCAACTATCCGCCGAGCAGAAAGACCCGTCCGAAGCTCCACCCTAATGCCCCGTTGTCCGTGGAAGGCCGCCGCCGTCTGGTCGAGCGTTGCAAGTCCCGTCCGATCGCGCATGTCGCCGCTGAGATGGGGATCTCTCGGCAGTGCGCCAGCAAGTGGGTCAACCGTCACCGCAAGTACGGCGACGCTGGTCTGCTGGACCGGCCCAGCGTCCCGCACCACCAGCCCACAGCCACGCCGGCGCGGGTCGTCGTGCGGATCGAGGCGATGCGCCGGGAGCACAAGTGGTCTGCCCGGCGGATCGCTCTCGAGCTGGCCGGCGTAGGCGTCACGGGCTCGGTCCGCACCGTCAGCCGCCATCTGGTCCACCTCGGGCTGAACCGGCGCCGGTTCCTCGACCCGACCGGCGAGACCAACCGCTAACCTCGCCGCATCACCGCTCGGTGGCCCGGGCACATGGTCCATCTGGATGTGAAGAAGGTCGGTGTCATCCCCGACGGTGGCGGCTGGCGGGTCCACGGCCGTGGCAGCCACCAGGCCAAACAGTCGGTCCGCGGCCGCAAACGTGGTGGCCGGGCTCGCTACACCTACAACTACCATCGACCCCACACCACCGCGTTCGGCCTCGAGTAGGTTCTTGTAGCCCAGGGCGGTGTCCTCGGCGGTGATGTCGGGGTCGGAGGTGGCCAGCAGGTACTTGCCGTCCAACCGTTCTTCTTGCTTGATCTTGGCGCGGTCGATGGCCAGACGACCGTTGCGTTGCTGGCGGATCCACCGTTTGAGCGTGGGGTGGTCGCGCAGGGCGCACTCGGCACGGACATGCGCGGCCTCGGCCTTCTGCTTGGCCTTGTCGCTGCCCGTCTTGGCGCGTTTTCGGTCTCGTTCTCGTTGCGCGGCAATGCGTTCGAGTTCGGCTTCGATGCGGGCGATGGCCTACTCCCGCTGAGTGCGGTCGCGTTCGGCCTGTTCGGGGTTGTGGCAGATGATGAACCGGGCATCCCGGCGCCCGCGCGGTGCTCGGCGACGAGCGCGACCTCGCGATCGACTTCCACGGCCGGGTGTCACCGGCCATGGCTCGCCGACTGCTCGCCATGCTTGCCGACGTCGCGCCGATGTTCGTCGAGGAGCCGGTGCTGCCCGAACACCTTCACCTGGTCGGCGGCCTGGTCGGGGCCATTCCGCTGGCCACGGGGGAGCGGCTGTACTCGCGGTGGGACTTCCACGCGCAACTCGCCGCGGGGATCGCCGTCGCGCAGCCGAATCCGTCGCACGCGGGCGGGATCTCGGAGGTGCGGCGATCGCGGCGCTCGCGGAGGTGCACGGCGCCTCGCTCGCGCCGCACTGTCCACTTGGGCCGATCGCGCTCGCGGCGGCTCTCCAGCTGGGTTTCGCGGTGCCGAACTTCCTCATCCAGGAGCAGAGCCTGCGGATGCACTACCACCAGGCAGGCGACCTGCTCGACTACCTCGTCGACCCGAGCGTGTTCGACTTCGTCGACGGCCACGCCACCCGGCCGCACGGACCCGGCCTTGGCATCGAGATCGACGAGCGGGCGGTGCGCCGAGCGGCGGAGACCGGCCACCGCTGGCGCAACCCGGTGTGGCGCCACGACGAGACGACGGCAGCCTCGCCGAGTGGTGAGCCCGAGGGCACGCGCTGCCCCGGTACCTCAGGTGACCAACCAGCGGGTGCGGTGGTCCAGCCGCAGGCGGTCGGCCTCCCTGCGGGCGGTGGGGCAGACCGAGTCCGCCGACCACTCGGCGAGGGTCGCCGACATCCGCGCGACGAATTCGCGGCCGTGCCGCGTCAGTTCGGGGCGGGACGCAAGCACCGACACGACCTCGGCGGTGGCCGGCAGCCAGCGGGCGAACTCGACTCCGCCGCTGAACTGGTCACCGGCTAACCCTGGAGGTACTGGGTCGCGTACGCCCGCCACGGCCGCCAGCCGTAGGCGTACGCGGTCAGTGCCTCCGGTGACGACGTGAGCCCCAACCGGGTCGAGGTCAGCTGGACGCCGTACCGGGTCGGCACGAACGCGTCCGGGTCACCGAGCGCCCGCATCGCGATTGTCTCCACGGTCGCCGCCTCGACGCCCGGCAACGCGGCCAGCTGGCCCCGGGTCCGGCCCCAGTCGCTGCCCGGGCTCACGTCCACCTCGCCACTGGCCAGCGCCGCCGCCAGCCGGGCCAGCGGACCGCGCACGTCCTTGGGCACGGCCAGCTCCGCCGGGTCCATCCCGGCCACAGTGGGCGGATCGGGGAACAGCCTGGTGAGCCGGCCGGCCGGATTGGCGAGCTCCACGCCGTGCGCGGCGACGAACCGGGCCGCGCGCTGCCGGGCGGTCTCCGGCGTGGCGCCCTGGCCGAGCACCGCGCGGATGGCGAACTCGGCCGGGTCGACCGTACGCGGGACCCGGCCGCCCGTCGCCCGGTCCACCTGGGACGCCAGCACCGGGTCGGCACGCAGTTGGTCGTCGATCGCGATCGGGTCCGCGTCCAGGTCGAGCAGCCACCGGCAGCGGGCGATCGCGGTGGCGAGGTCACGCAGGTCGGTGAGGTCGAGCCGGCACTCGATGTGGCCGTCCGCCGGGCGGAGCGTGGCCACACCATGGCCGTAGGGCAGCCGCAGGGTCCGCGCGTACGCCCCGTCCCGGTACTCCTCGACACCCGGGATCGCGTGCCGGGCCAGTTGGCCGAACAGGCCGTCCACACACAGTGGAGCCCGGAATGGCAGGCGCACGAGCAGGGAACCGGTCGCGGGACTGGGTTCCGCCTCCACCCGGTTGCGCAGTTCGGTCGGGGTGAACCCGAACACCTCGCGCACGGTGTCGTTGAAGGTGCGGACGCTCGCGAAGCCGGCCGCGAACGCGATGTCCGCCATGGGCACCGAGCTGGTCTCGATGAGCAGCCGCGCGGTCTGCGCCCGCTGCGCCCGGGCCAGCGCCAGCGGGCCCGCGCCGAGTTCGGCGAGCAGCTGCCGCTGGATCTGCCGGACGCTGTAGCCCAGCTGGGCGGCCAGGCCGGGCACGCCGTGCCGGTCGACCACGCCGTCGGCGATCAACCGCATCGCGCGGGCCACCAGGTCGGCCCGCTCGTTCCACTGCGGCGAACCGGGGCTGGCGTCCGGGCGGCAGCGCTTGCACGCGCGAAACCCGGCCCGTTGGGCGGCGGCCGCGCTGGGGTAGAAGCGCATGTTCTCCACCTTGGCCAACATGGCCGGGCAGCTCGGCCGGCAGTAGTTCCCGGTGGTGATGACGGCCGCGAAGAACCAGCCGTCGAACCGGGCGTCCTTCGCCCGTACCGCCCTGAGACAGCGCTCCAGGTCCTCGTGCATGTCTCCAGTGTCGCGCGTGCGAGGGCCGCGGACTAGAGAGAAAACGACATCGTCCTGGCGGGTGGAGGTGGCGTCGCAATCTCGCCAGACCCGGTTGGCGGGGGCTGCTGGACTGGACGTACCAGGCCTCGTTCCGGGGCTGGTTCCAGACCATCCGCGACAGGACGGGAGCCATGTCCGCAACGACCACTTCCCTTGGCGGCACGGCGATACCGACGCGGTCACCGCTGGTCAGTTGGCTTGCCGTGACCTCGGTGACGTTGGGGATCTTCGCCATCGGTACCAGCGGCAACCTGCCGATCGGGCTGCTCACGTCGATCGGGGCGACGTACCACATCTCCGATGGCACCGCCGGGCTGATGATGACCGTGCCCGGATTCCTGGCGGCCATCTCCGCGCCGACGCTCACCGTGGCGACCCGCACGCTGGACCGCCGGCTGATGTTGTGCGTGCTGATGATCGTGTTGGCGGGTGCCAACTTCCTGGCCGCGGTCGCGCCGTACTACTGGCTGATGGTGATCTCGCGGATCCTCGTCGGGTTCGTGATCGGCGCGTTCTGGTCGATCGGGTCCGGCCTGTCGTCCCGGCTGGTGCCCCCGGCGCGGGTGGCCCGCGCGACGTCGGTGATCTTCTCGGCCGTGCCGCTCAGTTCGGTGCTGGGTGTACCAGTCGGCACGTTCATCGGTGACCAGCTGGGCTGGCCGGCGGCCTTCGCCGCGATGGGCGTGCTCACCATCGGAGTGCTCGTCATGCTGGTCGCGTTCGTCCCGGCGTTGCCGGCGGTCGAGGCGACCAGGTTGAACGTGCTCGGCGACATGTTCCGCAACCGGATGGTCCGGGTCGGCCTGGTGGCCACGTTCCTGCTCGTGCTGGCGCACTTCGGGGCCTTCACGTACGTGCGGCCGTTCCTCGAGGACGTCGCCGGGGCCGGGCCGAACCTGATCACCGTCCTGCTGTTCGTCTACGGCGTCGCCGGCATCGTCGGCAACTTCGTCGCGGGCACCATGGCGGCCCACAACGTCCGGCGCACGGTCATCGTCAGCGCCAGCATGATCGCGGTCGCCACGGCACTGCTGCCGGTGCTCGGCAAGTGGGACGTCGGCGCGATCGTCCTGCTGGTCGTGTGGGGAGCGGCCTACGGCGGGGTACCGGTCTGTTCGCAGACGTGGTTCCGCAAGTCGTTCCCGCAGGGCACGGAGGCGGCGTCGGTGCTGTTCACTGCGTCGTTCCAGGCGACGTTCTCGGTCGGCGCGCTGCTCGGCGGCGTCGTCGTGGACGCCTCGTCGTCGTCGACCGTCATGCTGTGCGGGGCGGTCACGGCGGTCCTGATGACCGTGGCCGTGCTGTCGCTGAGCCGGCCGGGGCAACCCGGCTGACCCAACCGCCGGCGGATACCCGCTCGACCTGGTCCGGTCGGTGCCGACCCGTCCGCGATTGTCGGGAGCGCAAGACGGCCTTCGCGTTATGACGGTGTTTCATAGGTGGTGTTGATAGGGTCAACCGGATCGCCCCTGTGGCACCGCCCCGATTAGGTTGCCTCGGACGCGATAAGGCGCACGTTTTGATCGGCTTCGTCGTTGTCCGAAATTGTTCGGTTAATGTCCCTGTTGCAACTCGCGGGTTCGCATCGGCGACGTGCATTGGGATCTGGGGCAATGGGGTCGGTTCGTTGTTCAGGGCAAGGGCGCCCGCGGTTCGGGGCCGCGTGAGCGCGAGGCGTACCTATTCGCTGAAGGGCGGGAACTGCTGTGGTGGTACGGCGCGGAGATCCGGGGTGAGTTCAGCGACGATCCGACGCATCCGGCCGCGCCGTTGTGGCCATCGGAACGACTTCCGGCATCGGTGGCGGCGCTGAACGTGGCTGTCGCGCCGCCTGTGGGGCCGGACACCTTCCGGCGCGCGCTGCGGGTGGCGTCGGGTGCGTACAGGGCTGAGGCAAGGTCGGATACCTGTGGTGTGACCTGCTGATTTGGGGTTGTGACACACCGAGGATGGGGTGGGTTCGGAGCAGGCACGGCGGCACCGTTGATCGTGAAGGTTCTTACGCCATCGTGACCTTCGGAGCGCTTGCCGTGCCTGCTGTGTCATCGTTTCCCGTCGCTGCTCTGTCGCGCCAGTTGGCCCCGCTGGGTGAGGTGGTGTCGCTGGCGGGGGGCGGTTTGCTGGAGGTGTTGGAGTCGGTGCCGGACCCACGCAAGAAACGGGGTGTGCGGCACGGGTTCGCGGTGATCCTGTTCGTGTCGGTGTGCGCGGTGGTCTCGAGTGCGCGTTCGTTCGCCGCGATCGCCGAATGGGCCGCTGACGCGGTCGAGGACACCCCGGCTGGGATGGGGATCGGCGCACCGAATGCGTCCACGATCCGGCGGGCGCTCTCAGCATTCACCGGCGACGGGTTCGACACCGCGATCGGTGGTTTCCTCGCCAGCCGCCTGGCCGCGGCCAGAACCAAGACAGCCAGCGTCAAGGCTGGTGAGCGGGCGCGGCGTCGCGCGATCGCGGTCGACGGTAAGACGCTGAGAGGCTCGCGGATCGGAGACGGTCGGACACGGATGCTGATGGCCTGTTGGACCATGACGCGGGAGTGACGCTCGGCCAAGTCGAGATCGGTGAGAAGACCAACGAAATACCGATGTTCTCCACTCTTCTGGACACCATCGACGATCTCGCCGAGGTGATCGTCACCGCCGATGCGCTCCACGCTCAGCATGAGCACGCCACCTACCTCCACCGCCGGGGCGCGCACTACGTCCTCACCATCAAGGGGAATCAACAGAGTCTGCGCCGACAGTTGGCGAGCCAGCCGTGGACCGACGTCCCGGTCGGACACCGCGAGACCGACACCAGCCACGGCCGCAGGGCCACCCGCACCTACAAGGTCATCACCATCGCCACCGGGATCGGGTTCCCGCACGCCGCCCAAGCCGTCCAGATCACCCGCACCCGCAAACCCAAAAGCAAGCGCAAGGTCAGCGCCACACGCGAGACCGTCTACGCGATCACCTCACTGACCGCCCAACAAGCCCCACCCGCCGAGCTGGCCCGCTACATCCGAGGCCACTGGCACGTGGAGAACAAACTCCACTGGCGACATCACCATGGGCGAAGACGCCTCCAGGATCACCACCGGCGCAGGCCCCCGCATCATGGCCGGACTCCGCAACCTCGCAATCAGCCTGCCCCGCCTCGCCGGACACACCAACATCGCCAAAGCACTACGCCACAACGCACGCAAACCAAAACGAGCCATCACACTCATCCTGACCAGCTGACACCGGACTTTGCCTCAGCCCTGGGTGATGAGTAGATCGCTGGCGCGGTGATTGGCTTCATGGAGTCAGGCGGTGTAGTGGCAAGTGTGGTGCCCGCTTCGGCGCGGCCGAGTCCGCCGGCGACGGTGCGGACGTCGACCCCGGCGGCGATGAGTTCGGTGGTCCAGTAGGTACGACGACGCATATCTCGCCTTCAGGACATAAAAACCGTCCTGGAACAGGGACCGGTAGTGGAGAATGTGGCAGTGCCTCGGCGGGATAGCTGTCTCGACACAACCACATTCGCCACGTTGTCCAATTTCAGTTTTTCGGCGCGGGCGGTGCAGTCCGCGCCGCCGGAGCGAGTGCGAAACGCCTCGGCTTGTCCTTGGTCTTCACGGCGGTACCGTCCTCAACCAGCTTGTCCAGCGCGTTGCTCACCGCGCCTGACGACTTCCCGTTCAGAGCGTTCGCGATCGCGGTGGGACCGAACTCCTCGTTGGGGTGGTCGCGCAGGTAGTCCTCGACCATCCCGCGCAATTTCACGCTGCCCGAGGGGTGGCGATCCGTTGACCCGCGCGAGGCCGGCGCGCCGCGGGCCGCGTTCGTCGCCGTGTACTCCGCCGCCCCGACCGCGAACATCACGGTCGGGACGACGCCGGACCGGGAGAGCCTGACCGATGTCGCCGACGAGTCGCTTGGCCGGCTCGTCACGTTGGGCAAGGACGTGACACTGGCCCGACGCACCGTCCACGAGTCGGCGGCGGTGCCCGGGCTGAGCCAGCTGGTCACATTCTCCGTCGATGTCCGGAAACTCGTGCAGTACCAGGTGTTCCTGGCACTGGTGGACGCCGAGGACAGCAGCCGGCGGCTGGTGGTCGAGGCCGCGCTGACCGCCGCCCCGGAGGAGTTCGACGACGTGGCCGAGGGCTTCGGCGACTTCGTGTCGAGCATCCGGTTGGACAGTCCTGAGTGAACGGCTCACCCCGCGAGGTGTTCACCTCGGCTCGGGAAGAGGCGCTCCTTCGCCGCGCCCACGAGGAACAGCAGCACGGGGAGCACGATCAGCGCGCCGAGTAACAGCAGGGCCGCGGCCCAGAACGGCAGGTGCGTCGTCTTGCCGATGTTCCAGATGATGGAGATGACGCCCAACAGGCCGGCGGCGAGCCCGCCAGCGTCGTACTTGAAGTGCTTCCCGACCAGCACGGCCGAGACGAAGAACCCGATGGGGATCGCCCAGCTGCCGATGAGGAGATAGAACGGCGCGGCGGCGAAGATCGTCGTGAAGGTGGTGATCGCGGCGGCCTCGCGCATCGAGATCTTCCGTTTCCGTTTCATGGCCGGCACGGTACGAACCCGCGCCTACAAACCGGCTACAGGTCCGGCGTGCTCGCGGTGCTCCTGCTGGTGCGGTGGCACCGTGGGCCGCCGAGGCGCCGCCGCGTTCCACAGGGAGACCGCGAGGTCGTAGACCGGTCCCGTCCCAAGCTCGCTGCCGACGCCGGCCGATCTGCCGAAGAACGTCGCCACCTGGACCATTGAGCCCGGCCGCGGAGCGTTGCTGGTACACGACATGCAGCGCTTCTTCCTGCGGCCCTTTCCCGTGGTCATGACCGGGCAGCTCGTCCGGAACACGGTCTCGGTGCTGGAGCGGTGCCGTGCCCTGGGCATGCCGGTGGCGTACACGATGCAGCCCGGCGGCATGAACCGGCGGGAACGCGGCCTGCTGGCGGACTTCTGGGGCGCCGGCATGGACACCACACCCGCCCACCGGGACGTGCCCGGCCCACAGGCGCCCAACGCGGCGGACGGGGTGTTCACGAAGTGGCGCTACAGCGCCTTCTTCCTCGGTGGCCTGCTGGCCAGACTGATCGGGGCGTCTCGTGAGTCGATGGTCGAGGCCTGGGTCGCGTCGGAGAGTCGGCGCCTGGCGTTCCGGAGACGGCGGCGGGCGGTCGTCCGCTCGCAAACCTGCTGGTCAGGCTGCTGGCGGGCAGCCTTCAATC
>NZ_JBJMIE010000226.1:0-13221 GCF_045807065.1 Actinophytocola sp. | reverse complement strand
GCCTTGGCCAGCCGACGACCCGAGCCGTCCATCACCTCCACATCGTGATGAGCCTCAGCCCAGTCATCTCCCACGAACAGCCTCAACGGTCCTCCCGATCCCGATCACCCTGAGCAGCCAGCGGGAGAACCATCAGCGACCTAATCAAGCAGTGCTCACGCCACCAACACGCGCGGCACGACATCCCAGCAGCGATCAACTCTCCCGACCAACCGGCAGGGGCACGGTCTTTCGTCAGGACTCAACGTCCAGGAACACCGAGTGCTCACCTACCGGGTGACTACCAACCAGGAGTCTGCCGGATGGCACACTCCCAGAACTGATTAGGCAACACTCATGCAGTTCACCGCGCGGACATCGGCGAACGGTGTCATCGAACGCGACTTCACCGTCGGCGAGGTGCCCGGCGTGCTCTGGTCGCCCGCCTCCGGCGCCGACCGCTCACCCCTCGTCCTGCTGTGCCACGGCGGCGGCACGCACAAGAGGGCACCGGGGATGGCGGGCCGCGCCCACCTCCTCGTGCGGGACGGCGGTTTCCGGGTCGTCACCCTCGACGCCCCCGGCCACGCCGACCGACCCCGCACGGCGACCGACGAGCGGGAGGTCGCCGCTCTGTCGCGGGCCCAGGCGGCGGGCGAGCCGGTCGGTCCGATCGTCACCCGGTACAACGCCGACATCGCCGCACGTGCCGTACCGGAGTGGCGGGCGGTCCTGGACGCGCTCCAGGAGCTGCCGGAGATCGGCGCCGACGGCCCGGTCGGCTACTACGGCATCAACATGGGCACCGCGATCGGCATACCGCTGATCGCGGCCGAACCCAGGATCACCGCCGCGGCCCTCGGCCAGTTCTGGCCCGAGCCGGTGCTCGAGACGGCCCGGCGGATCACCATCCCGATCGAGTTCGCCCTCCAGTGGGACGACGAACACATCCCGCGCGAGGCCGGCCTCGCGCGGTTCGACGCCTTCGCCTCGAAGGAGAAGACGTTGCACGCCAACGCCGGCGCGCACAAGGAGCTCCCGAGGTTCGAGGCCGCCAGCGCGGTCCGGTTCTTCGCCCGGCACCTCGTGCCGGCCTGACGCGGCGGGGCCGGCGACCGGGTTCACGGCCGGTCGCCGGCACCACCGGCTGCCGGGGTGCACGCGCCCGTCGGTGGGGTTGGTCACAAGCTGCTGCCGGCGGTTTCGGGACGGGTGCAGGGTGGTGGTGACGCGTGTTCCGGGGTCGGTGGAAATCCGAGCCGGCGGTACAGCCCGCGACCCGCCCGCACCCGTGGGTGGTTGACCCGGTGGGATTCCGGGGCCGACGGTCATAGTCCGGATGGGAGGAGCACGCGGGCGGAGAGGTTTCTCGTGCACGTGTTGCTGGACAACGGAATTCCGTTCCTCGGGCAGACCATGTCCTACGCCGAGATGATCGGTCAGGTGTTCGCGATCGCGGTGGTGTTCCTCGCCCGTGCGCGCACGCTGTGGACGTGGCCGGTGCAGCTGGTGTCGGTGGCGCTGCTGTTCGGCGTCTACACCTCCGCCCACCTCGGCGGGCTGGCCGTGCGGCAGGTCATCGTCGGCGTGATCGCGGTCTACGGCTGGTGGGCGTGGATCCGCCGGCGCGACCCGGTCCTCGGGGTGGAGGTGCGGACCGGCACCACCCGCGAACGGCTGGCCGCCGCGGCCGCGTTCGTGGCCGGGACCGTGGCGTTCGCGCTGGTCCTGGACGCGTTCGACGCGTCGTGGGCGCCGTGGCCGGACGCCGCGATCTTCGTCGGCACCGCCCTGGCGTT
Organism: Actinophytocola sp.; assembly: GCF_045807065.1. GTDB lineage: Bacteria > Actinomycetota > Actinomycetes > Mycobacteriales > Pseudonocardiaceae > Actinophytocola. The sequence continues at coordinate 11,443 of NZ_JBJMIE010000226.1, read as the reverse complement.
CCTCCTGCAGAGCCTGGGCCTGGTCGAGTTCTGGGTGGTGTGGCTGGTGGTCGACGCGATCGGCGTGCCGCTGCAGATCTCCTCACACCTGTACTTCAGCGCGCTCGTGTACGTGGTGTTCGCCGCGCTCGTGGTGAACGGGCTGTGGACGTGGCGCCAGGCCGCGCGCCGGCGGCCGGGGGCGGTCGCGGTGGGTTCGACGGCCTGAGCGCGGCCGTGGCCTGGTGCGTCGCGGCGGGCCACGGTACAACCAGAGGGTGTCCACGCACCGAGACCCGCACAGCACGGTCATGCGTGAGCTGCTGGTGCGCTACCTCGACGCGTGGACACCGGCCGTGCTGCGCTCCCACCGGCGCGCCACCTACATCGAGGCGGGCGACCTCGCCGCGGCCGCGCTGCGGGTGTTCGCCGAGTTCGCCGACCGGCTCGCCGGCCACCACCTGGACGTCGTGCTGGTGGGAGGGTCCCCCGTCCTCCGGGAGGGGGGCGAGCCGCACGGGCTGTCGCTGCGGTCGGTCGAGGACCCGGCGAGCCTGACGGTGCGCGGCCCGGTGCTGGCCCACGTCGACGTCACCGCCGGCAGCGCGCTCACCGAGCCGGACGTGTGGCGGCTGGTCACGTCGTTGGCGCCGGAGGTGCTGCTCACCCTGCCACCGGCCCCGGCCGAACAGGTCACCGCCTACCGGACGCGGCTGCGGTCGGCGGGCCTGACCTACGCGCTCACCGTGGAACTGACCGACGACGAGGGGCACGCGCGGCTGCTGGTGTTCGCCACCGCGGAGGTCAAGCACCTCACGACGTTCAAGAACGAGCTGTGGGCCGCCGACGAGTTCGCGGGCATCCGCTACCGCGACCCGCGGGACGCCGAGCACACCCTGGTCGACATCTCGCTGCGCCCGCAACTGCTGCCGCTGCGCCGCGCGTTGCTCGACCAGCTGGCGCGCCGCGGCAGCTGCACCGTCGCGGACCTGCAGAAGCACACGCTCCAGGAAACGATCTACCGCCCGGCGGACACCGTCGAGGTGCTGACGTCCGCGGCCGCGGCGGGCACGATCACCCGCGAGCCGCGCAAGGGCCGCCTCTCCCCACGCACGGTCGTCCACACCGGTCAGGCCTGACCGGTCTCGATGCGGCTGATCCGCTCGCCGTCGACCTCGAACCGCCAGAAGGTCGACATCTCGCCCCAGGTGTCGTTGCGGTAGCGCGCGAGCAGGCGCAGCCCGCCCTCCTGCTCGAGGTCGACGGTGAGGTGGCCGTTCGCGGAGAAGATCTCGCGGTCGACCCACTCACCGAGCGGCCGGGCACTGCCGTCGTCGGTGAGCGTCGCGTCGGGCGTCAACACCGCCATGAACGCGTCCCGGTCACCGCCGTTGATCGCGGCGACCAGTCTGCGCACCACCGGGTTGCTGGGTTCGTTCACGGGTCCTCCTGCCGAGCGGGCGCGCTGAGCTACGCGTTTGGCCTTTGTAGAGACTCTTCGTACCAGTCGCCGTCGTCCTTGTCGCCACCGTCCCCGTCGCCGCCGACAGGCGCTGCCGGCGTCGTCGGGATGGAGGCGTGTCGGTATGAGGTTGTTCTGGGCACAACGAGATCCTTTGCTCTCGGGTTGGCCGTCCTGGGGTCGTACTCACACGTCCGGGAGACCGAACAGCGGCGCGATCAGCTTGTAGAAGCACACTCCGAGCGTGACGAGCCACAGGAGGACGTGGAAAAGGACCTGGTACCGAATCCAGACCCGCACCCGTGTCCACCGTGAAACGGGGGCGGGTTCCTCCGCGGTCTCGGTCTCCGCCTCTTTCGCCGACGACACCACGGCCGAGAGCGGCAGGACGTGCGTCGTCGTGGTGGGGTCGCCGGTGTCGGTGCCTGTCGCCGCCGTGACGGGCACGACCGGCGAGGCGTCTGCGGGGGCGATAGCCCGCTGGGTGGGCAGGGGTCTCACCGTGGCACCGGGCTCGAAGTCGTGCTGGCCTCGCCGGACGGGTCCTGGCGCGACGGACGTCGGACCGCTGTCCCGGGTGGCGGGTTGCCGATGCGCTCCCGGCGGGCGGCTGCTCTTGCCGACGACCGCCAACTGCTCGCTGCCCGGCTTGGTGGGGACCAACTGCACATCGGACACCGCATGGTCAGGCCGCGCGGTGTCCGGGGCCAGCGACGCGAGCTGGCCTTTGAGCTGGTCTTTGAGCTGGTCGATCTGCCGGCTCTGATCGAGCACGGTGTTGATGAGGTGCAAGGCGACCGCTTCCTCGTCGCCGGCGCCCAGCGCACGGGAGAGCGCGGCAAGCGGTGGCACTCCCGCCGAGGTCGCCCGAAGTGCGTCCAACAACGCAACCGTCGACAGGTTGCCCACGACGTTCTTTTTCGGCGACAGCAGCGGAAAACGACGCTGCCCACTTTTCGCTCGGGGGTTGCGGGCTGAGCGCGTGTCGTTCTCGGCAGCACTCAGCGAGGTCGGCGCGCTGGCGCCGGCGCTCATCTGTTCGCGGATCACACCGGTGGACACGGTCGTTTCAAGATCGACTGTGAGGTGCCTGCTGGTCGACCACGTGTTGATCAAGTTCGGTGTGTCGTGGGGGTGAGATAGGTGAAGCTCCGGTAGGAGGAGATGTCCTCTCACAGACGTCTCGGTACCGGAGCTTCGGTGGTTCAGTCTGCCACGACCTGTTTTGGCGGGTCTGATCAGTGGTCGTTGTTGTCCTCGTGTGGCGTCTCATCGGTGGTGGTGGTCACTGGTCTGCTGGACCGTTTCGCCGAGGTTGGTGATCCGCGTCGGACTGGATGGGTGGATCATCCGGTGGCTGCGGTGTTGGCGTTGTGTGCGGGTGCGGTGGTGGCCGGGATGCGGTCGTTCACCGCGATCGCCGGGTGGGTCGCTGACGTGCCCGCAGATCTGCTGGCTGCGGTGTATGCCCGCTGTGGCGGGGATTCTCACCGATTACGGGCGCGATTACGGGCGCCGTCCAAGGGCACGATCTGGCGGGTGGTGACCGGCGTGGACGCGGCGGCGGTAGACGCCGCGATCGGCGCGTGGCTGCTCGATCGCGCAAGCGAGAACGACGGCGAGAATGATGCGGCCCAAGCCTGTGTCAGTGACGGGTTGGTGGCGTTGTCGGTGGATGGCAAGACGGTGCGTGGAGCCAAGGACGTCGAGGGGAATCAGGTCCACCTGCTCGCCGCGATGACCCATCAACAAGGTCTGGTGGTGGCCCAGACCGAGGTCGGTGCGAAGACCAACGAGATCCCGATGCTGCCCGTGCTGCTCGATGGTGTGGACATCACGGGCATGGTCATCCTCGCTGACGCCTTGCACACCCAGCGTGCCACCGCGACCTATCTGAATCAGCGGGGAGCCGAGTTCTGCTTCTGTGTCAAGGAAAACCAGCCGACCCTCTTCGCCGCGCTGGACACACTGCCCTGGACCGCAACACCCATCGCCTACCGCCAGGTCGATCGCGGCCACGGCAGGATCACCACCCGCACCATCCAGGTCCTGCCCGCACCCGAGGACCTTCCATTCCCGTATGTCGACCAGGTTTTCCTCATCGAGCGCTACATCCACAACCTGGACGGCACCCTGGCCTCGGCCGCCGCGGCGCTGGGCATCACCAGCCTCACCTCCGGCCGAGCCGGTGGCGAACACCTCGCCGGACTCGTCCGCCACCACTGGGGAATCGAGTCCCTGCACTGGCTCCGCGACACCCTCTACCGCGAAGACCACTCCACCATCCGCACCCGATCCGGGCCCAGAATCATGGCCGCGCTACGCAATCTCGCCATCGGCGCACTACGCCTGGCCGGACGCACCAACATCACCGAAGCCACCCGCTGGGCCAACCGCCGACCAGACCGGCCCTTCACCATCCTCGGAATCACAACATGATCTTGAAACGACCGTGCACCGGTGGACTGAAGTGACACGGGGCGCATCGGAACGGTGGGTTCCTTGGCCGCCGCCTTCTCGGCATCCTGGGCGCGTTTTGCCGCGGACCACCGCGGCTTCCATTCCTCGTCCCAGTTCGCACCCAGCTCCGTCACGATCGCGTTCGCGACGTCCTCGGTGGGGAGCATTCCGCCTCCCATTGCCCGGGAGACCGTGCTGTGTGAGTAGTTCAGTGTTTCGGCCAGCTTCCGCAGGGGCCGCTTTCCCGTCGCGAGCCACAGTTCGTGCATCTGCCAGGCGAATGCGCTGGCGGCACTCGCGCCTCGGTCGGGTAGCTTCTTGGTCGCCATGTCTCGCCGCGCCCGTCAGCCGTTCACCAGCTTAGACAACGGCGGCCTGCTGCCGCCTACAAGAAGGACAGTCGAATCCGTGCGGATAGGGGTCATCGCGCTTTTTGTTCCTCCCGTCTGGGAACACGCTCCTGGGCGAAAAGGCCGACGGCCAGGAAGAGTCACCCGAAGGAGCGGTAACTTCCGCGGGGGCCTGACCGACGAGCACAAGCATGGACCTCATGAGACCGCCGGGCAAAGGTCATTCTGGTCCGAAACCGAACTGACAACACCTGAGAAGGTCGTGCACCAGCCACGGGCGTGGTGCGAACGTCACCGGCGGTCTTCCGCACCATCCCGAATGGTGCGATTCATGACAGGAGTCATCACCCGATGTGCTCGCCTGCTTCCGGCATCACCGCTGATCACGCGCTGGTGCATGTGGTGCATGGTGCGGATTGGACGACAAGGGTTGATGGAATGCACTCCGAAGCGGGTTAATTGGTGAGTGGCTAAGTTCATCCATTCGGGTGGGGTGTGCCACTACGGGGTCGTCATCGCCGCCCGACGCTCCTGGGCGACAACCCACAGTGCGGGAGGTCCTCCGCGGTAACGGAGGACCTCCTCGCGAACTCACCGCAATCCACTTCCAACCACAGCTCACTCCCTCACCAGACCACTCCGATCCGGCCCGTCCTCGTAGGCAACGTCCTATGCACCAAGTCCGTACCGAACGCCGTGGCATGGGCATGCCCGCGGTGCTGGTCCGTCGTCTCTCCCTCGCGGTGGACGATCGTGACGGTGGGGCGCACTAGCATCGGGGCATGAGTGCTCCGCTGACCTTCGGGGTCTTCCCGCTGGGGATGGCCGGCGGCCCGGACGGGCTCGCCGTGGGGCCGCCGGATGACTTCGAGGCGATCGGGCGTGCGTTCGGTGAGCTGCAGGGGGACGGCGCGACCCTCCTGCCGCGCATGTACGTGGTCTGGACCGGGCCCGGGTCGACCGCGACGGCGCACGCGCAGGTGGCGCAGTTCGCCGGCATCGGGGTGCCGCTGGACATGGTGCTCTGCTACCGGGATCCCGGCGGCGACGTGCCGGCGTGGACCTCGTTCGTGGCGGAGGTCGTGAGGCGGCACGGGCGGGAGCTGGCCGCGCTGCAGGTCACCGGCGAGCCCAACCTGACCTGGGCCGGCGCCGCGGCGGACGGGGCGTTCCCCGGTGCGCGGGACGCCCTGGTCCGGGGTGTGCTGGCCGGTGCGGCGGCGAAGCGGGACACGGGTGCGACGGTGGCGATCGGGTTCGCGGTGGTCCCGGACCTCGATCCGGCGGCGAGTGGTTTCTGGGCCGCGGTGCGCGACACCGGCGGCGCGCGGTTCGCGGCGGCGCTCGACTACGCGGGCATCGACATCTACCCGGACGTGTTCGGACCGCGCCTGCGTCCGGCGGAACTGCCGGCGACCGTGGAGAAACTGCTGCGTGACTTCCGGGAGCGGGACCTGGCCACGGCGGGCATCCCGGCCGCGGTGCCCATCCGCGTCTGCGAGAACGGCTGGCCGACCGGCCCGGACCGGCCCGAGGAACAGCAGGCCGTCGTGTTGGAGACCGTCATCCGCACCGTGTACGCGCTGCGGACCGAGTTGAACATCACCCACTGGGAACTGTTCACCCTCCGCGACGCCGACAGCGCCAAAGCCGACATCTTTCACCAGTTCGGCGTCCTGCGCGACGACTACTCGCCGAAACCCGCGTTCCACACGCTGCGCCGGCTGATCGCGGAGCTCGGCTGACCCGACCCTCAGCCGCAGTGCGACGGGCGGCGGTTCAGTTCCGCGAGCAGCCGGGCGAGCAGGGCCGGGGTGCTGGGCAGCGAGAAGTGGTCGACGCCCGGGTTGTCGGTGAGGCTGAAGCGGTAGCAGGGCATCGCGCGCCAGGCCAGCACCGCGTTGTTCGTGATGTCCTCCTGGTTGGCGTCGCCGTCGCGGGTGAGGAACCGGTCGGGGGCGAGGACCTGGCCCGGGGTGAGGTCGGCCAGCCGGGCGCCGACGATCGTGGGCAGGCCGGAGCCCTTCTCGGCGGCGACGTCGACGTACGGGAACGAGCGCGGGTCGGTGAAGCGCACGAAGCCGAGGTAGTGGTCGGCGAGCTCGCGGGCGTAGGGCAGGTGGGCGTCGGCGAACAGCGCCCGGTAGTCCCGCGGTGTGTAGGCGCGGCCGGTCGCGGTGTTCTCGATCACGGTCTCCCGGTCGCCGAACACCGCCGGGTCCGAGGCGCTCATGTAGGTGGACGGCAGCGTCAGGTACATGCGCGCGCTCGTGACCGCGTTCGCCTTCGTGGTCGGGTAGCCGAAGTCCTGGATGTTCAGGCCGGTGAACAGCATCGAGTACAGCAGCCCCTGGCCGGGGAAGTTGCCGGCGATCGGGGTGAACCCGTGGATGTACCTGGCGCGCCACGCCCGCGAGGTGTGGGTCAGCAGGTACTGCGCGTACAGCGGGCCGTTGGAGTGCCCGACGAGGTGCACCGGCCGGTTCCCGTTGTCCCGGTAGGTGTCCTCGACGAGCCGCTTCGCGCGGGGCAGGAACCCGGCCATGTCCGGGGTGAGCCGGGCGTCGTAGCCGGCGACCCGCAGGTCGGCGTCCCGGACGTATCCGGCGGACTCCAGCGCCCGGTACAGCGGCTCGTAGAACGGCGCGCTCCGCGTCCGGCCGTAGTCGACGACCCGCACGGTCACCCCGCGCTGCTCGGCGAACCGCGCCGGCATCGGCCTGGCCGGGTTCGGGTCGTACCGCAGCGTCAGCAACCGGTCCTGGCACGTCTGGGGGAACGCGGCACTCGGGTGGTCGTTCTGGAACCAGTACTCGAAGCCGCCGGAACGCGGGCAGTCCGGCGCGACGGTCTGGTCGTGCACCGTCACCCGGAGCCTGGTCAGGTGATAGGCCGGGAACAGCACGACCGGGGTCCGTCCCGTCGCCGGGGCGGCCTGGGCCGCGGCGGGCAGGGCGGAGGCCACCGCCAGGACCGCGACGAGCAGCCCGCGCAACACGATCTTCATCCTCGCCTCCACCTCGCGCCGGCACAACCATCACCACCCTAGTCGCACCAGGCGGTCACCGGGCGCGACCGAAGAAGCCGGAATTGACGTGTGTTGGGGCGTTTTCGGCGATTGCCGTATTTATGGATTCCCCGCGGCATGTTGCGCCATCTGCGGTCTTGTGGAAACGGCGGCGAATAGCGATAGTCACGCCGTTGTTCATGAATTGTGGGGTACATATGCGGCATTCATTCCGATCCTCCTTCGCCATCGCCGTCGCGGTGGCCACCGCCGCGGCGGTCGCGACCGGGCCGACGGCCTCGGCGGCGCCGACGGCGAGCGGTGACTCGACACCGCGGGCGGTGATCGTGCTGCTCAAGGACCAACTGCCGGACACGCCGGCGACCAGGAGCGACTCGAGCACCCGCCGGAACCGCGCGACGAGCTCCCAGGACACCGTCCTCGGTCGGCTCGGCGGCGCCAGACCGACGAAGGTGAAGCACTTCACGCTCGGCAACGCCTTCGCGGCCACCGTCACGGCGGACCAGGCCGCCGCGCTGGCCCAGGACCCGGCCGTCGCCTCCGTGCTGCCGGACCGGGAGGTCACGCTGCCGGAGTCGACCGACCCCACGGCGGGCGCGCCCGGCGGTGCGGCCGGCCAGCCCGCGCCGACGCCGGGCTCCGCCGCCGAGGGCCAGATCTGCCCGACCGACCCAGCCCACCCGCTGCTCGAACCCGAGGCGCTGACCTCGATCCGCGCGGCGAGCACGAACGGGTCGCCCAGCGCGGCGGACCTCGCCAACGGGCACGGCGTGACGGTGGCCTTCCTCGCCGACAACATGGACCCGAACTACGCCGACTTCATCCGGCCCGACGGCTCGCACGTGTTCACCGACTTCAAGGACTTCTCCGGGGACGGTCCGAACACGACGGACAGCGGCGCCGAGGCGTTCGGTGACGCGTCCTCCATCGCGGCGCAGGGTGTCGTGGTGCACGACCTGTCCCAGTTCGTCAACCAGGCCCACCCGCTGCCACCAGGCTGCAACATCGTGGTGAAGGGCGTCGCACCGGGCGCGAACCTGGTCGGGCTCAACGTGTTCGGCTCGACCGCGACGAACTCCGCCGTGCTCCAGGCGATCGACTACGCGGTGACGGTCGACCACGTCGACGTGATCAACGAGTCGCTCGGCCTGAACGAGTACCCGGACCGCGGCTCGCGCGAGATGTTCCAGGCGTTCAACGACGCCGCCGTGCGGGCGGGCGTCACCGTCGTGTGCTCCACCGGCGACGCGGGCATCACCTCGACCATCGGCAGCCCGGCCACCGACGAGAACGTGATCTCCGCCGGCGCGACCACCGACAACCGGCTCTACGCGCAGACCACCTACGCCGCCTTCCCGTTCTCCAACGGCCGGTGGGTCAGCGACAACATCTCCGCACTGTCCTCCTCCGGCATCACCATGGCCGGCCGGACGATCGACCTCGTGGCGCCCGGCGAGGGCAACTGGGCCGACTGCTCCCCCGCCTACGACGAGTGCCGCAACTTCAGGTCGCCGCCGCAACCGACGGACCTCGAGTCCTTCGGCGGCACCAGCGAGTCCGCCCCGCTGACCGCGGCGACCGCCGCGCTGGTCATCCAGGCGTACCGGGGCAGCCACCACGGCAGGTCTCCGTCGCCCGCGTTGATCAAGCAGATCCTCACCAGCACCACCCGCGACCTCGGCCTGCCGGCCGACGAGCAGGGTGCCGGGCTGCTCGACGCCCGCGCCGCGGTCGAGGTCGCGGCCGGCGTGGGGTCCAACGTCGTGCTCTCCACCGACCAGGTCACCCTGCAGGGCGCGCCCGGCAGCACCAAGTCCGGCTCGGTGAAGGTGACGAACACCGGCGACCACGCGGTCACCGTCGACACCGGCGCCCGCACGTTCACCCCGCAGTCCTCGCAGCGGCAGACCGTGCAGTTCAACTCCAGCACGCTGCCGACGTTCACCTACTACAACGGCCAGCAGTGGGCGGTGGAGAAGGTCAACTTCACCGTGCCAGGCGGAGCCGACCGGCTCTTCGCCAGGATGGCGTGGCAGGGCAACCCCGCCGTCGTCCGCCTGACGCTGCTGGCGCCGGACGGCACGTTCATGGCCAACAGCCGCCCGCAGGGTGGCGCCGCCACGGCCAACTACGCCAACGTCGACGTCCGTTCGCCGAAGGCCGGGACCTGGACGGCGGTGCTGTACTCGCTGGCCGGACCGGGCGGGTACAACGGCCCGATCATCCTGGACACCAGCACGCAGCGGAGCACACCGTACGGCCGCACCTCGCCGGGGTCGGTCACGCTGCGGCCGGGACAGACCAAGGACGTGAGCTTCAGCCTGAGGACGCCGGACAGCGGCGGTGACGCCGACTACTCGGTCACCTTCGGCACGTCCGCCGGTCAGCACACGACGGTGTCCGCGGTGCTGCGCGCCCTGGTCCCGACGCCGGGCCGCTTCAGCGGCACGATCACCGGCGGCAACGCCCGCGCGGTGTCCCCGGCGCAGACGTTCAGCTACGAGTTCGACGTGCCGCGCGGCAAGAAGGACCTCGACATCGCGCTGACGCTGGCGGACCCGGGCACGCTGACCGACATCGTGCTGGTCGACCCGAACGGTGAGCTGGCCGACGTGAACAGCAACGTGTTCCTGACCTCGCCGACCACCATCGGCCAGGGCGGCACGGTGCAGGCGTTCGACGCGAACCCGCTGCCCGGCCGGTGGCACCTGGTGCTGGTCGTGCAGAACCCGGTGACCGGCCAGGAGATCGAGCAGCCGTTCCACGGCACGATCGCGTTCGACCAGCTGGCCGTGCACGCGAAGGGCCTGCCCTCGGGTGACCGACTGGCGGCCGGCAGGGCCGTGACCGTGCCGGTGACCGTGCGCAACACGGGTGTCGAGCCCATCGCGGTCGGGGTCGACCCGCGCACGAACCGGCAGCAGTCGGTGACGCCGGTGCCGATCCAGGGTGGCACCGAGGTGGACCTGCCGGAGGACCCGAGCACCGCGCCGGTGTACCTGGTCCCGCCGGACACCAGCCGGTTCACGGTCGCGACCAGCTCGACGGTGCCGGCACAGGTCGAGCTGCAGGGCTCCGCCGCGGGCTTCGACCTCTTCGGTGACCTCAAGGCGGCGCAGCACGGCGCCACCACGTCGGTCGCGACCGTCGGCGAGCGGGAAGGGTACGTCAGCAAGGGGATCTGGTTCGCCTCCGCGCAGGAGATCGGCCCCTTCGGCGACGAGGGCGCGCAGCCGGGGCACGTGACGTACACGGCGTCGATGCGCACGACCGGCTTCGACGCCTCGGTGACGTCGTCCACGGGTGACCCGTTCGACTTCGCGGTGGACCCGAACGGCACCGGCGGCACGCCGACGATCATCCAGCCGGGGCAGACCGCCACCATCCAAGTGACGATCACGCCGAGCGGGCACGCCGGCGACTCGGTCACAGGGCACCTCAACCTGGTGACCGTGCCGATCCTGCCGACCGGCGCCACGGCGCTGCCGTTCAACGGCACCGGCGAGGTGATCGCCGTCCTGCCGTACTCGTACCGGATCGGGTAACCGACCAGAACGACGGACGCCTCCCTCACCGCGTGAGGGAGGCGTCCGTCGTTCTGGCACGTCATACTGTCGTGGCTCGACCTCGGAGGGCTGACATGGCGGTGGACGCGCGACCGGCGTTCGTGCTGCACGAACACCACCGGCCGCGGCACCACTTCGACCTCCGCCTCGAGGAGAACGGCGTGCTGCGCTCCTGGGCGGTGCCCCGCGGCCTGCCGACCGGGCCGGGCGAGAACCGCCTCGCGATCGCGGTGCCCGACCACGACCTCGAGCACCTCACCTACACCGACGAGCACAAGTCGATCGCCGACATCGGCTGGTGGGAGGAGCACGACCGCACGGAGCGCCGCATCGTCCTCACGCTGCACGGCAGGCGGGACGCGGTGCGCTACGCCCTCGTCCACACCGGCCGCGACTGGCTCCTGCGCCGCACGAACGAACAGCCCTGACCGGCATCCCGAACCGCCGCCGCGGTACCAGCTGCGCCGCGGTGCCGGACCGCGAGCCGCTCGCGGACGGCGCGCCGGGACCACCGGTCACGCGCCGGCTGAGGCGGCGGGCCACTGTACGCTGCGGACGGTGATCCGGACGGGTGGACAGGGGGGCACACAGTGAGCGG
>NZ_JBJMIE010000225.1:0-5978 GCF_045807065.1 Actinophytocola sp. | reverse complement strand
CAGCGCGGACAGCACGAGGGTGGGGGTGACGACGCCGCGCAGGCGCAGGCGGCTGAGCAGGTCCAGCCCGTCGATCGCGGGCAGGCCCCGGTCGAGCACCACGACGTCGTAGGTGCGGGTGAGGCCGAGGTGCAGGCCCTGCTGGCCGTCTGCGGCCGTGTCGACCTGGTAGCCCTCCTCGGTGAGCAGGGCGTCGAGCATCGCCAGGAGTTGCCGGTCGTCCTCGACCAGCAACAGGCGCGGGAGCGTGCTCACCTCAGCATTCTGTCCAGGTCGGCCGACCGGTGCACCTCTCGGTCCCGGTCGACGGCGAACACGAGGCAGCCGGGTTGGGCCGCGGCCCAGGCGATGCCGTCGGTGCCCAGCGCGAAGGCGGCCGTGGAGACGGCGTCGGCGGTGGTGAGGTCGGCGGCGACCACGGTGAGGCTGACGAGGTCGGTGGCGGGCCGGCCGGTGCGGCCGTCGATGATGTGGTGGCCGCGCTCGTAGGTGCCGGAGGTCGCGACCGCGCCCCCGTCGATCTCCAGCACGGCGCACAGCCGGTGTTCCTCGTCCGGGTGCCGGATGCCGATCGACCAGAGGCGGCCGGCCGCGGCGATGTCGCCGCCGACGTTGAGGCAGTACTCGGTGACGCCCGCCGCCCGCAGCATGTCCGCGGCCCGCTGCACCGCCCAGCCCTTGATCACCCCGCAGGGGTCGAGGCGGCGACCGGGCAGCCGGACCCGGAACGCGCCGCCCGTCTCCCGCTCGTAGTGGCCGCACAGGTCGAGCACGTCCGCCAGCTCGCGGCTGTACCGGCCGGTGCTGACCTCGCTGTCGTCGCGGAAGGGGCTGAACCTGCGGTCCGCGTCCCGCAGCAGGTCGAGGACGGCGCCGGCCGTGGCCTGGTCGGGCACCTCGATCGAGGCGGGCATGCCCATCACGTGTTCGACGAACCGCACGTCAGCTCCCGTTCGCGTCAATCGCGGCCTGCAGGGACCGGGCGTAGGCCTCGCTGGTGACGGTCGCGCCGGACACCATGTCGATGTGCGCGCTCTGCGCCCGCAGGGCCTCGCTGCGCAGGGTCGGTTCGGCCCGGCTCGCGATGCGTTGGCTGTGGCCGTCGCCCGGCTCGGTGATGATCTGGACGTCGGTGATCGTGCTGCCGGAGAAGGTGACCCGGACCTGGTACGGCCCGAACTCGGTGTCCTCGACGGCGCCGTCGACCGTCCGAGTACCCGGGGCTCCCGGAGCCGGCGGCGCGGCGACCACGGTCGGTGCCGGGGTGTCCGGGTGGTAGCGCACCAGCGGGGCGAGCCCGGCGAAGAGCAGCGCGACGATGATGGGTGCTTTGCGCACGGGTGTCTCCTCAGGCCGCGAAGGCGAAGCGTTCGGTGTGGACCTGGTCGTCGGGGACGCCGAGCCGGCGCAGCGTCTGCCGCACGGCCTCGGTCATGCCGGGCGGCCCGCAGACGTAGACGTCCCGCCGCGACGCGTCGGGCACCAGCGCCGACAGGCCCGGGAGGCCGGGTGTGCCCCGCGGGCCGACCACGAAGTGCAGCCGCGCGTGGCACCACCGCGCGATCGCGCGCAGCTCGCCGGCGAGCACCACGTCCTCGGGCCTGCTGGCCCGGTACACCACCACGATGTCGGCGTGGACGTGCGCGAACTCCTCCAGCAGCGCGCGGATGGGTGTCACGCCGACCCCGCCGGCGACCAGCAGCACCGCGCGGCGGGTCGCGCGTGCCCCGGTGAACGCCCCGTAGGGCCCTTCGGCGAACACGCGGGTGCCGGGCCCGACATACTGCAGCCAGGCCGAGCCGTCGCCGAGGGCCTTCACGGTGATCCGCAGCAGCCGCCCGTCGGGCATGGCCGACAGCGAGAACGGGTGCGCCTCCCACCACCGGTGCCCGAACCGCCACAGGAAGAACTGCCCGGCGCGGGCCGGCAGCCGGTGCAGGTGCCGCCCGCCGATCCAGATCGTCACGACGTCGGGGCTCTCCCGCACCACGGACACGACCCGCAGCCGGTGCCGCAGGTTGCGCAGCACGGGCAGCCCGATCCGCGTGGCCGCGACCGCGCCGAGCGCGCACCCGTACAGCGTCCACCAGTACAGCCGCCCGACCGGCGAGCCGGTGAAGTCCTCCCCGACGGAGACCTGGTGGAAGAACCCGAGCACGACCGTCAGGTAGACCAGCAGGTGCACGGCGTGCCAGGACTCGTACCGCAGCCGCCGGCGAGCACCGCGTGCCGAACTCACCCCGACCACGACCAGCAGCACCGCGGCGATCGTGGCCAGACCGACGTCCTCGGTGTCGAACACCAGCGTGTCCAGCTCGTCCAGCAGGCGGCTGCCGTCCTGCGCGGCGTAGCCCAGGGTGACGAACACCAGGTGGGCCAGCACGAGCCACAGCACCCAGAAGCCCGTCCACCGGTGCCAGGCGGTCAGCCGGTCCATGCCCAGCCGGGTCTCCAGCCACGGCAGCCGGGCGACCAGCACCAGCTGCACGACCAGGGCCAGCGCCCCGTACAGCCCGGTCAGTCGCCCCAGGCCGGTGAGCAGCCCGCCCGGCTCGCCCAGCCGCTCGAAGCCGTGCCCGAGCACGAACAGGTCAGTCACCCACACGACGTTCAGGGCGACCAGCGCACACAACCACTGACCCGGTTTCACACGAGCGAGTCTCGGCCGGATTTCTGGGGGAAATCTTGGAGCCGGCGCGCCGCGTTCCCCGGGACCCGGAAGTTCGGGGAGGCGGTTTGTCCACTCCCTCGCCGGGGCACTGCTCTCGTCGAAGACCAGCGGGAGGTGCGATGAAGGAGCAGGAGATCGCGGCGGCGGTGAGCGGGACCCGCGGCCTGGACGACGCGGAACACGCCGCGGCGGCCACCCGGGCGACGTTGGCGGTGCTGGCCGAACGGCTGGCCGGCGCCGAGCCACCCGCGCGCCTGCCGGCGGGGATCGCCGAGGCGTTGCCGAGCGCCGGGGTCGGCGTCTCGTTCGGGGTGGAGGAGTTCTACCGGCGGGTGGCCGACAAGGAGAGCCGGGGCTGCACCCCCGACGGCGGGCGCGAACACGCCCGCGCGGTCGTGGCGGCCCTGAGGAGCGGGGTGGACGCCGACGAGTTCGACGCCCTCGTCTCCCAGCTACCGCCCGACTACCGCGAGGACCTGCTCTCCACGGCCCCGACGGACGAGCAGCACTGATCCAGCCGAGCCACGCCGCGGCCAGCTCGATGCGCTGGTGGTTGAGCAGGTACGTCCTCGTCCGGCCCTGGCGGCGGGTCGTCACCAGGCCGGCGTCCTCCAGGACCTGCAGGTGGCGTGCGGCCACCTGGTGGTGCCGGCGCCCGGCGGGGACCACCAGACTGGCACCGGGTTCTCCAGGCCCCGGCTCGCCGAAGGAGGTACCGGCATGCCCACCGCCGTCGAGTACGCATTGGTCGCGAACCCGCGCACGCAGAACGGCTGCGGCAGCGGACCGCCCGCCCTGAACTCCCTGCACACCCAGAGCGGCGGACCGTCCGGGCAGGCCCAGGCCGTGGTGGCACAGCCGGGCGTGCCACCGGCGGGCCCGTCCGGCGAGCTGCTCCTGACCGGCCCGCTCGCCACGCTCCTCCTCGTCGTGGCCGTCCTGGCCGCGACCCGCCGAGCGAGGCGATCCCCGACGTCGGTGAGGGACCCGGGGCCCGTCAGCCCATGACCAGGGTGAGGGCGCCGCTGACCGTCTCCTGGTGTGTCTCGTGGAAGGTGCGGCCGGGGCCGTACAGGGCGAAGTACCACCGCGCGTTGGGGTCCTTGCCGTGGCCCTTGCCGCGGCGGTTGTAGTTCTCCAGGGTGACCGCGTCGTCGCCGTCCCTGGCCACGACGCCCGCGTAGTGGTACGACCAGGGCGGCTGGCTGTTCGCCTGCCTGCCGGCGGCCTGCTCCTCCCGGGTGGCGAAGCGGGTGCCGTAGATCGCGAACGCCTCGCCGACCCTGGGGGCGGCGGCGGTGTTGATGCCGAGGCGGCTGTCGCGGGCGGCGTCCGGGGCCTCGTAGGGCCGGTAGCGTGACCTGTCGAGCTGGGTGACCTTCTTCGCGGCGTCCGCGATCTCCCGCCGGTGCTCCTCGGTCGGCTCGCCGTCGAGCAGCCCCGCGGTCTCCAGCCGGTCGACCATGATCTGCGCCAGGCCCGGGTGGAACTCCAGGTTGTTGGCAGCGATCGCGTCCAGCAAGACCCTGGCCATCTCCGCGGTCATCCCGGCCCCGGCGAGCTGCGCCACGATACCCTTCCTGGCCTTCGCGAGCTCCCCCTCGTACGGCTCGTCGTCGAGGTCGACGTCGATCGTCGTGGACCGCCAGGAGAAGTGCACGTACCCGTCCTCCTTCACCAGGCTGCGGCCCAGCTGCTCGGGCGTCATCCCGGGTCGGGTCACCAGGCGGGGGTAGGGCGTGAAGTTCTTCGCGTCGTTCACGTTGCCCTGCTTCTGGCTCACCCGCTGGCTGCCCGGCTGGTCGGGGCCGAGCAGCACGTGGCCGATCCTGTCGCCGGTCACCTTGTTGGCGACCGCGATGCACTCGTTCACCGTCAGCAGGTCGTCGCCCCGCTTTTCCTCGCCGAGCACGACGAGCACCGGTTCCACTCTCCGCAGCCCTCGTCCGGCCAGCTCCGCGGGCACCCGATCGGCGGAGAGCTCCAGTCGCAGTGGCGAGTCCCGCGCGGTGAGGGCGGCGTTGGCGTTGTCGATGATGGTGGGCAGCGCGAAGAAGTCCTGCGTCTGGCGGTTCCCGCCGATCGCCATCCCGCCGTTCCTCGAGAGGACGCACCGCTGCCCGCCGGACTCGGACTCGTCGCCGGACGAGTGCGCGTCCCAGTCCGACCTCTCCTCGTCGGAGAACTCCTCCTCGCTGTCCTCCTCGGTCTCGGGTGTGGTGACGGGTGCGCCCGTGTGCGTGAGGACCCCGGCCACGCGTGTGTCCAGGGCGTTGATGTGGACGGCGCGGTAGCTGCGGGACCCGGTGCCCTTGGCCGCCCGCCAGTCGGCGATCGCCTCCTGGATGGTCACCAACAGGTCCTGGCGGGGCGTGGAGGGGTCGGTGTCGACGGCCTGTCGCCAGTTCGCCACGGCGTCGTCCACGCGTTGCAGCTCGTTCGACCGGCCCGTGGTCAGCGCGAAGAAGGACTGCACCTTCCACCGCCGGGCCAGGTCCTGCAGCGAGCGCTGAGCCGCCGACAGGGTGGCGGGGGCACGCTGGAGGGTCGGCGCGGACCGCTGGACGGGATGACCGGGCGAGGACTCCCGGTCGCGGCGGTCGGCGAGCAGCCCGGCCACCGTGCGGTTGCCGACGCTGCGTTGCAGCGCCAGCACCATGTCCGATGACGGGTGCGCCGGCGACGGGTGCTCCGCGCGGGCCGGGACACCCGCCGCGGCGGGCCGCCCGTGCCCTGCCGCGGCCTGCTCGCGTTCCGGCTGGTCGCGCTTGTGCATGAGCGTCTCCGTTCGCGCGCGGGTGCGACAGAACTGTTCTACCGACCGCCAGCACGACGGCACAGAGCGCGACGGGCACGACTCCGGGCAACCGCGCTCCGCGTGCGAACTGTCAGTGCTCGGGTGTGTCGGTGACGCGGACGTGGTCGACGACCAGCCTCGCCTTCCTTTCCAGGTCAGGGCCGCACGAGGGTGGTGGCGCCCTGACCCCGGAGGGCGCGGCGGTGCCCGTCGCCGGCGAGCGGGGGGTGTGAGCGGGAGCGGGTCGGGGTACCTCGACGGTGCCGAAGAGGAGGTAAACCCATGATCCTGCGTCGGATCGCTCGACCGATGCTGGCGGCCGTCTTCGTGTCCGGCGGTCTCGACACCCTGCGCAACCCGAAGCCCCGGGTCGAGGCCGCGGCGCCGGTCATCGACAAGGCTGTCCAGCAGGTGAAGGACAAGGTGCCGTCCCAGGTGCCGACGGATCCCGAGGTGCTGGTCAAGGTGAACGCGGACGAGATGGTTTGAGCGTGGTTTTGGGTATGTGTG
>NZ_JBJMIE010000224.1:0-4272 GCF_045807065.1 Actinophytocola sp. | reverse complement strand
TGCTGTGGCCGCTCCCGCTGTTCCACAGCCTCTCGCACATCGCGTGCGTCCTCTCCGTCACCGTGGTCGGCGCCACCGCCCGGATCATGGACGGGAGTTCCATCGAGGACGTCATCAGGGCACTGCGCGAGGACGAACCGACCTACCTCGCCGGTGTGCCCACCACCTACCACCACCTGGTGCGGGTGGCCAAACAGCACGGGTTCTCGGCACCGGGCCTGCGGATCGGTCTGGTCGGGGGCGCGGTCCTCGGGTCCGGGCTGCGCCGGGAGTTCGAGGAGATCTTCGGGGTCCCGCTGGTCGACGCCTACGGCAGCACCGAGACGTGCGGGGCCATCACGATGAACCCACCGGACGGTCCCCGGGTCGAGGGCTCCTGCGGCCTGCCCGTGCCGGGCGTCGGGGTCCGCATCGTCAACCCCGCCACCGGGACCGACGTGCCCGCCGGCGGGGAGGGGGAGGTGTGGGTCAGCGGGCCGAACGTCATGGTCGGCTACCACAACAGTCCGGAGGCGACCGCCGAGGCGATGCGGGACGGCTGGTTCCGGACCGGCGACCTGGCCAGCCGTGACGACGCCGGCTACGTCAGCATCCGAGGCCGCATCAAGGAACTCGTCATCCGCGGTGGCGAGAACATCCACCCCGCCGAGGTGGAGGCGGTCCTGCGCACCGTCCCGGGCGTCGCCGACGTGGCGGTGGCCGCCGCGCCGCACGACACGCTCGGCGAGGTGCCGGTCGCGTACGTGATCCCCGGTCCCGCCGGGGTCGACGTCCAGGCGCTGGTGACCCGGTGCCGCGAGCGGCTCTCCCCCTACAAGGTGCCCGAACAGGTCCGCGAGGTCACGGCCATTCCCCGGACCGCCTCGGGCAAGATCCAGCGACGGCTCCTGGCCGACCAGCCGAGCCGCCTGCGGTACACGGCGAGCGGACACCACGACGCCCTGCTGAGCGTGGACTGGGTCCCGGTGACCGCCCCGACGACGCACAGGGCGCGGAACTGGGCGGTGGTCGGTCCCGCGCCCGCACTCGTCAGCGCCCTGGCAGCACACGGCGCGGTGGTGCGGCAGTACCCGGACCTCGCCGGGGTGGCCGGTGCGGCCGCGGTGCCGGACGTGACGGTTCTCGTCCCACCGGCCGAACCCGCGCGGGACCCGGTCGCCGCGGGACGGGACAACGCCCGCCTCCTCGCGGAGGACGTGGACGACTGGCCGGCACGACCGGAACTGGCGGCCTCCCGGCTCGTCGTCCTCACCCGCGGCGCGGTCGCGGCCGGCGCGGCGGACGGTGCGCAGAACCTGGCCCACGCGCCGCTCTGGGCCCTCGCCCGGTTCTTCCCGGACGTCGCGCTCACCGTCGTCGACCTCGACGGCGACACACCGGCCGACCCGGACATCCTGCTGACCGCCGTCGCGTCGAACGAGCGGCGGGTCGCGGTGCGGTCGGGTGCACTGCTGGCACCCCGGTCGACCCGCCTGCCCGTGGCCGACCTGCCGCGGGCGCAACCGTGGCCGGGTGCCGCCGGCACGGTCGTGGTCACCGGAGCGGACACCCAGCACGGCGCGTGGCTGGCACACCGGCTGGCGACCGTCCACGGGGCGGAGAGCCTGCTGCTCGTCGGTTCCCCCGGCCGCGAACCGGACACCGCCCGGGTGGCCGCCGACGGGAGGAATCCCGAGCCACTGCGTGCCGCGTTGGCCCGCCTCCGTCAGCCGGTGACCGCGGTGGTGCACGTCGCCGACGATCCCGAACTGGCCCTGCACCTGGACGAGATGACCGCCGGCGACGGGCCCGCCGCGTTCGTCGTGGTGTCCGACGTCGCCGGATTCGCGGGGGCGCCCGGAAACCCCGACGCGGCCGTGAACAGCGTCCTGTCCGATGCCGTGGTGCGGGCCCGTCGGCTGCGGAACCTGCCCGGTTCCTTCCTCGGTTGGTCCCCCGACACCGGACGGCTGGCCGACCTGTTCGCCGCGTTCGACCTCGCCGTCACGGCGAACCACCCGTCGCTGCTGGCGATGCGGGCAGGCGAACCGGACGAGGAGATCCCGTCCGGACAGAGCGAGCCTGACGGCGCCGTCACGACGGCCCTGCGTGGCCGGCTGTCCGAACTGGACGAGCGCGCGCAGCTGGCACTGCTGGAAGACCTGGTCCGGACGCAGGCCGCCGTCGTACTGCGAGAGCCGGGCCCCGAGTCGGTCCCGGCCGACCGCGCCTTCCGCGACCTGGGTCTCACCTCCGTGGCCGTCGTCGAACTGCGCAACCGGCTGACCGCGAGCACCGGGCTGCGGCTGCCCGCAGCCGTCGTCTTCGACCACCCCACGCCGCTCGCGCTGGCGGCCCGCCTGCGGGCGGAGGTCCTCGGCGTCACCCGACCCGGCGGCGAGCCGGATGCCGAGCCGGCCGAGGCGGCCGACCCCGGGGAACCGATCGCGATCGTGGGCATGGCCTGCCGGCTGCCCGGTGCGGTGACGGGACCGGAGGACCTGTGGCAGCTGGTGGCGGACGGGGTCGACGCCGTCTCCGGGTTCCCCGGCGACCGGGGCTGGGACCTCGACCGCCTGTTCGACCCGGACCCGGACCGCGTGGGCACCTCATACACGGACCAGGGCGGTTTCCTGCGCGATGCCGGGCTGTTCGACGCGGGGTTCTTCGGGATCTCGCCCCGTGAGGCGTTGGCGATGGACCCGCAGCAGCGGCTGCTGCTGGAGACCTCGTGGGAGGCGCTGGAACGGGCGGGCATCGACCCGCTGTCGTTGAAGGGCGCGGAGGTCGGGGTGTTCTCCGGCCTGATGGGCCAGGGCTACGGAGCGGGTGCGGTTCCGCCGGAACTGGAAGGGTTCACGACCACCGGGTCGGCGTCCAGCGTGGCGTCGGGCCGGGTGTCCTACGTGTTCGGTTTCGAGGGGCCGGCCGTGACGGTGGACACGGCGTGTTCGTCGTCGCTGGTGGCGATCCACCTTGCCGCGCAGGCGTTGCGGTCGGGGGAGTGCTCGCTGGCGCTGGCCGGCGGTGCGACCGTGATGGCCACGCCCGGGACCTTCGTGGAGTTCTCCCGGCAGCGGGCACTGGCCCCCGACGGGCGGTGCAAGGCGTTCTCGTCGACGGCCGACGGGACCGGCTGGGCCGAGGGCGCGGGCGTGGTCGTACTGGAGCGCCTGTCGGTGGCGCGGGCGCGTGGGCACCGGGTACTGGCTCTGCTGCGTGGATCCGCACTGAACTCCGACGGCGCGTCGAACGGCCTGACGGCGCCGAACGGTCTGTCGCAGCAGCGGGTCATCCGCCGCGCACTCGCCGCGGCGGGTCTGACACCGTCCGATGTGGACGCCGTGGAGGCGCATGGCACCGGCACCGCGCTGGGCGATCCGGTCGAGGCGCAGGCGTTGCTGGCCACCTACGGGCAGGGCCGGGACCCGCGGCGTCCGTTGTGGTTGGGGTCGTTGAAGTCGAACATCGGTCACACGCAGGCGGCCGCGGGGGTGGCCGGTGTGATCAAGATGGTGCAGGCGCTCCGGCACGGCGTCCTTCCGGCGACCCTGCACGTGGCCGAACCGACGTCCGAAGTGGACTGGTCCACCGGTGCCGTGGAGTTGCTGACCGAGGCCCGCGACTGGCCGCGCGGTGCTCGACCGCGGCGGGCCGGGGTGTCCTCGTTCGGCATCAGCGGGACGAACGCACACGTGATCCTGGAGGAGGCTGACGAGCCGGCAGAGCACCCCGCGAGTGGGGCGAGCCAACCGAACACCGTGCCGCTCGTGCTGTCGGCACGCGGTGCCAGGGCGTTGGCGGGGCAGGCCCGGCGGCTGGCCGCATTCCTCGACGGTGCCGCACTGGAGGACGTGGCCGGGGCGCTGGTGTCGAGCCGGGCGGCGCTGACCGAACGGGCCGTCGTGGTGGCGGGATCTCGTGCGGAAGCACTGGCTGGGCTGGGTGCCCTGGCACGCGGTGAGGACGCACCCGCTGTGGTGACCGGCAGCGCGGCGGTGCCGGCGAAGGTCGTGTGGGTGTTCCCGGGCCAGGGCACCCAGTGGGCCGGGATGGGCCGGGAGCTGCTCGATTCCTCCCCGGTGTTCGCCGAGCGGATCGCCGAGTGTGCTGCCGCGCTGGAGCGGTGGGTCGACTGGTCGCTGGTGGATGTGCTGCGTGGTGATGTCGAGCCTGAGCTGCTCGATCGGGTGGATGTGTTGCAGCCTGCTTGTTTCGCGGTGATGGTGGGGTTGGCGGCGGTGTGGTCGTCGGTGGGTGTGGTGCCGGATGCGGTGGTGGGGCATTCGCAGG
>NZ_JBJMIE010000223.1:0-7876 GCF_045807065.1 Actinophytocola sp. | reverse complement strand
AGGTCGTCGGTGTGCAGCAGGCGCCACTGGGTGTCGCGGGGTGCGGACAGCAACGTGGCGGCGGTCCGGCACGCCTGCCAGTCCAGCAGCCGGCCGCCGAGCGGCGCGGTCCGGATCACGACGTGCCGGGTGCCGGTGTCGCGCACGACGCGGTCCGCGTCGGAGGCGTCCGGGCCGTGCGCGATCGGCGCGATGAAGCGGATCCCGTGCCGGGCGGCGGCCATGGCCATCCGGCGCAGCGCGGGGATGCCACCGGACTCCGGCGCGTCGCGTTCCACCGGCCACAGGTGCACGACGGCGTCGGTGCCGGCCACCAGTGACTCGGCCGTCGCGGCGTCACCGGCGGTGAACGCGACGTCGGCCGGGAGGTCACGCTGCGCGTTCGCGCCGACACCGATGACCTCGTGCCCGGCACCCAGTGCCGCTCGGGCGAACACGCGGCCGACGTCGTGCGTGACACCGCAGATGAGAACGCGCATCGCTGGCCCCTTCCCGCTGGCGCCCCGACTCCCCGACCACCGCCGCGCACGTCCGCGCGGATGGTGTTTTCCGGGCGGCACGCTACACGCGCGGTGACCGGAGCTTACGCCGACCTCACCTCCGAAATCCGCCTGTGACCCGCCGTGTCCGTCTTTCGCCGCGCCGCCCGGTGGTGGCGCCCGCGCACACAGCGCGGTGCGAGGCGGGCGCCACCAACCTCAGCGGAACGCGCTGCTACCCGGCCGGCCGGCTGCTCGGCCGCTCCATCGCGGCCGACACGGGCGCGAAGTCGTCCGTGGCCGGGTCGTGGAGGTAGACGCGTGCGGCCGCCACGTCGAAGTACATGCCGAGGAGCCGCAGCCGGCCCCGCGCCAGCGCCGTCGCCACCGCGGGATGCCCACGGAGGAGGTCGAGCTGCGTGAGCACGTTGTGCAGCGCGAGCCGGTCCCGCTCCGCGGCCGGGACGCGGCCGTCGACGGTCGGCGACGGGCTCGTGCGACACCGGTCCAGGCTCGGGGCCGCGTGCCGCAGCCAGGAACGCAGCGCCGGCGCGGCGGCCGGTGGGCCGGACACGAGCGCCTTCATCGCGCCGCACGACGAGTGGCCGCACACCGCGATCTCCGGCACGCCGAGGGTGCCGACGGCGAACTCGACCGCCGAGGCCACCGAGTCGTCGTCGACCGGCGCGAGGTTGCCGACGTTGCGCACGGTGAACAGGTCGCCCGGCCCGCTCGAGGTGATCATGTTCGGCACGATCCGCGCGTCCCCGCAGGTGAGGAACAGCGTCGAGGGCGCGTGGACGTCCGCGAGCGGGCGCATCGTCGGCAGCATCAGCTCGGCCACGTGCCGCTCGTACTCGGCGGTGCCGTGCAGGACCGACGGCGGCCCGGACCGTTGCGCGGGCACGTGCGCCGCCGCGGCGCGTTGCCAGTCCGACCAGGGCGCGAACCACCTCGGCACGGTCCGCCGCGCGGCGGCCTTGTGCACGGTCGGCGTCCCGGCCTTCCCGTGCCCGAACCACGGGTGCCCGTGCTCCTCGACGACCACCGTGCCGCCGGTGCGCTCGTGTGCCTGCTGCCAGGCGGTCAGCGTGTCGAACGCGGCGTGGTCGAGGTAGTCGACGACCAGCTCCAGCGTCACGGGCGCACCGCGCGGGACGGTGCCGAGCACGGCGGACAGGCGCGGGATCGACACCGCGGCGAGCGCGCCCTCCACGACGATCCGCCAGGCCTCGCCGTCCCGTTCGGCGCGGATGCCGGCCCACAGCAGCCGGCGCAGCGTCAGCACGGCGGCGACGCCGAGGCCGAGCAGCACGCCGCTCATGAGGTCGAGCGCGACCACGCCGACGAGGGTCGCCACGTACACGAGCAGGTCGCCGTGCCGGCGGACGGCGCGGATGTGGCCGAGGTCGACCAGCCGGCCGCCGACGTGGATCAGCAGCCCGGCGAGCGCGGCGAGCGGGATCGTCCGCAGCACCCAGGCGAGCAGCACGACGAACAGCAGGATCCACAGGCCGTGCAGGACGGCCGACGCGCGGGTGCGTGCGCCGGTGGCGATGTTGGTGGAGCTGCGGATGATCACGCCGGTCACCGGCAGGCCGCCGAGCGAGCCGGAGACGATGTTCGCGGTCCCCTGGCCGATCAGCTCGCGGTCGAGGTCGGCGCGTGGGCCGCCGTGCAGCCTGTCGGCGGCGACCGCGGACAGCAGGCTCTCCATGCTGGCCATCACGGCGATCATGACCACGGTGAGCGTGAACGCGGCCCAGTCGCCGGCCGGCAGCGCCGGCACGAACGACAGCCGCAGCGCGTTGTCTGGCACGCCGACGCGGTCGAGGGTCATGCCGGTCACGACGGACAGCACGGTGACGCCGACGACCGCGGCGAGCGGTCCCGGCACGCGCCGGACCGCGGCCGGCATGCGTGGCCACGCCACGAGCACGGCGAGGGTGAGCAGGCCGACGACCATGGGGGCGACGCTGACGTCCAGCACCTGGCCCGGCAGCTCGACCAGGTTGTCGATCGGCGAGGTCTGCATGTCACCGCCGAGCACGACGTGCAGCTGCGCCAGCACGATCGTGACGCCGATGCCGGCGAGCATGCCGTGCACGATCGCGGGTGAGATGGCGAGGGCGCCCCGGGCGACGCGGCTCATGCCGAGCACCACCTGGACGCCGCCGGCGAGCACGGTGATCGCACACGCCGCGGGCCAGCCGAAGCGCTGGATGGCCTCGGCGATGATCACGGTCTGCCCGGCCGTCGGCCCGCTCACCCCGAGCGGTGAGCCGCCGAGCGGCCCCGCGACCACGCCGCCCACGATGGCGGCGATGAGGCCGGCGACGAGCGGCGCGCCGGAGGCGAACGCGATGCCCAGCGACATCGGGACGGCGACGAGGAAGACGACGAGAGAGGCAGGGAGGTCGTGCTTGAGGTCGTTGCGGAAGGCGGACAGCCGGGTGCGCGCGGGCGGCGGGAGGTCCTGGTTGGTCGGCTCGATCAGCATGAGCACAGGAAACCGGACAATCGGGTGTGTTGTCCGCTACACGATGGATGCTCGCAACCGCATCGAAGCGCGTTGAGCTGGCGATTCATGACCGGACCCACCCGACCGGGTGAACCGAAGTCCACCCCGGTCAGCGATGGAGTCACGACGGTTCCAGGGCCTCCACGACGACCGCGCGGCCCGGATCGGCCGCGTCGTAGGCGATCGTGGCCTCGGTGCCCACGGGGAGGTGGACGAACGCCTTCGTCTCGGCGCGGACGATCCCGCCGGCGGGCCGCGCCTCGAACGTGTGCGCCAACAGCCTCCGGTTGTTGATCCGGGTGCTGGTGGGCCGGGAGGCGACCAGCAGCGCGGGTACGCGCACACCGCGGGTCAGGAGCGCCTGCCGGCGGAGGTCCGCGCGCTGCCAGGAGAGCATGAAGCTGAGCAGCACCACCAGGACGGCCAGGGCCACGCTCCCGAGCACCGGCAGGAACGACCAGTGGACGGTGAGCGCCAACACCACGCCGAGCGGCAGGCTCCAGGCCACCTGGACGAGCAGCACGACCGTGACGACGCGGCGGGCGGCGGGATGCATGGCCTCACCGTCGCCCCGGCGGCGCGGTGAGGTCAACGAGCTGCCCCATGGAACGTCCCGGTGGCCGCCCGGTCGGGCAGCCACCGGAACCTCCATGGACTAGCGGGTCACCGCGTCGAGGGCGTCGATCAGGCCCGCGCCGTAGAAACCCTTGCCGGTACGGCCACCTTGGCAGTTGGCCAGGAACGCGCCCGTGCCGGTGGGGTCGTACGTGCCGCCCGGCGGGCACGCGATCCGGTCGGCCTCCAGGCCGAGCGTCGCGAACACGCCACGCACCGAGTAACCCGGGTGGCGGCTGCGGAGCAGCGCGACCACGCCGGTGGTGTGCGGCGAGGCCATGGACGTGCCCTGCAGGTAGCCGTAGCCGCCGCCGACGACCGTCGAGAGCACGCGGCCGTTGCGGGCCGGGGTGTCGGCGACCTGCGTCGAGTCACCGCCCGGGGCGGTCACGTCGGTCTCGATGATCCCGTAGTTCGAGTAGTAGGACTTGCGGGCCTCCGGCCCGACCGCGGACACGCTCACCACGCCGGGCAGCTCGTCCGGCAGGTCGAGGCACTCGTTGCCGACGGTCCTGGTGACCGGCGTGCTGTTGTTCGGGCTGCCGGTGTCGGTGATCGGGTGCGACAGGTCCCAGTTGCTGTTGCCCATCGCGGCCACGTTCACCACGTCCTTGCGCACCGAGTAGTCCACGGCGCGCTTGACGGCCTGGATCACCGCGTTCTGGTCGGGATCCGTCGTGCACCACAGGAACCACGGGTCGATGAAGTACGAGTTGTTCGTGACGTCCATGTGGTGCTCGGCCGCCCACACGAACCCGCAGATCGCGTACTCCGGGTAGATGAACCCGTCGTCATCGACGACCTTCACCGACGCGAGGCGCACGTTCGGCGCCACACCGGCCACCCCGACGCCGTTGCGGGCGGCGGCGATGATGCCGGCGACGTGCGTGCCGTGCGTACTGGTGGTCGGCGCCCACGCGGCCGGGGACGTGTCCGGCACGCCCTGGTTCGTGCAGCCGACCGACTTCGACGCGTCGACGTTCGCGGCGAGGTCCGGGTGCGTGGCCTCGATGCCCGAGTCGAGCACCCCGACGAGCACACTGCGCCTACCGGCCGAGACCGCGTTGGCCTTGTCGGCCTTGATCTGGCGCAGGTTCCACTGGTTGGCTTCGAGCGGCTCGGGTGTCACCGCGCCCGGCTGCTTGGCCGCCGTCACGGTCTTCTCGGCCGCGGCCTGTGCCGGCTCGAGCATCTCCTGCTTCTGCGCGGCCACGGCCGTGCGGGCCGCCGCGCTGGACTGGCCCAGCTCGACGAGGTTGCGCGACGCGCCCGCGGCCGTCACGCCCGGCTTGTGCCGCACGGTGGTCGCGAAGTTCGCGTTCGACGACGTCGCGACCACGACCCCGATCTGTGGCCAGGCCTGCAGCACCTGCCCACCGGCGGCGCGGATCGACGCCTCGGTCCGGTTCAGCGAGCCGTGTTGCGGCCCGACCACGACGAAATGCGCCACTGGGCCGTCCTGCGCGGCTGCCGGCGCCGCGGTGGCCGCGCAGACACTCGCGACGCACGCTCCCACCGCGGTCGCTACCAACGCTCGGAAGGTGGTTCTTCGCACTTGCTACTTCCCTCCATATGACTCGCCCCGACCCCGGTGGCACGCAACCATCCCGGCACAGGGCGAAACAAGACCCGTTCGGCGGTAAAGACAGGGAAAGGGCGCGTTCGGGACGGCCCGAACGCGCCCTTTCTCGTCGGTTCAGCGCAACGCGTACGCGCGAATGACGGTCTCGGTCACGCGGTCACCCGCGGTGTCCGTCGCGGTCGCTCGCAGCGACGCGTAGCCCCCGGCCGTGCCGCCGGCCGGGATGCGCACGTCGACGCGGTCGCCCTTCGGCGTGACCGCCGCCCTGTGCCAGGTGGCGCCCTCGTCGTAGGACACCTCGACGGTCACCGAGCGCACCTTCGGCGCCCGCACGCCCGGCTGGCTCGCGACGGTCAGCCCGCCACGCAGCGTGCCGGTCGCCGCCCGGTTGTGGTCGTCGAGCGGCAGCGCCCACCGGATGTCGAGCAGCGGCAGCGGCACCTGCCCGGCCGTACCGGCGCCGGTGTGGAAGGTCCACTCCGCCGATGTGCGCGTTGCCAGCGCCGGCTCCTGCAGCAGCGACGCGGGCCGGCTGGCGTCCGCGACGACCGTGTAGGTGCCCGGGCCGGGTGGCAGTGTGAACGTGCCCATCCCGGGGATGTCGTCGCGCCGGGCGATCTCCCGGCCGTTGCTGGACACGACCGTCGAGCCCTGGTCGGTGGTGGCGTAGAAGCTCGCGTCACCCGGGTCGCTGTCGGCGAACATGGGCACCGCCAGCACCAGCTTGTCGCCCTGCCGGTACGCCACCGGGACCGTCGCACCGGTCTGCTGGCTCGTCGGCCCGGTGGTCAGCTCCGGTCCGAACGGCGCGCCGAACATCCGCACGTGCTTCCTCTCGCCCCGTCCGACGCTCATCGGGAGGGTCACCTCGCTGCCGACCGACCGGCCGTCCTCGGTGAAGCCGGCGTCGCCGTACATGCCGAGCGCGGCCGGGGGCGAGACGTAGTCGGTGCGCCGGAGCGGGAAGTCCAGCTCGACGTCCCCGTTCGCGACGAACCCGCCGTAGGACCAGGTCGCGATCTGGTACCGGTACCGCTTGTCCGGCAGGGTGTCCACGATCTGGCGGTCGATCGCGCCGAGGTCCGCGCGGGCGAAGCGGAAGGCGTGCCCGGCTGGGATCCTGCCGTCGACCATGTCGGCGACGAAGTACGCGACGGGGCTGTTCACGCGGCCGACCACGGTGGCGGTCACCGGGCCGTGCTGCGTGCGTGCCACCATCTCCTGGAGGTCGGTGTAGTTCCACACCATGATCACCGGCAGCGGCAGGTCGGGCGGGTTCGGGTCGCTGTACTGCGGGTTGTAGTTGGACAGCACGAGCTTCGCGCCGCGCTCGGCGAGCAGTGCGATGCCCTCCTGCAGCTGCTGCTCGGACGGGTAGGTGGGGTCCTCCGGTCCTGTCGCCGCGATCACGGCGATCTTGCCGGTGAGGTCACCCGCCTTGTCGATGCTCTCCCGGTCGCCGTGTCCGACGTAGGCGATCTCGCCGGTGACGGTGTCCGTCAGGCGCGGGTAGGTGGCGACGTAGGTGTCCTCGACGGTGAACCCGTCCGGCCCGTCGAGGGTGACCGTGGCGAACGGCCTCGTCCAGTAACCGAAGTAGGCGAGCTTGACCCCGCTCATGGCCGGGCTGCCGATCACGTACAGCTTCGCGGTCCTGGACACGTTGCCGGTGCGGACGATGGTCACCGGCTGACCGGCCACTTCGGACTGCACCGCCGTGCCGCCCGCGAGCTGCGCCTGCGCCTGCGGGTCGTCGATGCTCGACGTCACCTCCCTGCCCCGCCTGGTGTCCACGACCAGTTCGGTGTCCTTGTCCACCCGGCCCGTCGGCAGCACGAACAGGGTGTCGTCGCGCGCGGTGTAGTCCGACACCTGGCCGAGCACGCGGTAGCTGCCGGCCGGCACGGTGAACGTCGTGCTGTCGCCCTCGACGAAGGCGCCCTGCGCGAGGCCGGTCTTCTCGTCCTGCAGGGCGATCAGGGAGATGTTCGGCGTGTCGTCGCGGTCGACGAGCCGGACGGTGACCGTGTGCTTGGCGCCGGGCAGGCTCGCGGTGAGCGGCGTGGTCAGGGTCTGCTCGCCCGCGGTCGCGACGAGCGCGCCGGTGACGTCGCCGACGCGTGCCGCGGGGACGCGGGCGGAGACGGTGACGGCCGCGTTGCCGTGCGCCGGCACCGTCACCCGTGGACTGTCCACGGTGAACGGTGGGGCGTCGAGGGTGAGGTCGAGCGTCACGGGTGTGTCGCCGTCGTTGACGTAGCCGACCTTGCGGGACACGGTGTCCGCGTCGCCGGCCCAGGTCTCGCCGAACGCGAGCACGCCCTCGGCCCGCACCGACTGGCGCACCGCCCGGGCCACGTCGACGCGGCCGGCGCCCTGCGCGAGGGTGTCGATGCCGGGCAGCCGCTTGGCGCTGCCGACGAGCGCGTCCTTGAGCTGCGTGCCGGTCCAGTCCGGGTGCTGCCCGGCGAGGATCGCGGCGGCGCCGGCGACGTGCGGGGTGGCCATGGAGGTACCGGACAGCCGCGCGTAGTGCTCGTCGACCGAGACGTCCGCCAGGGTGCCGGCGGCGCGGGCGGCGACGATGTCCGAGCCGGGCGCGACGATCTCCGGCTTGAGGCCGAAGTCGCCGGAACGCGGGCCCTGACTGGAGAACACGGACAGCTCGTCGTGCTTGGT
>NZ_JBJMIE010000222.1:0-11233 GCF_045807065.1 Actinophytocola sp. | reverse complement strand
GCTCGACCCGGACGCGGGACGCGAGGAGGTCGCCCGCTTCGTGCGGGAGAACCCGGACGGCCGGGTGCGCGCGCTCCTGCTGGCCGCCGCGATGTTCGAGCACGCCGCCCCCGAGGTGGTCGAGGCTGCGGCGACGGAGCTCCTCGAGGTCGTGAAGTACCCGCCGCACGAGGGGCACCGGCTGGACCTGCCCGACCTCGCGGAGGCGCTCGGCAGGTTCGAGGCCACGATCACCGGCCTGCGCGTCCGGTTCCGGTCCGTGGCGGACGGGGAGGCGGTGCGCGCCCACTTCTGGGACACCTTCCCGGACCTGCGCCTCGACCTGCGCCGGTGGCTGGCGCGCAGTGTCCGGCTACGTGGGTTGTCCCGCGCGGACCGCGCCCTGGCGGTGCTGCGGTTCACCGACCAGTGCCTGCGCATCGGACATCCCGACGACGTGCGCGTGCTGGTCGAGCAGTGGGCGAAGAACTCGCCGGCCACGCTCGACCACCTGCTCGACGCCGCCGGTTCGGCGCTGACCCGGGGTCTGCTCAGCGAGCGGTACGGCGCGTGGTTCCGGCGCCAGCTCTACTTCTGGGTGACCAACCGGCAGCTGTGGCCGAGCCTGGCCACGCTGATCGCCGGGCTGTGCCAGGGCGTGATCGCGCCGGCCCAGCCGCACCAGGCGCTCGTGCGGCTCCGGCACCTCACCCGGCACACGAACGCCGCCGTCGTCACCGAGGCGCGGACCGCGCTGGCGAAACTGTGCGAGGACGGCCGGTTCGCGCGCCGCATGCTGACGCGCGTGCACGACGACCTCCTCGGCGACCGCCCGCAGGCCGTGGACTACGACCTGTTCGCCGACGTCGCCGACCCCGTGCGCCTCACCGCGGCCACCGGGACGTACCCGCGTGTCGGCGAGCCGGTGGTGCGCGGCATGCTCGTCGACGGGTGGGCCGCGTGGCTGACCGCCCGCCCCTACCCGGACGCCGCGCTCGCCGTCGGACGGTGGCTCGACGCCCATGCCGAGGCACCGCGCCGCACCGCGTTGCTCGAGGTGCTCGCGGCCGCCACCCGCGGCCGGTCCCGGCCGCGCGCCGTGCTCTACGCGGCGTCCCGCGACTGGATCGCCGCGAACCCACGTCCCGAACGCGTGCGCACGGCGGCACTGCTGCGGCAGGCGTGCGCCGAGGTTCACCCTCCCTCCGAGTTCCCGGCCCCACAAGGAGTCATCCACTGATGCTCAGCGACAAGGCGTACCTGACACTGACCATCGGCACGTCGGTGGTGATCGTCGCGGTCGTCGCCCTCACGGGTGGGCCGTGGTTGACGGGGGCGCTGATCTGCCTGCCGATCATCCTCGGTGGTCTGCTCGCGAAGCGCCAGATCGAGGACAGGCGCCCGCGCGAGGAGCCCCAGCAGGTCGTTCAGTACCAGCCGCCGCCGCCGCCCGCGCCGCCCGCGAGCACTGGACCGGTGGGGCTGGCGCTGCCCAGCCTGCACCAGGACTACCGCTTCCTCCTGAACGCCACCGTCCTGTGGCGGCAGTCGGGCGCGCAGGGCGTGGCGCACCCCCGGCCGGCGCAGCTCGCGGTCGACGCCGTCCGGGAGCGCGCGAGCAGGTTCACCGAGGGCGAGTCGGCGGCGAACACCGACCTGCTGGGCCCGCGACTGGCCCTGGACCTGTCCTTTCCCCGGCCGGACCGGACCGGACAGCTGGAGGTGTGGGCGCAGGACGTCGCCCTGGCGATTCCCGAGGACGACCGCCGGCGGCTGGCCAAGCTCGCCGAGGTGCGCAAGGACGAGGAGGTCTGGGAGCACGAACGGGCGTACGAGCGGAACAAGCGCGCCTACCTGCGCCAGGACGTCCTCAGCTCCACGGGCAGCGCCGTCGTGTGGTGGCTGGCCCAGGACACCCGCCGGATCGAGGAGACGGTCGCCCTGATCGGCACGTTCGCCGAACTGGTGGCCGCGGCGCAGGACCGCGAGGTCCAACCGGTGTTCCGCCTGCCCATCACCGGCTCGGCCACGCTCGCGCTCGACGACGCCGGCGGACAGGTGACGAGTGCCGGCGAGGAGGACGCGGCGCGGCTGATCGAGAAGGTGCTCCCCGACGCCTCCGAGCCGGAACGCGCCGAGCTGGCCGACCGCTTCGCCACCCTCGCGGCCGACCACGGCGCCCCGGACGTGGCCCGCGCCATCCGCGAACGGTTCAACGCCCCCGACTTCGTCGAACTCGGCGAGCCGGACCTGCACCCGAACGGGCAGGGAGAACACGACCCCACCTGAAGGCCGGGCACCCGTTTGTACATGTCTTGTACGTCGGGTTGTCAGCATCTCCGTGGATCTTCTGGAACGGAGTGTGCCGATGGTGCAGGGGACGTATTCGAGGCGTCGGGTGCTGGTGCTCGGGGCGGCGGCACTGGCCGCGCCCGCGTTGGCCGCCGGGGAGGCCGCCGC
This sequence comes from Actinophytocola sp., assembly GCF_045807065.1. GTDB lineage: Bacteria > Actinomycetota > Actinomycetes > Mycobacteriales > Pseudonocardiaceae > Actinophytocola. Next base: position 8,794 of record NZ_JBJMIE010000222.1, on the reverse strand, counting down.
GGCCGCGGCGGTGGACATGGAGCAGGTGCTGCTCGCCTGCCAGGTGGATCCGCCGAAGGCGGGGGAGGACACGACGCCGGGTGCGGCCTCCCACGTGCTGGCGGTGGAGCAGGCGTTGCAGGCCAAGGGGTTGCTCGCCGCGGGGAACGTCGACGGGCACTACGGGACCGCGACCCTGGACGCCTACGCCGCGTGGCAGCGGAGTCTGGGGTACACGGGACTCGACGCCAACGGGGTGCCGGGGCGCACGTCGTTGACGCAGCTGGGGACCGGGCGGTTCGACGTCACCCGGCCGGTGTCCGCGGGCTCCCGCACCGACTCCTACGGGGGTAAGCGGGTCAACACCCGCACCGCCACCATGCTCCGCGCGGCGGATGCCATGGTCTCGTGGAGCATCACGTTGACGCAGGGCTCCTACACCTCCAGCAACCCCGACTCGGCCGGCACGCACGACGGCGGGGGAGTGGTCGACATCAGCGTCGGCGACCTGACCACCACCCAGCGCTGGCAGACCGTCAGGGCACTGCGGACCGTCGGGTTCGCGGCCTGGTTGCGCACCCCCGCCGACGGGTTCGCCTACCACATCCACGCCAACGCCATCTCCGACCCCGACATGTCCCGGCAGGGCCGGGACCAGGTCAACGACTACTACTTCGGCAGGAACGGGTTGGCCAACAACGCCGCGGACAACACGCCCGAGGCGTACCGGGTGGCGCTCACCTGGTGGGAGAAGTACCAACGAGGCTGAGAGGTTTCCGATGGCAACAGCACGACGGGCGGTCGCCGTCCTCGCGGCGGTGCTCGTGGCCGCGTTCACCCCGACCGCGGCACAGGCAGGGACCGACGACGCCAGCACGACCGGCGACATCGGCATCATGGCGGCGCACAAGAGCCCGTTCGGGTGCGGCAAGACCTTCTACGCCAACAACTGGTCGCCCGGCCACAACCCGTCCGGCGCGATCGACTGGCAGAGCTACGGCGACGACGCGGTCGGCGGCGAGACGGTCCGCGCCACGGCGAGCGGCACCGCCACGTTCTCCACGACCCTGTCGGCGGACGTCGGCATCCTGGCGTACGGGAACTACGTGACCATCACCCACGGGGACGGCACCAAGACCCGGTACGCGCACCTCGCCACCATGGTGCGCGGCGCGGGGCAGTCCATGACGGTCGCGCAGGGCACCGCGATCGGCACGGTCGGCGGGACCGGCGGCGACTACGCGCCCCACCTGCACTACGAGCAGATCACCGCGGGCGGCGCGCTCGACACCAGCCCCACCGTCGAGGGCGTCACCGTGTCCCTCGGCCAGAAGAAGGCCGTCACCAGCACCAACAACTGCGGTGGCAACCCGTACTCACCCGCCGAGGTCTGCGGCGGCGGCTTCAGCGTCATCGACCAGAAGGGCCTGACCGGCGGCACCGTCTACCTGCTCTACAACTCCGGCAACAGCGACAACTGCGTGGTGACGCTGAAGTCGACGAACCTCGGCGCGGCGACGGCCGTGTCGGCGTTCCTCGAACCGCAGGGCGGCACGAGGACCACCGACTCCGGCAGCTACACCTACTACGCCGGCCCGGTGAAGAGGTCCGCGCCGGGCGTCTGCGTGAAGTGGGGCGGCTCGGTCGGCAGCAGCACCTACACGAGCCCGTTCGAACACTGCGACTAACGAGTGCGGCGCGCGCCTGCATGCCGGGACACCAACCGCGGCACCTGCCGCGCCGGGGTGATCCCGGTGTGCAGGGTCGGCGTCCACCCCGCGTCGGTGCCGAAGTCGGGGTCGTGCGTCGCGTTGTACGCCGCGACGAGGTCCACCGGTTCGGTGCGGTGGCCGGTGCGCAGCAGGTTGTCCCGTGCGGTGACCGCCGTGCCGCCCCAGTCGAACAGCACCTCGCCCGGGTCCGCGCCGTCGAGCGCGAACACGTTGCTCTCCGCGACGATCGCCGACTCCACGCCGACGCCGAGCACGTAGCTCATCGACGCCGGGACCTCGTAGAGGTTGTCGTACACGTGCACCTGTCCGAACCGGACCCGCGGCATGCGTTGCAGCGTGCCGCGGAAGAGGTTGTGGTGCACCGTGACGTTCAGCTTGCCGCGGTCGTTGGCCGGGTTGTTGGTGGACCCGATCAGCATCGTCTTGTCGTGGTCGGTGAAGCGGTTCCAGGACACCGTCGCGAAGTTCGACGCGTTGGTGATGTCCAGCTCGCCGTCGTGCACCTGGTAGGGCCGGTCGAAGTACCTCGGCTGCGCGCTGTCGGGGTTGGCGCCGTCGGTGAACGTGTTGTGGTCCACCCACACGTGCGTCGAACCGGTGACGGAGATGTTGTCGTAGGCGGAGTTCCAGTTCCCCGTCGAGCCGTCGGTCGGGTCCCACTGCGGGAAGCAGTCGGCCGCGTCGACCAGCGTCAGGTCGCGGATGATGACGTTGTCCGCCTTGTCCACCTGGAGGTTCAGTCCGGAGAGGACGGCGCCGCCGAGGCCCACGACCGTGGTGCCCGAACCGACCTTCAGCCTGATCCGCTTGGCCTGGTTGGCCGCCGAGGCCGCACGGGCGCTCTCCAGCGGCCCCGAGGGCCTGGTCTCCCGGCCCCACACCGCGGGGTCGTACGCGGCCAGGTACGCGTCCAGCGAGTACCCGTCGGCGACGTAGTCCGCGCAGCCGAGCGGGTTGCCGGCGTCGTCGGTGTTGCCGTCGATCCGGCCGCGCACGTAGACGATCTTCGGCGACGGCGCCGCCAGCGCGGCGGCCAGCTCGGTGCGGGTGTCCACTGTGTACACACTGTCCACTGGCGCCGCCGAACCACCCGTGGTGCCCGCGCCTTCCGCGGCCCACCCGTCGTTCGGCGGTAGCACCTGCCGGCCCAGCGGCACGACCTGCCGGCCCAGCGGCGCGGCGTCCGCGCCTACCGGGACGGCCACCAGCATGGCCGCGGCCACCGCCGCGAGCAGGACCGTTCGCATGTCAGATCTTCCCGACGCCGGCGCCCGCCATGACGCTCGTCCTGACGGTGTTCGGGTCATCGAGCGTGTAGGCATAGTAGTTCCGCGCCTCCTCGACGCTGCCGGAACACTCGGGCTGTCCGGGTTCCGCGCCGGTGAACACGTTGTTCCGCGCCACGCAGCGGCCGGTCGGGCCCGCGTAGTGGTTGGACACCGGCTCCTCGACGTTCTCGAAGTAGTTGCCCTCGACCAGGCAACCCGCGTCGGCCTGGCATGCCACGCCCACGTCGGTGTTGTGCAGGTAGTAGTTGTTGTAGACGTGCACGGGCTCGCCGAAGCGGACGCGCGGGTTGCGTTGCGGTGTCTGGTCGAACCAGTTGTGGTGGTAGCTCACCTTGAGCCGGCCGACGTCCTGGGCGGCGTTGCCGTCGTCGTGGCCGAGCAGCATGTTCTTGGTGTGGTTGTGCGTGTGGTTCCAGGACACCGTGACGTAGCTGGAACCGCGCTTGATGTCGATCACGCCGTCGTAGCCGTGGGACAGGTCGTTGTGGTCCAGCCACACGTGGTGGGAGAACATCTGCACGTTGATCGCGTCGTCCGGCCAGTCGTGGAACACGAGGTTGCGCACGATCACGTTGTGCACGGCGCCTGCCGGCGGCGCGGTCACGGCGTCGTCGACCGGCAGGCCGATGTTCAGGCCGCCGCCGGTGAACCCGGACGCCGCCCCGATGCCGACGATCGTCTTGTCCGAGGTGACGTCGTGCATCGGCCCGGGTAGCGCGATCATCCCGCGGACACAGATGTTCAGCGGACCGGTCCGGGCGATCGCGGCGAGGAACTCGGCGGCCGTGTCCACTTCGACCGTGGCGCCGCCCGCGCCGCCGGTGGTGCCGTTCTGCCCCCACGCGTTGACGGACGCGAAGCCGGTCGGCCGGCCCGAGGTGTCGCACGTGCCCGGCGTCGGCGGCTCGGTGGTCGGCGGTTCGGTCGTGGGTGGGCCGCCGGTGCCGGGCACGTCGGTCACCGCGACGTCGTCGAACGCCGCGGCCGCGTAGTAGGTCGCCACCCCGGCCCGTCCGGAGGAGAAGGTGCCGTCCGTGGCCGTGACGAGCGGTGTGTCGCCGACGAAGCCGCGCAGGGTCGTGCCGAACGCCTCCAGCCGCAGCGTCTGCCACGTCCCGGTGGGCGCCGCGACGGCCGCCGAGGCCAGGGTGGCGAGGCTGCCGCCGGAGCGCCTGCCGAGCACGACCGATCCGCTGTTCGTCAGCGCGAGGTAGTAGTAGTCGCTGGTGTCCCGCGCCCTGGCGAGCACGGCCACCTGCCGGTTGGATCCGTTGTACCCGTTGGGTTTCACCCGCGCCCGCACGGTCTGGTCCGCCCAGGCGCCACCCACGAGCGCCCGCGCGTCGGAGCTGGTGCCGGTCTGCTGGTAGACCCGCGAGTCGTCGGTCACCACCGACCAGCTGCCGCCGGACCTCGTCCAGCCGTCGGCGCTGCCGTCCTCGAAGTCGTCCGCGAACAGCGTCGCGGCCGACGCCACCGGCTGCACGGCGAGACCGATGGCGAGAACAATTCCACCCACCGCGGCGGCCAGCCGCTTGTTCTTCGTTCGCACAGGACATTCCTTTCCAGCGTCCGGGTGGCGGGCAGGGGTGCCAACCGGGCTAGGAAAGCGCTTTCCGCGACCTCACGCTAGGCCGTCGGGAACAGCTTGTCAACGGTGCGTCAACGGTGCTTCGAGGGCCGAACGGCCGGCGTGATCGTGATTTCGTGCGCGCTCCCGAATGCGGGAACGCCGATGGTCGAAAAGGTCGGAACCACGCCTGGCACACTTACGACCCATGTCGAACGAGCAGCTGACCAGCGCCGACCGGTACTTCACGGACGAAGAGGACAGACGTTACAGCGGCGACCGGCTGGTCTTCTTCTCCGACGCGGTCATCGCGATCGCGATGACCCTGCTGGCGCTGGAGCTGCCCGTGCCGCGCGGGAGGACGAACGCCGAGGTGTGGCGTTCGTTCGTGGACCTGCTGCCCGCCGAGTACCTCAACTTCGTGATCAGCTTCGCGGTGATCGCCGTGTTCTGGATCGCCCACCACCAGTTCTTCCGCAAGATCCACGCGGTGAGCGGCGGCCTGCGGTGGCTCAACATCGGCTGGCTGTTCCTCGTCGTCCTGGTGCCGTTCGCCACCCGGGTGAACAGCGCGGGTGACGACCTCGTGCTCGGGCCGACCCTCTACGCGATCGTCATCTGCCTGCTCGCGGTGCTGCTGATGCTGATGGCCTGGCACGCCGGCCGCGCCGGCCTCCTCCGCCCGGACACCCCGCCGCACGCGATGCGGCAGCTGCTGGTCGGCGCGGGCGCGGCGGCGCTGGTCTTCCTCGTCTCGATCCCGGTCAGTGTCGCCAGCCCGTCCTGGGGCCGGACGGTCTGGGTGCTCACGATCCTCGCCCGCCTCCTCGCGCGGCGGCTCGTGCGGCGGCGGGGCTGAGCAACGGGTATCGTGCCGGATGGCGGCGGTGGGGCCGGCCCTCCGAACGCGGAGAACCGCGGCGTGCCCGGCCGCCGACGGTCCCCACTCGACCCCGGACGACCAGTGTGTCCGCGCGCAGAGTGGGAGTCGCGCAGGTGAGCGGTGAGATCGACCTCGAGGATCCCATCGACCCGGATGTCGACCTCAGGGTCTCGGCACAACGGCGCGAGCTGGTGCGCCACCACGGTCCGGTGCTCGGGATGATCGCCCTCGGCGGCGGTCTCGGCGCGCTGGCCCGGTACGGCCTGGCGCGGCTGCTGCCCACCCCGGCCCGCGGGTTCCCCTGGGCCACCTTCGTCACCAACGTGGCCGGCTGCCTGCTCATCGGCGTGCTCATGGTCCTGATCACCGAGCTCTGGGCCGCCCACCGGCTCGTGCGGCCGTTCTTCGGCGTCGGCGTGCTCGGCGGCTTCACGACCTTCTCGACCTACGCCGTGGAGTTCCACGGCCTGCTGCGGCCCGGCACGGTCGTCCTCGCGTTCGCCTACCTCGCCGGCACGCTGGTCACCGCACTGCTCGCCACGCTGGCCGGGGTGTGGCTCACGCGTGCCGTTCGGACCAGGAGGGCGCTGTGACTGCGGTCCTGGTGTTCCTGGGCGCCGCGGTCGGCGCGCCGCTGCGCTACCTCACCGACCGGCTCGTCCAGTCGCGGCACGAGAGCCTGTTCCCGTGGGGCACGTTCGCGGTCAACCTGGCCGGCTGCCTGGTCCTGGGTGGCCTCACCGGTGCCGGCACCGCCGTGTCGAGCCCGGTGCTCGCACTGGCCGGCACGGGTTTCTGCGGCGCGCTCACCACCTACAGCACGTTCAGCTACGAGACAGTGCGCCTCGCCGAGCAGAAGGCGTACTTTTACGCAGCGGTGAACGTCGTCGTCAGCGTGCTCGCCGGCCTAGGCGCCGCACTGCTCGCGTACACCACGACCAACGCGGCCCTCGGGGGTTGAGATGAAGGAGCACAAGCCCGACCAGTACACCGTCCTCGGTGCCGTCGCGTTGGCCAACCGCGCGCCGTCGGTGCACAACAGCCAGCCGTGGCGGTGGCTGCTCGGCGAGGAGTCCGTGCACCTGATGGCCGACCGGGGGCGCTGGCCGGCCCCCGACCTGCTGCTCAGCTGCGGCGCGGCACTGCACCACCTGCGCGTGGCGATGGCCGCGTTCGGCTGGCGGTCGATCGTGCACCACCTGCCCAACCCCGGCGACCCCGACCACCTCGCGTCGGTGGAGTTCGCGCCGAAGGCGGCACCGTCCACCGAGGTCGTCACGCTGGCCGGTGCCATCTCCCGCCGCCGCACCGACCGGCGCCGGTTCACCGACCGACCGGTGGCGGCCGAGCACGTGGACCTGGTGGTCGAACGTGCCGAGCGGGCCGGCGCGCTGCTGGTGCCGGTCACCGACCAGGTGCCGCGGAAGCGGCTCACCCATGCCATCGACGAGGTCATCCACGCCCGGACCGACCGCACGGAGGAACTCGCCGGCTGGCCGGGCGTGCGTGGCACGAGCGCCTCGGCGTCCGGGCGGGCCCACGGCGACACGGACACGATGCGGGTGTCCCGCACCGGCACCCTCGCCGGCCCCGCGCCCTGCCCCGACGGCGGTGAGCTGCTGATCCTCGCCAGCCGGGAGGACGACCTGGTGTCGACGCTGCGTGCGGGTGAGGCCGCCAGTGCGGCGCTGCTCACCGCCACGAGCCTCGGCCTGGCCACGTGCCCGCTCTCGCTGGCGCTCGAACTGGCCGACCTTCGCACGGAGTTCGGCGACGGCGTGCTCGGCGGGGCCGCGCACCCGCAGCTCATCCTGCGCACCGGCTGGGCACCGGCCACCGCGCTGCCCACGCCCCGCAGCCCACGCCGAGCGACCAGCGACACCGTCGGATACCTCCCCGGCACCCACCGGCCGGCTCACATCCCACCGCCGCGCGAGATGCCCTGAAAGCACCCCTCCACGGCATGTCAGGCCCTTCCGCGGCCGACGCCGCGCAAGGGCCACTCAGGACAGCACGCTCGTCTCAGCGCTTGCCGCGTTTGCCGCGGTGGGGGGTGCCGCCTCGGCGACGGGCCGTCGTGGCCGTGCGGGTGGCGTCGGGCGCCGGTCGCTTCTTCTTCGCCGGCGCCGGGGGTGCCGGCGGTGTCGCCGCCGGTGGCTGGGTGCGACCCCGCGTGCTGTTGACGGTCCGGCCGCGGACGACGCCGATGAACTCCTCCATCAGGTCGCTGGTCCCGTCGGCCGGCCAGGTCAGCGCGACACTCGACTGAGGGCCGAAGGTGACCGGCCGGTAGGTGAGGTCCCGGCGGTGGTACAGCCGTGCCAGCGACTGCGGGACCACGAGCAGGCCCACCCCCGCCGCCACCAGCTCGACGGCGTCCATGGTCGTGGCGGGCCGGTGGGTGGCGAGCTCGCCGGGCGGGTGCGGCCAGTCGAGGGTGTCGTCGTGGGCGTGGAGCACGACACTGTCCGCCAGGTCCTCGACGGACACCTCGTCCGCCACGGCCAGGAGGTGGTCCTTCGGCACCACGACCACGGTCGTCTCGGTGTACAGGGGGATCGCGTGCAGGTCCGTCCGGTCGATCGGCAGGCGCACGAGGGCGGCGTCGGCGCGGCGCTCGCGCACCACCTCGACGGCCTGCGCGGCGGGCACCTGGTCGAGGACGAGCGGCACCTCGGGCACGCGCTCCTGCCAGGTCCGGACCCACTTGGCCGGCGTCACCCCGGGCACGTACGCGAGCCGGAACGATCGGTCCGTCACGACAGGCAGGTTACCGGGCGTGAACGGCGCCGCCGCGCTCGCCCGTTACCCTCCATACATGACGTCGCGCAAGACCTCCCAGACGATGAAGCCCGCGACCGCGGCGAAGAAGCTGGGTGTGTACCTCGAGGCCACCCCCGCGGAGTTCCAGGAGGGTGTCGTCTCCCGCGACGAGCTGAACGCCCTGCAGGCCGACCCGCCGGAGTGGCTGCGCGACCTGCGCCGCAACGGTCCGCACCCGCGGTCGGTCGTGGCCGCGAAGCTGCGGGTGTCCATCAGCGGGCTCGCGCGCGGCGGCGTCACCGAGCCCCTGACGACCGAGCAGATCGAGGCGCTCAAGGCCGACGACCCCGAGTGGCTGCGGCGGGAACGCGCGACGCAGGCGGAGGTGCAGAAGGAGGCCGCGCGCCAGAAAGCGGCGGGCCGGCACTCCTGACGTAGGCTGCGCCCCCATGACCGGGGCAGACATCGCACGCACCATCCTCGACGCGAACTCCTTCATGACGCTGGCGACGGCCGACGGGGCCGGCACGCCGTGGGCAACCCCGGTGTGGTTCGCGACGGACGACCACCGCGAGCT
>NZ_JBJMIE010000221.1:0-7137 GCF_045807065.1 Actinophytocola sp. | reverse complement strand
CCCGGCCGTCGCCACCCACCGGAAGGGGTCCCATGGCCGCCGGTCCCATCATCGCCACTCACGGCACGCCCGTGCTGCAACTGCGCGGGATCTCCAAGCGGTTCGGCGCGGTGCAGGCGCTGACCGACGTCGACTTCGAGGTGCGCGAGGGTGAGGTGGTCGGGCTCGTCGGCGACAACGGCGCGGGCAAGTCCACGCTCATCAAGTGCGTGGCCGGGATCTACACGATCGACTCCGGCGGCGTCCGCTTCCGCGGCAGGCCGGTCACCATCCACAGCCCGAAGGAAGCCGCCGACCTCGGCCTCGAGGTCGTGTACCAGGACCTCGCGCTGGCCGACAACCTCGACATCGTGCAGAACATGTTCCTCGGCCGGGAGCGCGGAATGCCCTTCTGGATGGACGAGTCGAGCATGGAGCGCGCGGCACGCGAGACCCTCGCGTCGCTGTCGGTCCGCACGGTCAAGTCGGTGCGAACGCCGGTCGCGTCGCTGTCCGGCGGGCAGCGGCAGACCGTGGCCATCGCCAAGGCCGTGCTGTGGGACTCGAAGGTCGTGCTGCTCGACGAGCCGACCGCCGCGCTGGGCGTCGCGCAGACCCGCCAGGTCCTCGACCTGGTCCGCCGACTCGCGGAGCAGGGCCTCGGCGTCGTGCTGATCAGCCACAACATGGCCGACGTGTTCGAGGTGGCCGACCGGATCAACGTGCTGTACCTCGGCCGGATGGTCGCGGAACTGCCGGTGAAGGAGACCACGCACAGCCAGGTGGTCGAGCTGATCACCGCGGGCCGGTCCGGCGACCTCGGCCTCGCCCGCCCCGAGCAAGTCACCCTCTAGCTCTTCTCACCCGAGGACCCTTTCTCATGACCGAGACCCCGGCCAGGACCGACAAGCCCACAGGGGCGATCTCGGACTTCGGCATCGACACCACATCCCAGTCCACCGGCGAGGCCATCCGCGACTACTTCGCCAGGCTGCGCGGCGGCGAGCTGGGCTCGCTGCCGGCCCTGCTCGGCCTCCTGGTGCTGGTGATCGTGTTCTCCGCGCTGTCGGACCACTTCCTGACACTGAACAACACGGCGAACCTGATCGCGCAGGGCGCCGGCAAGATGATCATCGCGATGGGCCTGGTCTACGTCCTGCTGCTGGGCGAGATCGACCTGTCCGCGGGCACCGCGTCCGGCGTCTGCGCATCGGTGATGGCTCTGCACTACGTGCATGCGGGCAACCTGCTCGACGGCATGGGCAGCACCGTGTTCTGGGTGTTCTCCCTCGGCATGGTGCTGGCGGTCGTGCTCGCGCTCCTGATGCGGATCTGGGCCGGCGCGGTGTTCGCCCTCGGCGCGTTCCTGATCGCGGTGTTCGGCCTGCCGCAGAACGCCTGGTACGAGATGGTCCTGGCGGTCTGCGTCGGCGCGGCGATCGGCTGCATCACGGGCTTCATGGTGTCCAAGATCGGTATGCCGTCGTTCGTGGTGACCCTCGCGCTGTTCATCGCGTGGCAGGGCGTGATCCTGCAGTTCATCGGTCAGGGCGGCACCCTCGGCATCCGCACCTCGCCGACCCTGTTCAACGTGGCCAACGGCAACCTGGACGTCCTCGGCAGCTGGATCCTGTGCGTCATCGCGGCCGGCGGCTACGCGGCGATGGTGCTCGGCGAGCACTTCTCGCGGCTGCGCAAGGGGCTCGTCACGCAGCCGACGCCGATCGCGGTCGGCAAGGTGATCGTGGTCGCGGTCATCGCGATCGTCGCGACCCTGCTGCTCACCTCGAACCGCTCGCCCAACCCGGACCTGGTGACCATCCGCGGTGTGCCGTACGTGGTGCCGATCATCCTCGGTCTGCTGGCAATTGGGACGTACGTGCTCAACCGGACGCGCTACGGACGGCACATCTACGCCGTCGGCGGCAACGCCGAGGCCGCCCGCCGTGCCGGCATCAACGTGAGCAAGGTCCGCGCGAGTGTCTTCGTGGTCTCGTCCGCGGCGGCCGCCATCGGCGCGATCGTGTACTCGTCGAAGGCGGGCTCGGTCGACCCGCAGGCCGGCGGCCTGAACACGCTGCTGTTCGCCGTCGGCGCGGCGGTCATCGGTGGCACGTCGCTGTTCGGCGGCAAGGGCAAGGTCGCGCACGCGGTGATCGGCGGTCTCGTGCTCGCGGTCGTGGAGAACGGTCTCGGGCTGCTGAACCAGCCGGCCGCCGTGGTCAACATCATCACCGGCCTGGTGCTGCTGCTCGCCGCCACGGTCGACGCGCTGTCCCGCAGGAGGGCGGCAGTCACAAACTAGGCAGGAGCGAGGGGTTTGACCAGCACACCAACGGGCTCGCCCAGCTTGGGCGCCCGGCCCGACGAGGTGCGCCGGCACAACCGCACGGTCCTGTTGAGGAGGCTGCACGTCGGCGGCCCGACCACGAGGGCGTCGCTCGCGGCTGAGCTCGGGCTCAACCGCAGCACGATCAAGGCCCTCGTGGACGGGCTCGCCGAGACCGGCGTGGTCGTGGAACGGGTGCCCCGCCAGCGGTCCGGCGCGGGGCGCCCGTCGCTCCTGGTCCTGCCACAGCCGCACGCCGCGGTGGTGCTCGCGGTGGACGTGCGGGTCGACCAGGTGTCGATCGCGCTGGTCGGCCTCGGGGGCGAGATCCTCGGGCGCAACAGCTGGAACCTGCGGGTGCGGACTCGCGAGCCGGAAGAGGTCGCCACGCACGTGGTCGACTCAGCCGTCCTGCTGGCCGCCGACATCGGCGTGCGGATGGTCGCCGCCGGTGTGTCCGTGCCGGGCGTGGTCCGCCGTTCGGACGGCCTGGTGCACGAGGCGCCGAACCTCCACTGGACCGGGGTGCCACTCGGCGAGCGGCTCAGCACCATCTTCGACATGCCGGTCATGGTCGGCAACGACGCGGAGCTGGGCGCACTGGCCGAGCACCTGCGGGGCGCCGCGCGGGACGCGTCGGACGCGGTGTACGTGTCGGCGGACGTCGGCGTCGGCGGCGGGGTGATCTCCGACGGGTCGGCGCTGCGCGGCACGGCCGGGTACGTCGGCGAACTGGGCCACATGGTCGTCAACCCGGCCGGGCGGCGGTGCTACTGCGGCAGCACCGGCTGCTGGGAGACCGAGGTGGGGGAGCCGGCTCTGTGCCGGGCACTCGGGTTGCGTGAGAGCGCGCCGCGCGGCGCGGTGGTCGCGGAGCTGCGGGCGCTGGCCGCGTCGTCGCAGCAGGTGCGCAGGCAGCTCGGCGAGTTCGCGGAGTGGTTGACCGTCGGCCTGGTCAACGTCGTGAACGTGCTGGGTCCGGAGCTGGTCGTGCTCGGTGACCTGTTCACGGCGCTGCCGGCGTCGCTGATCGCCGACGTCGGCGAGGAGGTCCGCAAGCGCAGCCTGGTCAGCCGCGCGGTCGGCGGTATCCGGCTGGCGGTGTCGACGCTGGGCGCGGACTCGACGCTCCTCGGCGCCGCGGAACTCGCTTTCGAACCGGTGCTGGACGCGGTGTAATCACCCCGTGGCGCTGACCGACGCCTTCCTCGATCTCACCCCCGTCCGCACCCGGCTCTACCGGCGGCTCTGGCTCGGCCAGACCGCGTCGGGCCTCGGCAGCCAGCTCGCCGTCGTCGCCGTGCTGTACCAGGTGTGGGACGCGACCGGGAACCCCGTCTGGACCGGCGCGGTCGGCATGGCGCAGGCGCTGCCGCTCATGGTGTTCGGACTGTTCGCGGGGTCGCTGGTCGACCGGCGCGACCGGCGCCGTATCTACCTCGTCGCCAAGGTCGGGCAGGCGGTCTGCTCGCTGCTGCTCGCCTACCAGGCGTTCTTCCTGGACCTGCCGGTCGTGGGGCTGCTGGCGATCGTCGCCCTGCAGGGCTGTTTCGGGGCCGTGTCGGCGCCGGCCGCACGGACGTTCCTGCCGCTGCTGCTGCCACCGGAGCAACTGGCCGCGGGGCTCGCGCTGGCCCGCATCGGGTTCCAGTCCGCCATGCTCGTCGGTCCGGCGCTGGGCGGGCTCGTGGTGGGGACGTGGGGGGTGGGCGTCTGCTACGCCGTGGACGCGGTCACGTTCTGCGCCGCCCTGTACGGCGCGTTCGGGCTGCCCGCCATGCAACCGGAGGGGACGGCGTCCCGGCCCGGGCTTCGCGGCGTGTTCGACGGGCTGGCGTTCCTGGTGCGGGCGCCGGTGGTGCGGGCCGCGTTCGTCACGGACCTCGCCGCGACCGTGCTCGCCATGCCGATCAGCCTGTTCCCGCTGGTCAACGCGGAACGCTTCGGCAACGACCCCCGCACGCTCGGGTTGTTCCTGTCGGCGATCGCGGTGGGCGGGGTGGCCGCGTCGGTGCTGTCCGGTTTGTTCACCCGCCGACACCGGCAGGGCGTGGTCATGCTGGTCGGGGCCACGGCCTGGGGCGGCGCGCTGACGGCGTTCGCCCTCGCGCCGAACCCGTGGCTCGGGCTCGGGTGCCTGGTGGTGGCCGGCGCGGCCGACACCGCGTCGGTCGTGTCGCGGAGCACGATCGTGCAGCTGACGACGCCGAACGAGCTGCTGGGCCGCGTCGCCGCCGCGGAACAGATCGTCGGCCAGGCCGGACCCGAGGTCGGCAACCTCCGCGGCGGGCTGGTCGCCGGCGCGACCACCGGGACGTTCGCCCTGACGAGCGGCGGGCTCACCTGCGTGGTGGTCGTCGTGCTGATCTGGACGGTCACCCCTCGGCTGAGGAGCTTCCGGGTATAGGCGAGGCGGGACCCGTCCGCTCAGGCCCCGCCTCGCTCGAAGTCGCTTTTCGGTTGTTTTCCCTGCCAGCTAAGCCTGACGCTGCCCTTGCTGCAGGTCGGCTTCCAGCTCGCGCAGGCGCTCCTGGTGCTTCCGGGCGTGGTGCCCACAGAAGAGGAGTTCGCCGCCGGAGGGAAGGATGGCCCGTACCTGAGCGCCTGCGCCGCAGCGGTCGCAGCGGTCAGCGGCGGTCAGGTCGGGGCGGGTGAGCGTCGTGTTCATGAGAAATCTCCCTCCGTCCCGGCAACCGGTGGAGTCCCGGTGCCGTGTTCGGCTGCGGCCATCGCTGGCGCGGTGTCGCAACCTCTACTCTTCCAGACGTTTCGGTCCCCGTCAGTGTTCCCGCGCTGAATGTGAGATCACCTGACTCATGAATTAACCCGGTTGTCGCATTCGGCCTCTCACATTGCAGGATCGTCACGTGGGCTCGGATGGTTCAGTGATACGCGCCACTCACCTCCCAGCACCGTTACTCTTCGTGGTCGGCGGACTGTCGATGTACCTGGGTGCCGCGGCGGCCGTGTGGCTGTTCGATGTGCTCTCGCCGGCGGCCGTGGCGTGGCTGCGCCAGCTCGGCGCCGCGGTGGTCCTGCTGGTGTGGCGGCGGCCTGGACCTGCGGCCTGGCATGGGCGGACGTGGGCGCTGGCGGCGTTGTTCGGGATGGTCACGGCCGCGATGAACCTCGTGTTCTACGAGTCGCTCGACCGGTTGCCGCTCGGCACGGCCGTCGCACTGGAGTTCGTCGGCCCGGTCCTCGTCGCGGCTTTCGGCTCACGCTCAGTGAGGGACATCGGGGCACTGTTGCTGGTGGTCAGCGGCGTCGTGCTGATCGCGGACGTCCGCTGGGCGGGCAGCACGCGCGGAGTCCTGTTCGCTCTCAGCGCAGCCGTGTTGTGGGCCGGATACATCCTGTTGGGGAAGAAAGTCGCAAAAGTCGGCCTCGGCGTGGACGGCCTGGCGGTCGGCTTCGCCGTCGCCACCGTGGTGCTGTCACCGCTGGCGCTGCGCACCGGGCCCGTGTGGTCTTCGCCACGGCTGCTGCTGCTCGGGATCGGCGTCGGCGTGCTGTCCACAGTGGTGCCGTACGTGCTGGACCAGGTCGTGCTGCGGCGGATGGGGCAGTCCCGCTTCGCGTTGCTGCTCGCGTTACTCCCGGTGACGGCCACGACGATCGGGCTGCTCGTCCTGCGTCAGGTGCCGACGGGTGCCGGAGGCCCTCGGTATTTTCGCGGTGGTCGTGGGTCTCACCATTCGGACACGACGTGAGGAGCCCGGACCAGAGCCGCTCTAGTCAGTTGCGATCGTTGTTCAAACGATCGTATTCAGATCTTGCCATTTCCACCCCCGCGATATGGGTCCGGTGTCCTGGCCGGAGCCGACCTCATGACGGGCGAAGGGCAGATCGGTCTCGGCTGGGACGCGGACGGAGTCGTCGATCAGGTGAATGACGCGCCGTCCGCGGTGGGGGATCGGTGATCGGCCTCTCCGACCGGCTCGACCTGCCTACCAAGACCCAAGCGGAGGGATACCGGCGCGGTCGCCCCCGCGCCGGCTACGGACCTGCTGGCGGCCTCCACGCTGCCCCCTGAACGGCTCGACGGCCCTGCAGGCACTCGACCTGCTCGGCCTGGAGCCAGGGCAGACCCTGCTCGTCACAGGCGCGGCTGGGGCCGTCGGCGGGTTCGCGGTGGAACCAGGCTGGCGAAGGGCGGCCTGAAGGGGCGGCTGGTACCACTGCCCTGACCAACGCAACCCCCTGCACAAGCCGATCCCCCCACCACCCCGGCCCGGGGGCGGTGAGGGGACCGACCGTGCAAAAAACCTAACTCACTCCAGGTAGTCCCGGAGCACCTGAGACCGGGACGGGTGCCGCAGCTTGGACATCGTCTTCGACTCGATCTGGCGGATGCGCTCCCGCGTCACGCCGTAGACCTGGCCGATCTCGTCGAGTGTCCGCGGCTGGCCGTCGGTGAGGCCGAAGCGCAGCCGCACCACGCCCGCCTCGCGCTCGGACAGCGTCGCCAGCACCGACTGCAGCTGGTCCTGCAGGAGCGTGAAGCTCACCGCGTCGACCGCGACGACCGCCTCGGAGTCCTCGATGAAGTCGCCGAGCTGGCTGTCACCCTCGTCGCCGATGGTCTGGTCCAGCGAGATGGGCTCCCGGGCGTACTGCTGGATCTCCAGCACCTTCTCCGGGGTGATGTCCATTTCCTTGGCCAGCTCCTCCGGCGTCGGCTCGCGGCCGAGGTCCTGGAGCAGCTCACGCTGGATGCGACCGAGCTTGTTGATGACCTCGACCATGTGCACCGGGATGCGGATGGTGCGGGCCTGGTCGGCCATCGCGCGGGTGATCGCCTGCCGGATCCACCAGGTGGCGTACGT
>NZ_JBJMIE010000220.1:0-5355 GCF_045807065.1 Actinophytocola sp. | reverse complement strand
GTATGCCGTCTGCAAGCACACCCTTGACCGGCTGCGTCATTTCGTTGAGTGGCGCATCATCCGCTGGTTACGCAAGCGGCATCGCTGGACGTGGAAGGTGTTCCGTCGCCGGTTCACCACTCCTGCTGGGCGGTGGCTGCCGATCGCGGCAGGCGGGGTCGCGGTGTTCAACCCGGCATCGGTGACGGTCACCCGCTACCGCTACCGAGGCACCAAGATCCCCAACCCGTTCACGCGGCTGACTCCAGCCTGACGGCACCGATCGTGGAGAGCCCGGTGCGTCGAGAGGCGCACGCCGGGTTCGGCGAGCGGCCCGCAGAAACGGACCGGCAGTAATGCCGGCGCCGCGCTGCGGGCCGACTCAACCAGCGCATCGTCCATCGGGCGCGGCCTGTGCCGGTGGGGCCGGATCAAATCGCGCAGCGCGGCCAGCGTGTGGGTGGAATCGGTGCGTGTCGTGCGTTCGCGCACCCAGTCCGGCGTCCTTCAGCCGGGCCAGCGCGAGATCGAGGAGCCCTCGAGATGGACTGACGTCGTGCAGCGCGACCTCCGCTCGGCACTCAAGGTAGCGGCGTCCAACGTTACGGAGTTGATACGCAGAGCAACGATGCGTAGTGGTGGTAAATTGGTGGTACCCTAGGTGTTCAGCGGGTGGTATAGTGCTTGCTGTTGCCTGAGTTAGGAGCGCACTGCGATGACTGTTGCCCAGTTGGTAGACGCACACAGGGTCGCTGTGCGAACTCCCATGTTCCAGATTGTCCTCGAGCTCAACAGTCACCTCGGTGCAACGCTTGTGGCCACGTTGGCCGGGGTGAGCGATCGCAAGCTGCCGTATCGATGGGCTAAGTCGGACGGACCGAAGCCGGGAGAGGACGCTCGGCAACGGCTGCAGACCGCGTACCGAATCTGGTTGGCGATGGCGAAGTCCGAGTCCGATCACGTCGTGCGTGCGTGGTTCATCGGCGCGAACCCGTTCCTGAACGAGGTGCCGCCGGCAATGGCATTGCGGGAGGGGCTCATCAGCGAGACTGTTAAGGCTGCGGACGGCTTCCTGTCTGACACCTGGTCTGCCTGAGCTACCAGACCATGAGCCCTAGTTGTCGAGCCGCCCACTGGAGATCTGGCTGATCCCGCTGGATGATGCGTGGGTCGCCATGTGTTGCGACGGAGTTGACGTCGGTGACGTCCCTCGTGTGTTGGACGGCGGGTAGCCAGCGGGCCCAGCAGTCGAGATCTGCGCCGTGTTTGGACAAGTATCGAATGCCGTAGATACCGACGCCGTCGCGCGCCTGCTGTTTCCACAGCCAAGATGCAGCGGCGCACGTCAACGCTCTGTCGCTGCCAGTCAAGCTGGCGATATCGATCAAGGTTGGTTTGTTGACATACGCCGGTGGAGCCCATTCGGTTGCCGATCGACGCAGGCTGCCGATGGTTTCAGCTGCAGAGATATCGACGTAGTAACCAGGATTGCGGAACCGCATATCGACGAAGCGCCGCGCATCGCGCCAGTTGGCCGGGATGTTTCCCGGCTGCATATGGGACAGTGTTGCCCACTCGGCTGCGATGGGGTCAGCGCCTATGGCAAGATCATCAAAGATCTCATGTAGCGGGAACTTGGTGAAATCCACTGTCGCATAGGCCAAGCTCTCGAGAAAAGCGCCCCGAAGGATTCCTGCGCCGTAAAGAGTCGCATGACTATCGAGGTCGAATCGACTCCAATGGACCTCGGGGATGCCCATCCGCAAAGGCGGATTTACCGGTGAACCGTACTTGTGTTGAAAGATGCGCCAGACTGATACCTCTGGCTTGCGTAGCAGCACTAGGTCTGTCTTCGGGCAGAACCACCGATCCTCCCCGATCAACTCCATCCGGACTGACTCTGACCCGGCAGACACAAGCACCCCACAGCGTTCGAACAGCGTGCAACGGCTAGTGCTTCATGTCGTACGACAATGACCGTTGGTTACATCTGTGGTCACATTGTGATGTCAGCAAGTGATCGGTACACCGTCGGGAATAGGCACGGAGCGAACATGTCGGAGTGGCACAGTCCATCCATGCCTGGTGAAACGCCAACCGCGAGGAGGCACTGCGCAGATGGAGTCCGGACGCGTCGGGTCCTGCGGGCATCGGCGAAGTGTGATGTGGGGCAAACTACTGTGAAGAGGTGACCTGGTGTGACGAGGCCCCGCCAGGACTATCGTGAAGCCGGTCGACCGGTGGAACTACCCAGTTGGACCATCACGCCCGGCACGACTGTCAAGGTCGGTCCCGACCCGTCTCGTGCTCGATGTGACGCAGATGTGTTCCGATCCGAGCGGTACCTCCATGATAATTGCCCAACGGCGTGAGCCGCGGTCGTCGACGTTAAAGCACGCTGCTGCTCAGCTACTGCTCCAGGATTGCGGCCAGATGAACTGCGGCCTCCGCTTCAGCCGGGTTTACGAAGGGTCGAGGAGCTCCGTGGAGACCGACACCCCAGGGAGGGTCTTCTTGGAAGCTCATGCCGGCTCCACACGGCGCTGTGGATCCACGAGCAATCAGACCTCTGCGGTAGGGCCAGCGGCGGGAGCGGTCCAGTTGGCCACCGCCCAGTACGCCTTTGCGCCGAGGCTGCCAAGGACCGTCCTGGTGTCGGCCTACCAGCCGTCGAGGACCTGCTCGGGTGACAGCGTGCTGATCCAGCGCTGGTCGAAGTCCTGCCCCGCGCCCGCGAGCTCCCAGACGTATGGCGAGGGGAACACCCGACCGAGAACGGGACGGGCGGAATCGAGAACCGCCGGAGCTCGGTTGAGTCGCGAATAGTCGTCCGCCCCGAGCCGGTCCCGGTCCCGTGAGGAGCACGCGGTACTGGCCCGAGGGGAGGTACGCCAGCAGGTAGCACAACGCCAGGCAGAGCGGATCGTCCTGCCGAGTCCGTCCAGGAGGCCGAGGTAGGTGTCGAGCCCGTCGCCGACCGCGGCGCCCATCGGTCGCCCGGCACTCCGCCTCGGCGAGGAGCCCGAGGAGAACGGCCAGGTAACCTTTCCGCCGGTCGTCGACCTCGCCCATCCGGGCCACGAGGGCGGGCACGGCCGGTTGGGCCGCCTCGGTCAGGGCACCCCCGCCACAACGTCCCCGCCAGGCGCTGGAACTCCTCATCGAGACGGTCGTCCGCCACCTCCCCGAAGACGTCGAGGAGCTCGTACACCGTCGCCGGGGAAGCGGAAACGGTGAGTGAGGCGATCCCCTGGTACGTCGGGCGTACCCGGACGGTGTTGCGGGAGGCCGGAGCGCGGCTGACGGCGTTCGACTGGGACCGGGCGGCGACGGAGGGGAAGTACCGTGCGCGCGGGGTCGAGACGGTGACGAGGGACCTGCGGCGCGCTTGTGCGGCGCTCGCCGAGCTGGCGCGGTCGGTCACGGCGAGGACCTGGCGTGCACGGGCATTGGCAGTGACGGCACACCGCGCACGGTCCAGGTCCTGCTCGCGCGGGCCGGGCACGAACTGGCCCAGCACGAGCTCGACATCCGTCGCGGAGTCGATGCCGCGACGAGCTCGGCTCCGCCACGGCGGTGAGGTCGGGTCCCGCCCCGGCGGGGCTCCGGTCGTGCAGGTACATCCGGGGTCGGTCGAACGGTCCCACGACCGGAGTCGAAGCCCCGATCTCGCCCTGGAAGGTCGAACCGAGTCTCGCGGACCACGACTCCGCTCGACCCGCGCGCTTTCGGCACGGGGGCAAGCCCGGCCGGCGCGCTTTCGGCGACGCGGCCCAGCAGCACTGCCACGGCCTCCGCCGTGGGCCACGGCAGCTCGACGAGGCGGGCGACGCCAGGGCACTGATCGACGCGCTGGTCGACACGAGTGTCTACTCGCTTCTCACGATGTCCGTGCACGGCGACGACCGGCCTGTCAGCCGCCCGGATGATGTCCCTGAGCTTCCCGGAGACGGTCGTCGTCGGCCCGTGCTTCTCTGGGAGCATGGACAAACGTGTCGGGACCGAACCGATCGACATCCCGGCCGTGATGCTCTGCCGAGGCGCGACAACGGTGTTCGGCGGCCTGTTCCCGCTAGCCGACGGCCCCGGCAGCGGCTACGCCATCGCGACGATCCTCGGCCTCTTCTACGCCCTGCACGCCCAAGGCTCCCGACCTGCCTGGCCCTTCGCCGCGCGCAGCAACGGTGGCACGCCGAACACGAGTCCATGCCCCACACCCGGGCCGGACTCATGGCCCTCACCAACTGCGACCTCGACTGACTCGGCCGCAGCGTTACCGACCTTCGCACGGACACCCCTCAGCTGAGAAGATCCACTCGTGCCGCGAGTCGGATTGATGGCCGGGAACCGCCAGTATCCGTTCTTGGCGCCGGGTTCCCGACTCCCGGCGCCGTGGACGACCACATCTTCGGCGTCCGCCTCTCCGCGCTCTACGACCGCGCCACACCTTCCCCAGGAGACCCGCCCTTTATTGAGATGATGGCCGGTATCCGCATCCACAGACCGGACCGGTGCGCGCCCGCACACCTGCTCGGTGTCAATGTCTTCTCCAACAAGACCATCCGTGGATAGTTCTCGCGGAAATCGACATCACCGGCGTGCAGATCGGGCGCGGTCAGGCCCAGTGCCGCGCGAACTGGTTGTACATCCGTCGGCCGTACGTCTCGGCCTCCGCTTCGGTACCGGCGTGACCTACCACGCGGTACGCGCGGTGGTGCGCGATCTCGTGGAAGACGGTTACGACGGCGGTCTCCGTATCGCGCAGTGCGAGATCGGTGAGTTGGATAAGCGGTCGGCCTCGAGGACCGAGTAGCGGACGGCCATGTCCGTTATGCGGACTTGCACCGTAAGCGGGCTGCCCATCGGGACCGAGTAGGGCGGCCACACGCTCGATGTCATAACCGCGCACACTCATGTCGCAGCGTCCCAGCAGTATCCGGAGTTGGCGGATGTTGAGAGTACGTGTCGCGCGGTCTGAGTTCCGCCACCGCGTCAGTTGGTGTCGCATAGTGAGTCCCGTTCTCGTCGAGTGATTCGATCGGGACCCAGGGCAGCAAGGACCGGAAAGTCAGTCGATGTTTCCGGACTCCTCCGGACGATCTCGGATGGGAAGCGAACGGGTAGTACGGTTAGCGACGTGCGCCGGTAGCCTTTGTCGCTCGTTGCTCCCTAGGCTGTCCGGGAACGTCCGGCAACCTGTTCGGAAGGGTGATCACACTGACGTCCGTCGGCCTTTCCGATCTTTTGACCGTGCATACGTGGTCTGGCTTCGCGGAATATCTCCAGAGCGTCCACCTTCGGAGCGGGTTGAGCCTGGGGGAGCTCGAGAAGATCGGAAAGAGGCTGCCGTCCGGGCACGGGTTCAGGGAACTACCG
>NZ_JBJMIE010000219.1:0-17532 GCF_045807065.1 Actinophytocola sp. | reverse complement strand
CCCTGAAGGGGCCCTTGGGACGTCCAACGCCCCGAAGGGCCCCTTCAGCGCATCAAGACCACCCCACCCGACCACCACCGCGGCCGACCACCACGGCTCCGGACCCACGAGCCACCCGGAGGTGACCGGAACCAAGGTTCCAAGCCGCCGAGCAGCGCAGACAAGCCGCGCGCCTCCAACAGGCTCAAGAAACCAGCGCCTCGGCCCACAGGAGCCCGAAGACAAGCGCAGTCACCCAGCCAAAGCCCTCAGCTACGAGGCAACAGCCCCAAAGCCGTCGAGCCAATCACCAGATGACCCCGTCCACAGGCTCAACCCAGCAGCCTCAGCTCGCGGGATCAAGCCACCGAGCCAACCCAAGCCCCAACCCAAGCCGCCAGAAGCCCTCGCTACACCCCGAAGCCCCCGAACAGCTCAAGCAAACCTCCCCAATCACCCAAACTGGCCAAGCAAAACCCACACCAACCCTGAAGCGCTCCCACCCAACCCAACCACCCGCCCAGCCCCAGCCCACACCCCTCCCCCACCCACCCCACCACCCGGTCACGAGACCAGCATCAGTCCTCAGCCACCACCCCCAACCCAGCAGCCGCTGACAACCCCTCCAAATACCCAATAGCCCGATCAGTCCGCGGATACTCGCGAACCAACTCCCAGAACTTCGCATTATGCGCAGGCACGAGCAAATGCGCCAATTCGTGCACCAGCACGTAATCAAGCACCCACCCGGGCACGGACTTCAGGTGCTCACTCACCCGAATCGTCCCGTCCGCAGGCGTGCAGGACGCCCACCGCGTCCGCATGGGGGGCACCCATCGCACGCTCTTGGGCACAGCCCGTCCCCGCAGATGCTTGGCCGACAGCTCAGCACATCGTCGTAACAGCGTCTCGTCCGACGGCTTCGCCGACGGCAGCTTCCGCGGCTCGCCCTTCAGCAGCTTCCGCTGCATCTCGGCGACCCAATGCGCCTCCTCGGCCTTGGACAGCCGGGCAGGGATCAACACGACCAGCGTGTCGCCATCGCGATACGCGGTCACGGTGCGCGTGCGGCGCTTGCTGCGTCGCACCTCGACTCTGGATTCGGCCACGGCTGTCACGTTACGACTCCGCACCGACAAATCGGAGTGGGTTCCCCGACAAGGGCCCCGGGTACCTGGGCAACCCTGTGGATAACGATTTCGTCGCCGCCCGATCGTGGGTGAACCTGTCCACATGACGAAACAGCTGCCGGCCCGTCCGCGGGTGGTCGCCGGCCTGCCGATCCTCCGGCGCAGGCCGTGTGAGCTGCAGATAGGCCTCGATCCACGGCACGCCGCGGTGGTCGAGAACCTGCCGGACTCGGTGGTGTCGGCCGCCCAGCGGCTCACCGGTCACCGCACGGTCACCGACCTGCTGACGAGCGTGCCCCCGGCCGACCGCGACGGCTTCGCCGAACTCCTCGACGTGCTGCTCGACCAGGGGTTCCTCGAGGACGCGGCCAGCACGCCGGCCCACCATCCCGGCGAGGCCCGGGCGTCGGCAGTCCACGCACTTCGCGACAATGTCCACCCGATCGAGCGAACTGAGCTGGGCGTCGCCGTTCGCGGGAACGGGCGGCTGGCAGTGACCATCGGCTGCCTGCTCGCGGGGGCCGGCGTCGGCTGGGTGCACGTGTCCGCGACGGGCACGGTCCAGCCGGAGGACATCGGCAGCGGCTACCTCCCCGACCAGGTCGGCATGCCGCGCCTGGTCGCCGCGCGGCGGGCGCTCCGCAGGGTCGCCCCGACCGTGCGCACCGTCCCGTTCACCGCCGCGCAGGGCCCCGACCTGGTGGTACTCGCCGACGCGCTCGTGCCGAAACCGGAGGAGGTCGACATCCTGACCGGCGCGGCGATGCCGCACCTGCTGGTCCGCGTGCGGGACACGGTCGGCATCGTCGGCCCCCTGGTCGTGCCGGGTCTCACGAGCTGCCTGCGCTGCGCCGACCTGCACCGCTGCGACCGGGACGGGTGCTGGCCGCAGCTCGCCGCCCAACTCGCTGGTCAGACCCAGCTCACCGACCTGGCCGGGACGCACGCGACCGCTGCGTTCGCGGTCACGCAGGTGCTCGACGCGGTGGCGTGGCTGCGTGGCGGGTCAAAGCCACCCGCGACGTGTGAGGTGAGTGTCGAACTGGACCTCCCGAGCGCGACCACCCGGCATCGCGGCTGGTCACCACATGCGAGCTGTGAGTGCGGGGTAGCCAGGAAAAGGGATGGAGACCAACCGCACTACCCCAAAGAGGCTGCGGATCACGGCACGGAGTTGAGACAATTGTGTGGTGACGGAGATGCCTCGTAAGACGGCCGCACGCACCGCGCGGCTCGCCAGCATCCCCCTGGGAGCGGCCGGCCGGGCGGTCGGCGGCTGGGGGAAACGCCTGGCCGGGCAGAACGCCGAGCAGGTGAGCGCCGAGCTGTCCGCCAAGACAGCCGAGCAGCTGTTCGCCGTGCTCGGCACCCTCAAGGGCGGTGCCATGAAGTTCGGTCAGGCACTGTCCGTGTTCGAGGCGGCGATCCCGAACGACATGGCCGAGCCCTACCGGGAGGCCTTGACCAAGCTCCAGTCGGCCGCGCCCCCGATGAGCAGCCAGACCGCGCGCCGGGTGCTCGCCGAGCAACTCGGCCGTGGGTGGGAGGAGCGGTTCGCGTCCTTCGACGACGAGCCCGCGGCCGCCGCGAGCATCGGCCAGGTGCACCGGGCGGTCTGGCACGACGGCCGCCCGGTGGCCGTGAAGGTCCAGTACCCCGGCGCCGACCAGGCGTTGATGTCCGATCTGCGCCAGTTGCAACGCTTCAGCAGGCTCTTCCAGGCGGTCGTGCCGGGCACCGAGGTCAAGCCGCTGCTCCAGGAGCTGACCGACCGGATGAGCGAGGAGCTCGACTACCGGTCGGAGGCCCAGCACCAGCGCGCGTTCGCGAAGGCTTTCCACGGCGACGAGCACGTCGTGATCCCGAAGGTCGTGGCCAGCGCACCAAAAGTGCTGGTCAGCGAATGGATGGAGGGCAAGCCGCTGGCGGCGGTGATCCGCGAAGGCGACCGCGCGGAGCGTGACCTGGCCGGCTTCCGGCTCGCCGAGTTCCACTACTCGTCCCCGGCACGGGTCGGGCTGCTGCACTCCGACCCGCATCCCGGGAACTTCATGCTCACCGCGGACGGCAAGCTGTGCGTGATCGACTTCGGCGCCGTGGCGCAGCTGCCGAACGGCCTGCCGCCCACGCACGGGCGGATGATGCGACTCGCGCTGGAAGGCCGGTCGTGCGAGCTGCTGGAGCTGCTGCGGGAGGAGCACTTCATCCGGGCGGACGCGCGGCAGCAGCCGGAGGCCGAGCACGTGTACGCGTACCTGGCGCCGTTCGTGGAGCCGCTGAAGTCGGAGACGTTCCACTTCACCCGGCAGTGGATGCAGAAGCAGGCCATGCGGGTCAGCAACATGCGCGGCCAGGACTTCCGCACCGGGCGGTCGCTGAACCTGCCGCCGCAGTACCTGCTGCTGCACCGGGTGCTCGGCGGGTCGACCGGCATCCTTTGCCAGCTGGACGCGGAGCTGCCGGTGCGCGAGCTGATCGTGCGTTGGCAGCCGGGCTTCGCGGACTGACGTAGGCCCCGGACCGCACGAAAGTCCCATTCGCTCGCACTCCCCATCCCCACCTTCGCCCCACCCCTTCAGCCCCCGCCCCCGCACGCCGACGACCCAGACATGCGCCAAGACCTCTCCCTCACCGACCAGGTGGTCACCGTCGCCGAGCTGCGGGCACACGGCATGACCAGCCAGGCGATCGCCATGCGCTGCCGGCCGTCTGGTCCGTGGCAGCGCCTCCTGCGTGGCGTCGTGCTGACGAGCGCGACCCACCCGACGCGTCGGCAGCGCCTACGGGCCGCGATCGCCTACGCGGGTCCGGACTCGGTGGTGTCGGGCATCGACGCGGTACGGGCGCACGGAGTGGACGTGCCGCCGTCGCCGGACGTGCTGATCCTGGTGCCCGCACGTCGGCGGCTGGCGAGCAGCTCGTACCTGACGGTGGAGCGAACGAGCAGACCACCGAAACCGGTGGTCCTCGCCGACCTGCCGTACGCGCCGCTGGCCCGAGCCACCTTGGACGCGGCCAGGCGCGCGGCCGACCACGGTCAGCTGCGTGCCCTGCTGACCGCGGCGGCGGCTTCGTGCACGACGGCCGCGCTGCGGGCCGAGCTGAACGCGGGCAACCAACGCGGCTCGGCGGCGGTCCGTGAGCTGCTGTCCGCGGACCTGTCCACGAACGACGTGCTCCAGGTGACGGACGCGCTGGCGAAACGCGCCCTGCGCACATCGGCCCTACCTCCGCCCCTCTGGCACACCCCCGTCTACGACACCACGGGGATGCTGCTGGGCGTCCCCGACGCGTGGTGGCCGGAGGTGTCGGTGGCATGGAACGTGGGCACACAGGCGCGCCACCACGACCCACGTACCTGGGCGGCGGCGGGCGTCACGCTCGTGCGCACCGACCCGCAACGCCTGTACGCCGACCCGACCGACCCCGTGCGAGAACTGCTCGCGGCCTACGCGAAAGCAGCGGCGAGAACCCAACGCCGGGCGAGCTGACAACACATTCCGACCACGGCTGACCACGACCCCCAAATATCAGCCGGACCGCCCACACCCGGCATTCACGCATATCCACGATCGGAGCCGAACATGATTCACGTCGCTGATGGCACCAGCCATCACCAGTACTCGTCGGGAAGCTTTCCCTCGATGTCACGTACATGGGTGCGTGCGCACCCGAGGCACAGCCAGCTGCGGCCGCGCTCGTCATGGGTCATCACCCATGCGAGTGCCTCCGCGGTCGGTGCGTCCGCACGGGACCGGCCACAACGCGCGCAGTTCACAGACGCCGGGCCAGGCTCGTCGACCATGGCGCGCAAGCCTACGTCAGGCAGGCCGCTGTCCCAGGTGAACAGTCGACGCGCCGAGGACGAACACGTCGTCCCGGGCACCGACGTACGCCTCGTCCGCCGGGTCGAGCAGGCGGGCCACCGTCTTCCGGTCGCTGTCGGAGAGCTGGTCCTCACCGGCCTTGGCCAGCCAGGCGACCCAGTCCACGACGGACTGCCGGACCTCCTCGGATGCCGGAGCGGGGTGGTCGATCACGTAGCTGAACGAGAAGACGTCGGTCAGCCCGGCGGCCTCGAGCGCCTTGTTCCAGCCGACGGGCAGGGACTTGACACCGGGCATGCCCGCACGCATCCCGACGAACCAGCGGTCGCGTGCCGCGGTCAACCGGTCGCCGAGTCCCGGCTCGCCGATGCCCAGGTCCCACGGCAGGCACCTGGTCGCGAGCCCGCCCTCGCGCAGCGCCAACCAGCCGCCCGGCGCGAGCACCCGCGCCAACTCGTCGATCGCCCGTTGCTGGTCAGGGAGGTGATGCACCACGCGTGAGGCCCACACGAGATCCGCCGCGGGCAGCAGATCGGCCAGCCGGTCACTGGACGCGTCCGCCCGAACGGAGTCGACGACCACCGGCGTGCCGACGGCCACGTCACGAACATGCGCCGTGGCAGCGTCAAGCAACTCGGCAACCGCGTCGCTGAGCACAACCCGCCCACCACCACGAGCGGCAAGCGCACGAGCGAACGCGGCACTCATGCCACCACCACCGGAACCAACGTCAACAACAACGGCTGCGGCACCAGCACGAAGAACGCCAACAAGCCGCTCCGCAACCTCACGGTTGCTCTCGGCGTCGAGGTCATCAGCCCGCCGCAACGCGGCGAGCCGAGCCGACCAGTCGATGTTGTCGTGGGTATGCGCCATACCAGCGACGCTATCGGCAACACCGACCCACCGGCTCGGAAATCGCACCTGCGATGCCCCGTCGAGAGTCTGTCAAGTTTTCGGCACAGTCCCTGATTGCGTAATCAACTTCTTTTGTGTAGCCCGAGTCGGCTGGCGAAGGCAGTCAGGTTCAGGCTTCCGAGGCATGTATCTGCTGAGGGTTGCTCGGCGACAGGGCGTGTCACTAGTCGGTGGTGTTGGTGCTGGTCAATGTGTCGCGGGAGTTGCTTCGTGGACGCGGCGAGGTTTCGTCGAGGGTGAGGGCGGCGAGGATCTTGCGTTGGATGGGGGTGATCTCGGTGCGTTGCCGGAAGGTGCCGGCGGAGCCGGTGAACGTGCCCAGGTGTAGGCGTTGCAGTTCGTCGCGGATCGATGGCCAAGTCTGTCCGGTGGTGGTATCGGCGATCCGGATGAGCAGCAGCGCCAGCCAGCACAGCAGGACGTGAGCCCGGATGGGTTCCTCCCGGCGGCGGTCAACCGGCCGCAGGTCGATGATCTGTTTCATGTCCCGCCAGCCGCGTTCGACTTCGAGGAGTTGTTTGTAGCCCAGGGCGATGTCCTCACTGGACAGTTTCGGGTCCGAGCAGCTCAGCGCACGGCGGGTTTGGCGAGCGGCCTGGAGAAACGGACCACCGGCAACGTTGGAACCGCGCTCCAGGCCGACTCGGCGAAGCTCATCGGACCATCACGTCGAGGAAATGTTCGAACGCGCGCGCACATCTCCACGGTGGCTGATGACATCCGTCATCGCGACGCCGCCGGGTTCGGGGACCGGCACGGTGGCTTGGACCGTCAAGGTGGCGGTGTCGATGATCGACAGGTTCCTGCTGCCGCGATTGCTCACGGCGAGCCGACTGCCATCCGGAGTCATGTGAATGCTCTCGGGGCGGTTCCCAACCGACACCCGGCCCACGGGTTCGCCGGTGTTGGTGTCGATGGCCAGCACCGAGTCACGGTAGAAGTGAGTCACGTAGACATGGTCGCCAGCAGGAGACATCGCGATGCCGAACGGTCCCTGCTCTACCGCGATCGTCTTGGTCACCGCCAATGTGGACATGTCGATCACCGACACCGTGCTGTCGTCCTCGGCCGAGTTCGTCACGTAAGCCGACTCGCCGTTCGGGCTGACCGCGACGCCGTTGGGGTGCTCGCCGACCGGAATGATCGCGGTGACGGTGTTGTGCCGGACGTCGATCACCGTCACCTCATTGCTCTCGAACGCGGTGACGTACACGTGCCGGCCGCACGGGGACACCGCGGGCATGGCCGGACCCTTACCGGTGGGGATCGTGGCGATCACAGCGTTGCATCGGAGGTCGACGACGGACATGTTCGCGCCGGTGTAGTTGGTGACGTAGGCGTGTCGGCACCCCGGCGCGAGGACCACACCGCCGGGACTCCCTCCGACGTCGATGGTGCCGACGACCTCGGCGGTGGCCGTGTCGATGACCGACATCGAGTCCGCGCCGAAGTTCGTCACGTACACGCGGCTTCCGTCCGGAGTCGCGGCGAGCGAGTACGGGTTCTGGCCGACGGTGATCCTCGCCAGCTCTGTGTGGTTCGAGCTGTCCAGCACGGTCACGGTGTCGCCGCTGATGTTGGCGACATAGATCACGGCAGCGCTCCCGCGGGCGGGCTCAGCAGTTGGCCCGCGGCCAGGTTCCGATACAGGTCGTCGGTCGCCAACAGCGTCTCATGGGTGCCCACGGCGCGAATGCGCCCCTGCTCGAGCACGACGATCCGGTCCGCGTTGACCACGGTGGACAGGCGGTGGGCGATCACGACCACCGTGGTGTGCTTGGCCACCTCCGCCACCACCTGGCGCAGCGTCTGCTCGTTGACCGCGTCCAGCTGGGAGGTGATCTCGTCGAGCAGCAGCAGGCGGGGTCGGCGCAACAGCGCGCGGGCCACCGCGACACGCTGACGCTGCCCGCCGGACAAGGTGTTGCCCCGGTGCCCGATCGGCGTGTCCAGTCCCTGTGGAAGCTGGTCGAGAAGTCCGGTCAGGCCGGCCTGCGCCAGGGCGGTGGCGATGTCCTCGTCGGTCGCCTCGGGCGTGGCGTACCGCAGGTTGTCCCTCAGGGTTCCGGCCAGGACCGGCGCATCCTGCTCGACGTAGCCGATGGTGGCGCGCAGTTCGTGCAGCGGCCACTGCCGGACGTCACGGCCGTCCACCGCGACCACACCACGCTCTACGTCGTAGAAGCGCTCCAGCAATGCGAACAACGTGGTCTTGCCGGCGCCGGACGTTCCGACGACGGCCGTGACACCGCCGGCCGGCACGGCGAGGTCGACACGATCGAGCACAGGAGGGTGGTCCTCGCGGTATGCGAACGACACGCCGGACAACGTCATCGAGGCCGGCGCGGTGGCCTTCTCCGTGTGCGCGCCGGAGTGGTCAACGAACTCGGCCGGCAGCTGTTCCACCTCGCGCAGCCGCCGGATCGCGGCCAGGCCGCCCTGCCACGCGCCGGTCGCCGCGATGACCTGCGACACCGGTGCGGCCAGGTAGAGGACGTACAGCAGGAAAGCGATCAGCGAGGACAGGCCCAACGATCCGGACGCCACCCGCGCACCGCCAAGGCCGAGCACGACCAGGAACGCGACCTGCACCGAGAGCGAGCCCGACACTGCGGCTGCCACCTGCCAGCGCGCCGCGCTGATCCCGTGCCGCCAGGCGTTCGCGGCCGACGCGCCGGCCGCGCTGGTCTCGCGCTGCTCGGCGCCGCTGGCCTTGACCGTGCGGAACGCGCCGAGGGCGCGTTCGAGCACCGTGCCCATCTCACCGATCGCGATCTGCGCCCGCTGGTTGGCCCTGGATATGCGGGGCATGATCACATTGGTCACGCTGCCGGTCACGATCAGCACGGTGAGGGTCGTCGCCAGCAGGACCACGTCGGTGACGGCCATCATCGTCACCGTGGCCAACACCATGACCGCGCTGGTGATGCCGTTGACCACGCCTTGGGTGCACGCCGCGCGCAGCAGGGTGATGTCCGAGGTGGCACGGGAGATCAGGTCGCCGGGCTCCTGGCGCTCGAGCGCGCTCACCTTCAGCCGCAGCAGCCGGCCGATGAGCCGATGGCGCTCGGCCAGCACGACGTTCTCCGCGGTGCGCTCCAGCACGTACCGACCGGCCGCGGTGACGGCGGCGCCGACCACGATCAGCACGGTGAGCAGCACGATCGGCTCCGCGGCCGGTCCGTCGCCGCCCAGGACATCCACAACCTGTTTGGCGACAAGAGGTTGTGCCAGCCCGGCGGTGCCGCCCAGCAGCCCGAGCGCACCGCCAAGAACGATGGCCCACCGGTGGGGCCGTACCCGTGACAGCAACGCCCGCCAGGGAGCCGGTTCGGAGTCGGTCGGCACGGATGTCCCCTTCGCTCGTTTGTCCACCGTGGTCACCGCCAGGCGACCGGCAGTTCGGTCACGCCCTGCAGGCCCAGTGCCGGTTTCACCGGGATCTGGTGCGCCGGCCGGGCCAGGCGCAGCGCGGGAACTCGGCGCCGCAGGGTGGAGAGCACGACCTCCACCTCCACGCGCGCCAGGTTCTGCCCGAGGCATTGGTGCGGGCCGTACCCGAAGCTCAGGTGACGCGGATGGGGTCGGCGTGGGTCGAAGTCGTCGGCGGCCGGGAAGACGGCCTCGTCGCGGTTGGCCGCGGCCAGCAGCAGGATGACGCCGTCGCCGGCCCGGATCCGCTGACCGCCGATCTCGACGTCGTCGACGGCCACCCTGGGCACGGTGTCCGCCACCGAGGAATGCCTCAGGACCTCCTCGACAACGGCCGGCAGGGGGGCCGCGGACCAGCTGCCGGGGTGCGCCAGCAGGGTCAGCGTCCCGAGCGCGATGGTGTTCGCGGTGGTCTCGTGCCCGGCGACGAGCAGCATCATGACCATGTCCACCGCCCGTGTCCTGGCCAGTTCCGCCGCCTCGACCCGTCGGGCCAGTTCGCCGAGCAGATGGTCCCCGCGCGCGGTGGCGGGGTCCTCCAACAGACCGTCGATGTAGTCGGCCAGTGCGGAGAACGCTGGACCAGCGTCCTTCTTGGACCGCACCGGTACGGCGGCGTGTGTCACGAAGAAGCGGTGATCGCGTTGAGGCACACCGAAGATTCGGCACAGGGTGAACGCGGGGAGCGGGACGGCCAAGGCGGTGACCAGGTCAGCCGGATCGGTGCCGGCCAGCATCCGATCCAGTAGGCGGTCCGTCGTCCGCTGGATGTGGTCGCGCAGCCGACGGGCCCGGCGCACCGTGAAGTACGGGATCACCATCCGCCGTTGCGCGCGGTGCCCCGGATCGTCCATCTCGACGAAGGTCTGGACTGCCAGCCGCTGTGCCGGTGTCGGGCGTGGAGCTCCCGGGGGCAACCCCAGCTCCGGGTGAGCGGGATTGGTCGAGTCGGAGGACATCCGCGGATCAGTGAGCAGAGCGCGGACCTCGTCGTGATCGGTGACCACCCACACCCACTCACCGCCGCCGAGTGACACCCTGGTCACCGGTCCGGCCGCACGCAGCCCGGTGTAGCCGGGCGGCAGCCGGTAGGGACAGACCCGGGCCATCGGGAATGCCGCCGGAGTCATGAACAGGCGACCGGAAGTGTCGCGATCCGCCGCATGCCGACCCCGCCGTCGGCCACCAACTCCGCGGCGGGCGTGGCAAGGCGGAGGTCGGGCACTCGCCGGACCAGTGTTTCGAACACGACCTCCAACGCGAGCCTGGTGAGGCTGTGCCCCAGACATTGGTGCACCCCGTAGCCGAAGGCCAGGTGGTGCTGGCCGGTTCGGCGCACGTCGAGCCGGTCCGCGTCGGGGAAGACCGACTCGTCCCGGTTGGCGGACAGTGTGGACACCAGCACCGCGTCCCCGGCTCGGATCAGCTGGTCCCCGACCTGGATGTCGGTGGTGGCCCAGCGCTTGGCGGTGTCCGCGATGGACAGGTAGCGCAGCAGTTCCTCCACCGCCGTCGGGACGATGGCCGGATCCGCGCGCAGCGCCGCCAGTTGGGCCGGGTTCTCCAGCAGGGTCAGCGCGCCAAGGGCGATCATGTTGAGCATGGACTCGTTGCCGGCCACCACCAGCATGGTGACCGTCTCGACCAACTGTCGGTGGGTCATGCCGACGGCCCGGGGCAGGTTGACCACCGCGATGCTGGGCAGGTCCTCGCCGGGATGCTCGCGCCTGGCCTGGAGCAACCGGTCCAGGTAGTGCTGGACCCACATCATCGCCTCGCCGGAGCCGGCGTGGTCGGCCACCCCGCGCCGGGCGTGCTCCTCGAACTCGGCGCGGTCGGCCGCGGGGACGTCGAACAGTCTGCTGTACATCATCGGCGGGAACGGGGCGGCCAACGCCGGCACCAGATCGACCGGACCTGGTCCGGCCAGCATGCGGTCGACCAGCGTGTCCGCGTCCTGTTGGAGGCCGGGACGCATGGCCCGCACCCGACGCACGCTGAACGCGGGAATCACCGTGCGCCGGTGGATCGAGTGCTGTGGGTCGTCCATCTCCGAGAAGGTCACCCATTCCCGGATCTGCTCAGGGGTCTGGCGTGGCATGCCGGGGAGGCGGCCGATCTCCGGGTAGTGCGGACTCGTGTGGTCCGAGGAGAGCCGTGGGTCGGCGAGTAGGGCCCGCGCCTCGGCGTATCGGGTCACGAGCCAGGCCGGATCGCCGCACATGAGCCGCACCCGCGCCAGCGGCGCCTCGGCGCGGAGCTTCTCGTACACGGCCGGCGGTTGGTAGGGGCACGAGCGTGGCGCGGGCACCGTCGGTTCGGCGTTGGGATGTGGGTCAGTCACCATGAGCTCCCGTGGTTGTGGACGTCGGCGGCACCCGGAGGAGTACGCGGTGGTAGCCGTCCGGGTAGGGCTCCTCCACGTCTCGGCCCTCGGCGTTGACCCAGGCGTGCGCCCCGAACGGCGGTGTCACCCGCACACCGACGCACCACGTGGGCCAGCTCCCGGTCGTGCGACACAGGAGGGCGGTGGCGATCGACCTCGGCAGGCATCCGCGAGGGCTCCGGCACCGCGCGCTCACCACGGTGACCATCGCCCGCGCCTCGGCGGCTTGGTGGTATCCGGCGGGCCGCGCACCCAGCCGCACCCGGCCGAGCACGCGGGTGAGCACGCGCGGCGAGCACCTGGCCAATATCCTGGCCACCAGCACAATGCCGTGCACGACGAGGCGGTTGTGCCGCGACGTGGCGGTGGTGGTTCCGACGCTCACCGTGAACCGTCCCGGGTGGACACCAGAAGTCCGGCGTCGACCAACTGGTCGACGATGGTCCGCGCGTCCTGCTCAGCGGTGGCGCGGTCGACCGAGTACTCGGCGACCAGCGCGGTCACCGCCTCCGCGACGTCGCCGGAGCTCAGCGCCGACCGGAGCACCAGCTCACCGGTGGGGTTGAGCGTGAAGTACTCCCCGCGCCGCTCGTCCAGCAGCACGGTCCCGTAGTCCGTCGGCACCGCGCTGACGTCACGCGCCAAGGTGTACATCGGCATCCTCCATCCTGTTGCGCAGCCACATCTCGCAAGAAAGCGTCGGCTCGATCCGGCGGCTCGCGGTCTGTATGTCGGTCGGGCCGAGACAGGCCTCGCGAAAGGCCCGCTGGTCGATCAGGCCGAGATCGGCCAGCGCGCTGTCCTCGCAGAGGCCGAGAATCTGGTCGCGGTGCGCCCGGCTGCCCAGCACGGCACTCGCGGCGGTGTCGGACTTGTTCGTGCGGGCCAGCGTCGGCGCGGGCACGATGCCACGCATCGCGTCCACCAGCACCGGCTTGTACCGCTCCGGGTCATACCGCTCGGCGACGCCGCACGACAGGGCAGCCGCCAGCACGTGGTCGTCGAAGAACGGAGCCGACACGGTGATGCCGTCCTGCGCCGCCAGGTGCCGGAACCCGCGCATGGCCTGTGCTCCCGTGTGCACCAGCAGCATGTTGTAGTGCGTGCCGCGGCCGGGACCGAGCGGCTCCGCCGACGCGGCGGCTTCGCGCAGCTGGTCGCGGACCGCGGCGCGGGCGGCGGGGGTGGCCCACGCCGGCATGACGGGAGAAATGTCCCAGCCGAGGCGAGGACCGCGGTCGTCGCCGTCGTCGCCAGGGCCGTCGATGGTGCGTTGCGCGGAGCGCAGCCACGCCGGGTAGGTGCGGCCGGTGAGCAGGCTCGTGGCGGTGCCGCGATAGGACCAGCAGCGGCGTTTGGCCGTCCGGTGCAGCCGGCGCAGGCCCAGCAGTGGCGATCGGGCCAGCAGGGTGGGCAGCCATTGCGGGGTCGCGGTGCACATCTCGTCGCCGCCGAGCCCCATCAGGTGCACCCGCGGTCGGTGCCGTTCGCCTCGGCCGAGGATGTGCCGGAAGCGGCTTCGGTTGTGCAGCAGCAGGAACGGCTCGTCGAAGGTGTCCTGTGCATCGAGCATGCCGGCGTAGACCAGCGGGCACTCGTCGGCGGAGATGATCTCGTGCGCGAGTTCGTGCCCGGCCTGCCGCAGTCCCTCGACCGTGCGTCCGGCCCAGAGCACGTCGTGGTCCATGGTGTCCGGCTGGGCGGCGGTCATGGCCACCACCTCGGCCCCGGAACGCACGGCCAGAGAACACACGGAGCTCGAGTCGAGTCCGCTGAGATGCGACACGACGGTGCGGTCCGGTGTGATGCGCACGCGTACCGCCTCGGTGAGTGCCGAGCGCAGGGCCTGAGCGGCCTCGTCGCGGGACAGGTCCGGCGACGGCGGGCGCCACCAGCGTCCCTCCGTCACCGCGCCGGTCGCCGAGAGCGTGACGTGGTGGCTCGGTGGCACGGCCACGATCCGGTCCCACACCGAGTTCCAGCCCAGCGGCCATGGCAGGCTCGGCAGCAGTAGGCGGGCGGCGACCCGCTCCGGGAGAATCGACGATCCGGCGAGCGAGGCCAGTACGAGCGCGTTGTCCCCGGCCACCGGCACCCCGCCGATCACGCACCGAAATACCCGGCGCAGCCCTGAAGCCGTGCCCTGCAACCGAACGGTGCCGGCCACCGACGCGAGCAGGTGCACGCTCCCGCTGACCGCGGCGTGAATCCGGTGCAGGTCGTCAACAGAACGCACGTGGCGGGTGTGTCGGCCCAACTGCTCGTCGGTCATGGCGTGATCACCGATCACCGCGATCACGCCGTCCGCGGAACGGGCGGTGGCCAGCCGCGTCGTGGTCCAGCGACCGAGCAACCACGGTCGCCCCGAACTGTGTGCCACCTCGCTGGTCCCGGGCCGGGTGGCGCGCAGCGCGGTGGCCACGACCGCGGCGGCGTCGGTGTCGGGTAGCGCGACGAACCAGGGGGCGGTGAGCGGAACCACGGGAGTACTCCTTGCCGGACAGTGGTTACAGGGACGGGACGTCGACCCGGGCGGCGGCCGATGACGCGACCGCCGCCCTCCCAGATCAGGGGCTGGCGCCTGCCAGACCACCGACGCGGGCGGGTGGCCAGGTCCGGCCACCCGCCCGAACGGAAACTGTCGCCGCGGCTCAGCAGGAGAAGTAGCCGATCCACTCCCAGCGGGCGCATTCACTGCCGTTGGTCCGGAAACGGAAGTCACCGGAACGGATCAGTGTTGGTCGCTCGTATGCACGCACGTGCCTCACCTCCTCTCCTTCAGTCGGGGTTCGGGGTTTCTGGTCAACCCGACCAGGGTCCGGAAGTTCTTCGCACTGCGCAGGTAGGACCGGGCGATGACACGGCCGCCGACGACCCGGAACGCGAAGGGGGTGTCGTCCACATCCAGCGCGTCCATCACGTCGTCGACGAACGGTTCGGACAGCACCGGCGCGCCGGTGGCCGCGAGCGCGGCGCGCAGCGGTTCGACACCGCGATGCCGCGACCCGGTGAGCAGGAACACCGTGTGTTCCCGGTCGAACCGGCTGGTCCCGATCTTGCGCGCCTGAACGAGGCACACCCGGCAGGTGGGCGAGAAGATCGCGGCCGTGAAGTCGTCGGTTTCGGGGAAACCCGCCTGTCGCAGCACATCCGCCACCACCGGTGGCAGCTGACCCTCGTCATCGGGCTCGGCCGGCCGGTGCCGCGGACCGTCCTCCAACCGCATCAGGTTGCGGGAGACCGTGGTGAACAGCAACGTGAGCACGAACAGCCATACCAGTGCGCACAGCAGCAGTACGTTCGTCATCTACGCGCCTCCGTGCCGGACGTTGTGACGGTGGATCCGCCAGGTCATGACGACAGCCACGGGCAGCCCGAGAGCGATGATGGCCAGGCCGGCCGCCGCGTCGAGTGAGGCGTCGCCCGCCGCGCCGCCGGCCGACACGGCGACCGACCCGGCGAACACCGCACTCACCGTCATGGCGCCGGCCCTGACCACCGTCAGCCAGGACACGTGCTCCCGCACGGAAATGGAAAGGCAGCCGCAAGGGAAACGTTCGCCGCGGCGAAGTGCCAGCACCGAGACGACCACGAAACCGAGCGAGAGGGCGGCCGCGGCAAGGCAACCGATCGCGGCCACCGGAGTCGGGCCGACGAGCAGCAACCCAATCACGACCTCCGCGGTGCCCAACGTGTAGCCGACGCCGGGAGTCGCCTGGCCGACCACCCTGAACTGAAGGGCCGCCGTCGCGGCGCCGAGCGGCCTTCTCAGCTTGTTCACGCCGGCCGTGAGAAACAGTGCCGCCAGCATGATTCTGGCAGCGATCTCAATGGTCGCGAGTGCGGTCCAATCCGCGGTGTTCGCGGATACTTCGACGCCGGCCACGATCACCGTCATCACTTGTTTCTCTGGACGGAGTCGACATGTGTGACGCGGGTCGTCACAGCGGCCTTGATCGAGAATTCACCCATGTCCGGATCCCTTCGAGGAGTCGGCATGACCGCCGGGAGTCGCCGTCCATTCGATCCTGGACCGATGCGCCATCTCCGCACCGTTTCTGGGACGCGCTGGGACGAGCTGGGACGGGACAAGGGCCCGGCCTGCCGGTCTGTTGCCTTCGTTCGGATGGCGTGGGATAGTCGGCCCGGGGGGATGCACATGCAGGGGGAACATGTGTACGGACAGGCTGGATATGGGGATGGATCAGCGGTAGCCCGGTTGGCCGAGTTCATGGAAGAGCTCAAGGTCCGGTCCGGCCGCAGTTATCAGGCATTGGCCCGCCGTGCCGGCCTGAGTTCGTCCACATTGCACCGCTACTGCACAGGCAAGATCGTGCCCACCGACGGGCGCGTACTTCGCTATTTCGCCAAGGCGTGCGGAGTCGGATCCCACGAGGAGACGACCCTGTTGCACCTGTGGAACTTGGTCGACGTCACGCAACAGCGGCCCGTCCGTGTGTCCGCGCCGCCGGCCGCCGCCTGGCGATCGCGTTGCGACCTGCCGCGTGGGGTCCACGACTTCACCGGACGCGCGGCCGAACTACGTCGTCTGCTGGTCACGCCGGCGGAGGTCACGGTGATCAACGGCATGGCCGGCGTCGGCAAGACGACCCTGGCCGTGCACGCCGCGCACCGGCTGGCCGACCGGTATCCGGACGGCCAGCTGTTCGTCGACCTGCACGGCCACACCGCGGGCGTTGATCCGGTGACGCCGCTGGCCGGACTGGGCCTGCTGCTGCAGGCGGTCGGCGTGCCGGCCGACCAGGTGCCTTGCTCGGTCGAGCAGCGCGCCTCGCTGTGGCGGTCCACGGTGGCCGGCCGGAAAGTGTTGGTGGTGTTGGACAACGCGATCGACGAACGGCAGACCCAGCCGCTGGTCCCCGGGCATCCTGGCTGCCGGACACTCATCACCAGCCGGCACCGCTTGGTGGACGTGGAGGACGCCGACATTCTGACGCTGGATGTGCTGTCCACCGGCGACGTTGTCGAACTGTGCGGCCGGATCCTCGGCCGGGAGGGCGTACACATCGATCGGTCCGCCGCGGAGGAGACATCGCGACTGTGCGGGCGGCTTCCGCTGGCCGTCCGGATCGCCACGGCCCGGTTGCGTAGGCGTGAGGCCTGGACCGCCGAGCACCTCAACGAACGGCTGCGTCGTGAACACCACCGTCTCGGTGAGCTGCGTGCCGGCAGCCACAGCGTTGCGGCCGCGTTCGCGTTGTCCTACCACAAACTGACCTCCGAGCAGCAGAAGGTCTTCCGGCTGATCGGACTGCTGCCCGGAGCGGACATGGACGCACCGGTCGTCGCCGATACCGCCCAGCTACCGGTCGCGCGGGCCGAGCGACTTCTCGAAGATCTCGTCGACGCGCACCTGCTGCAGCAGCCGGCCGTCGGCCGATACCGACTCCACGATCTGGTCCGTGAACACGCTCGTCAGACAGCGCTCGACGAGGAGACGACGGATGGCGTGACCACCGCGCTCACCCGAACACTGGACCATTACCTGTGCACCGCGGAGGGGGCCGCCGAACTCCTGGAACCGAGCCGGCGAGCCAGTGGGCTCTCGATGGCCAGCCCGTCGGCCCACGCCCCCGTGCTGGCCGACCGGGCTGAAGCGATGGACTGGCTCGACAGCGAGCGGGTCAACCTCATCTCCGTCATCGACCAGGCTGTCACCTCCGGCCTCTTCGAACACGCGTGGCAGCTCGCCAGGGCGTTGTGGCACTTCTTCCTGATGCGAGGCAACAACGAGGACTGGATTCGCACCCACGAGCTCGCCCTGACCGCCGCCCGCCACGCCGACGACCAGCCGGCCGAGGCCGAGACCCTGAAAAACCTCGGCCTCGCACTGTGGTGG
>NZ_JBJMIE010000218.1:0-12810 GCF_045807065.1 Actinophytocola sp. | reverse complement strand
TGGCGGCCGAGAGCGCGTCGAGGTCGAGCGGTCCGCGCAGCCGCACCGCCAGCGGCACGGTGTACTCGGTGCTGTCCGGCTCGTACTGGTGCAGGAACCACAGCCGCTGCTGCGCGAACGACAGCGGGTGGTCGGGGCCGTCGGGCACGGCCGGGATCGGCTCGGCGAGCTGGTCGCCCAGCGCCCCGGCGAGGTCGGCGACGGTGCTGTGGGTGAACAGGGTCAGCGGGGACATCTCGACGCCGAGGGCGTCGCGCACGCGGGACACGACCTGGATGCTGAGGATGGAGTCGCCGCCGAGGGCGAAGTAGTTGTCCGTGCGCCCGACCCGGTCGACACCCAGGACGTCCGCCCAGATCCGGGCGAGCGTGGTCTCCACCGGCGTTCGGGGCGCGGCGAACTCGGGTGCGGCGGGTGCGAGGTCGGGTTGGGGTAGGGCGCGGCGGTCGGCTTTTCCGTTGGGGGACATGGGGACTGCGTCGATGACGGCGAACCCGGTGGGCACCATGTACTCCGGGAGGCGTTCGGCGAGGAAGTCGCGCAGCTCCCCACCGGTGGGCACCCGACCGGGCGCGGCGACCACGTAGCCGAGGAGCCGTTTGTGCCCGGCGGTGTCGGGGCGTGCCGCCGCGACCGCGTCGGTGACGTCCGGGTGCTCGCGCAGAGCGGCCTCGACCTCGCCGAGTTCGACGCGGAACCCCCGCACCTTGACCTGGCCGTCGGCGCGGCCGAGGAACTCCAGCTCCCCGCCGCGGTTCCACCGCACCAGGTCACCGCTGCGGTACATCCGCTCGCCGGGCGCGCCGTGGGGGTTGGCGACGAATCGGGACGCGGTGAGACCGGGTCGTTTCAGGTAGCCGCGGCCCAGGCCGACACCGCCGATGTAGAGCTCGCCCTGCACGCCGACGGGCACGGGCCGCAGGTCCTCGTCGAGCACCAGCCCCTGGAACTGCGGGAGCGGGCGGCCGATCGGCGGTGTGCCGCGGTCGGGGGGCAGCGGCTGGGACCAGGTGCTGAGCGCGGTGGCCTCCGTGGGCCCGTACACGTTGTGCATGCGCCGGCCGGGCGCCCACTGCCGCACGAGCGCGGCGGTGCAGGCGTCGCCGCCGACCATCAGGGTCTTCAGGTCGGGCAAGGCCATCGCGGGGACGGTGGCCATGGCGACCGGCGGGATGAAGGTGTGGGTGATGCGGCAGTCGCGTAACGCGGCGCCGAGGTGCTCGCCGAGCAGGGGCCCGGGTGGTGGGACCACGAGCGCGGCGCCGTTGGGCAGGGCGAGGCACAGTTCCAGCACGGAGGCGTCGAAGCTGGGTGAGGAGAACGCCAGCACCCGGTCCCCGGGCCGCACGGCGCAGTGCTGGGCCTGGGCGGCGGCGAAGTTCGCGAGGCCGCGGTGGGTGACGACGACGCCCTTGGGGCGGCCGGTGGAGCCGGAGGTGTAGATGATGTAGGCGGTGTTGGTGACCTCGGCGACGGCGGGTTCGGTTCCGGGTTCGGCGGCGAGCGCGGACACCTGGGCGGCCTCGTCGATGACGAGCACCGGTTCGGTGTCGGCGAGCATGAACTCCTTGCGGTCGGCCGGGTAGTCGGGGTCGACCGGCAGGTACGCCGCGCCCGCGGCGGCCACGGCGAGCTGGGCGATGATCAGCTCGACCGACCGCGGCAGCACCAGCGCCACGACCGTTTCGGGGCGGGCGCCGCGGGCGGCGAGGACGCGGCCCAGCGCGGTGACACGGGCGGCCAGTTCCGCGTAGGTGAGCACGTCGTCGCCGGCGATCAGCGCCGGCAGGTCGGGGGTGTGTGCGGCCTGGGTGCGGAACAGGTCGATCAGCGTGGCGGGTCGGGTGCCGGTCGCGGCGCCCTGCCATTCGTGCAGCACCAGCCGGCGTTCGGCGGCCGAGAGCATCGGCAGCTCACCGAGGGTGCGGTCGGGGTCGGTGGCGATGGCGGCGACGAGGCGGCGCAGCCGTTCGGTGAGGGCCTCGGCGGTGGCGCGGTCGAACAGGCGCGGGTCGTAGCCCAGCTCCAGGTGCAGCTCAGGGCCGCCGGTGTCGTCGGTGCGGGTGTCGGCCGGGTCGTCGAGGTGGGCCGCGAGGCTGAGTGCCAGGTTGGTGGTCTCGACGCTGTCGACGGCCGCGACCTGCGGGCCGTCGGCGTGTTCGGTCTCGATGGGGTAGTTCTCGAAGGCGACGAGGCTGTCGAACAGCGGCTCCCCGGCCGGCACCGCGCCGCAGGCCCGCACCTGGGCGAGGGAGAGGAAGTCGAAGCGGCGGGACTCGGCCTGCGCCTCCTGCAGCGCACGCAGCCAGGGCAGCACGGGCGCGGCGGGGTCGACGTGGACGCGGGTGGGGACGGTGTTGATGAACATGCCGACGATCGACTCGGCGCCGGGGAGGTCGCCGGGCCGGCCGGAGACGGTGGTGCCGAACACGACGTCGTGTGCACCGTCCTGGTCGCCGCTGTGCCGGGCGAGCAGCAGCGCCCACGCGCCCTGCACGACGGTGTTGACGGTCAGGCCGTGGTCGCGGGCGGTGCGTTCGAGTTCGGCGGCGGGCAGTGACAGCCGGACGGCCGCGGTGGTCTCGGTGTGGTGGGCGGCCACGGGTGGGCGGTCGAACGGCAGCGGGGTGCGGGTGGTGATCCCGGCGAGGACGTCGCGCCAGTGCCGCTGCGCGGCGGTGACGTCCTGGGTGGCGAGCCAGGCCAGGTAGTCGCGGAAGGGGCGCCGTGCCGGGTGCGCGGCGGGGCGGCCGGTGGTGAGCGTGACGTACTCGCCGAGCACGTCGGCGAACACCTGGGAGGTGCTCCAGCCGTCGAGCAGCAGGTGGTGGCAGGTCCACAGCAGGTCGACGGTGCCGGGCTCGCCGGTGGCCAGGACGAGCCGCATGAGTGGCGCGGCGGCGGGGTCGAGGTCGGTGGACTCGTCGGCGTCGGTGATGGGCCGGTACTCGACGGGCACGTCGACGTGACGGCGCACGACCTGCACGGGGGTGCCGACGCCGCGCCACACGAACGCGGTGCGCAGGATCGGGGTGCGGTCGACGACGCGTTGCCACGCGGTCGCGAACAGCCGTGGGTCGTCGACTCCGGACAGGTGGACGCGGGTGTGGGTGACGTAGGCGCCGGAGCCGTCGGCGAGGCTGTGGAACAGCATGCCGGCCTGCATGGGGGTGAGCGGGTACACGTCCTCGACGTCGCGGCCGTCGCCGACGAGGGTGTCCACCTGCGCCTGGGTGAGGGTGGCGAGCGGGTAGTCCGACGGGGTGCGGCCGCCGTGGCGGGCGCAGTGGGCGAGGATCTCGCGCAGCGCGTCGGCGGTGCGGTCGGCGAGGCGCCGCACGGTGTGTTCGTCGTGGAGGTCGCTGCTGTACTCCCATTCCAGCCGCAGGCGGCCGTGTTCGACGGCGGCGAGGATGTCGAGGAGGTGGCCGCGTTCGGTGTCGGGTCCGATGTCCTGGCCGAGGTGGCCGGCGTCGGCCCGCAGCAGGCCCGCTCCCCCGTCGTCGTCGCTGTACTGGCCGAGGTAGTTGAGGCAGATCTGTGGTGCTGGCACGGCGTCGAGACCGGTGCCCGGGTCGGTGTCGCCGCGGAGGTGGCGCAGTGCCCCGAAGCTGATGCCGTTGCGGGGCACGGCGCGCAGGGTTTCCTTGACGGACTTGAGGGTGTCGTCCCAGCCGGTGGCGGGCAGGTCGAGGGTGACGGGGAACTCGCTGGTGAACCAGCCGACGGTGCGGGAGAGGTCGGTGCCGGGCAGGACGTCTTCGCGGCCGTGGCCTTCGAGGGTGACGAGGACGCGGTCGTGCCCGGTCCATTCGGTGACGGCGCGGCCGATCGCGGCGAGCAGCACGTCGTTGACCTGGGTGCGGTAGGCGTCGGGCACCTGGCGCAGCAGCGCGTGGGTCTCGGCCCGGTCGAGGGTGGCGGTGACGGTGCGGGCGTCGGCGGTCCGGTTGCGGCCGCCGTCGTGGTCGACGGGCAGCGGTGGGGTGGCGGTGATCGCCTGCCAGTGTGGGAGGTCGTCGTCGAACCCGCCGGCCTGGACGTGGTCGTGGAGCAGCCGTGCCCATTGTCCGAAGGAGACGGTGCGGGGGCCGGGTTGTGCGCCACTGTAGGCGCGTTCGAGGTCGGCGAGCAGGATCCGCCAGGACACGGCGTCCACGACGAGGTGGTGTGCGGTCAGGAACAGCACGGGGGTGTCGCCGGTGAACAGGACGGCCCGGAACACGTCGCCGGTCGCGGGCCGCAGGGCGGTTTGGGTGGCCGCGGCGCGCTGGTCGCGTTCGGCGCGGCCGGTGGGTTCGGTGACGACGTCGAGGATGTGCGGGGCGGCGGGGCCGGGTTCCTGGGTGGTCTCGGTGAAGCGGGTGCGCAGCGCGGGGTGGTGTTCGACCAGCGCGGTCAGCGCGTGGCGCAGCCGCTCGACGTCGACGTGCGGGTCCACCTCGACGGTGACGGACATGGCGTAGTGGTCGCGGTGCTGGGCCGGGAGGGTGGTGTGGAGCCAGCGCTGGATGGGGGTGAGCGGGGCGGGACCGCCGGTGTCGGCGGCGAGGGCGGGGGTGGTGTCGCGGGTGGCGACGAGCGCGAGGTCGGCGACGGTCTGGCGGAGGAAGATGTCCTTGGCGCTCACCCGGATCCCGGCTTCGCGGGCGGTGGACACGACCTGCATGGAGAGGATGGAGTCGCCGCCGAGGGCGAAGAAGTTGTCGTGCGCGCCGAGGTGTTCGACGCCGAGCACGCGGGTCCAGATGGCGGCGAGGTCGGCTTCGATGCCCGGTCGGGGCGCGACGTGGCCGCGGTCCTCGCGGAGGGCGGGTTCGGGCAGGGCGCGGTGGTCGAGCTTGCCGCTGGGGGTGAGCGGCAGCTGGTCGATCGGCACGAGCGCGGCGGGGACGAGGTAGTCGGGCAGGGTGGCGCGCAGGTGGGCGGTCAGTTCGTCGGGGTCGCCGCCGACGACGTAGCCGACGAGCCGCAGGTGCTCGCCTGCCGTGCGGGCGAGCACGGCGGCGTCCCGGACGTCGGGGTGTCCCAGCAGCGCGGCGGTGATCTCGGCGGGTTCGACGCGGTGGCCGCGGATCTTGACCTGGTCGTCGGTGCGGCCGAGGTAGTCGAGTTCGCCGTCGGTGGTCCAGCGGACGCGGTCACCGGTGCGGTACATGCGGGTGCCGGGCCTGCCATAGGGGTCGGCGAGGAACCGGGTCGCGGTGAGGCCGGGCCGGTTGAGGTAGCCGCGGGCCACTTGCGGGCCGGCGAGGTACAGCTCGCCGGGCACGCCCACCGGCACGGGCCGCAGTTCGCTGTCGAGGACGTAGGCGCGGACGGTGGTGAGGGGGCGGCCGATGAGCGGGCGGGTGCCGGGGGTGATGCGGTGGCCGGTGGCGTCGACGGTGACCTCGGTGGGGCCGTAGTAGTTGAGGGCCATGAGGTCGGGTTGTGCGGCGAGTGTCTGCCACAGCCGCTCGCCGGTGGCCTCGCCGCCGACCATGAGCATGTCCAGGCCGACCTCGGTGAGTCCGGCGGCCACGAGTTGGGTGGCGTAGGCGGGGGTGAGGTCCACGGCGGTGATGCCGGCGCGGCGGTAGTGGTCGACGAGCGCGGGTGGGTCGAGCCGCAGGTCCTCGTCGATGACGTGCAGTTCGTGGCCGGCGGCGAGGAACAGCAGGCCTTCGAGGGAGGTGTCGAAGGAGAAGGTGGCGGTGAGTGCGAACCGTTGCCGGCGCGGCAGCCGTTCGATGATGGTGGCGCGGTGGTTGTGGTAGAGGGCGGCGAGGTTGCCGTGGTCGACGACGACGCCCTTGGGGCGGCCGGTGGAGCCGGAGGTG
The DNA here is from genome assembly GCF_045807065.1 of Actinophytocola sp. GTDB lineage: Bacteria > Actinomycetota > Actinomycetes > Mycobacteriales > Pseudonocardiaceae > Actinophytocola. The sequence continues at coordinate 6,988 of NZ_JBJMIE010000218.1, read as the reverse complement.
TGGATGACGTAGGCGGGCTGCCGGGGGTGGGGCACGACGCCGGGGTCGGTGGCGGGCTGGTCGGTGGTGTCGGGCAGCGCGTCGAGCACCACCGCGGGGGTGGTGTCGGCCAGCAGGAACTCGATCCGGTCGGCGGGCAGGCTCCGGTCGACCGGCACGTAGGCGGCGCCGGACTTGAGGACGGCGAGCAGGGCGACGACGAAGTCCACGGAGCGGGGTAGGCGCAGCGCGACGAGCCGGTCCGGGCCGGCGCCGTGGGCGCGTAGCCAGTGGGCGAGCCGGTTGGCGTCGGCGTCCAGTTCGGCGAAGGTGCGGGACTCGCCGCCGCGGACGACCGCGACCGCGTCGGGGGTGCGTGCGGCCTGGGCGGCGAACACGGCGGTCAGCGGCGGGTGCGGGCCGGGGTCGTGGCCGCCGCGCCACTGGTCGAGGAGTCGGGCGCGTTCCTCGGTGTCGACGAGGTCGACCGTGGTCAGCGGCTGTTCGGGGGCGGCGGCGACGGCGGCGAGCAGGACCCGGAGGTGGTGGGCGAGGCGGGCGATGGTGGTGGCGTCGAACAGGTCGGGGTTGTACTCGATGCCGCCGAGCAGCTCGGCGCCGGCCTGCTGGAACTCGATGGTGAGGTCGTGGGTGGAGGTCACGACGGGTGCGCTGACCTCGGTGGTGGTGAGCCCGGGCAGGTCCGGCACCTCGTCGGGGGTGTTCTGCAGCAGCACCATCACGTCGAACAGGGGGTTGCGGCTGGGGTCGCGTTCGGGGGCGAGCGCGTCCACGACGCGTTCGAACGGCACGTCCTGGTGGGCGAACGCGGCGAGCACGGTGCCGCGCACGCGCCGCAGCAGGTGGGTGAAGGACTCGGCCGGGTCGATGCTGGTGCGCAGGACGACGGTGTTGACGAAGAACCCGACGAGCCGGTCGAGCTCGGCGCGGTCGCGGCCGGCGGTGGCGGTGCCGACGGCGATGTCGCGTTGACCCGAGTAGCGGGCGAGCAGCACCTGGCAGGCGGCGAGCAGCGTCATGAACAGTGTGCTGTCGCGCCGTTTACCGAGCTCGACGAGGGCGGCGGTCTCCTGCGGGGGCAGGGTGAACCGGTGCACGGCGCCGGCGGCGGTGCGCACGGCGGGGCGGGGCCGGTCGGTGGGCAGGTCCAGCGGTTCGACGCCGGCGAGCGCGGTGCGCCAGTGGTCGAGGCTGGCCGCGGCGTCCTCGCCGGCGGCCCAGTCGCGTTGCCAGGCGGCGAAGTCGGTGTAGCGCAACGGGATGGGGTCGGGGGTGGCGCCGGCGTAGAGGGCGGCGAGGTCGTCGGTGAGCACGGCGGTGGACCAGCCGTCGGTGACGATGTGGTGCAGCGCCAGCACGAGCACGTGTTCGGTCGGGCTCAGCCGCACGAGGGTGGTGCGCAGCAGCGGGCCGCGGCGCAGGTCGAACGGGCGGGCGCACTCGGCGGCCAGCGCGGCGTCGAGCCCGGCGGGGTTGTCGCTGAGGTCGACCAGTGTGAGGTCGGCGGGCCGCGGGGGGTGCACGATCTGCACGCCGCGGCCGTCGACCTCGTCGAAGGTGGTGCGCAGGGACTCGTGGCGGGCGATGAGCCCGGTGAGCGCGGCGGTGAGCGCGGCGACGTCGAGGTCGCCGGTCAGGCGCAGCATGGTGGGGGTGAGGTACTCGGTGCTGCCCTCCTCGAACTGGTCGAGGAACCAGAGCCGCTGCTGGGCGAACGACATGGGCGCGGGCCCGGTCGCGGCGCGGGTGGGGATGGTGGCGGTGTCGCCGCCGGGGACGGCCTTGGCGAGCGCGGCGACGGTGGGGTGCTCGAACACGGCGCGCGGGGAGATCTGGCTGCCGAACGCGGCCCGCAGCCGCGACACGACGCGGATGGACAGGATCGAGTCGCCGCCGAGGGCGAAGAAGTTGTCGTGGACGCCGACCCGCTCGACGCCGAGCACGTCGGCCCAGGCGGCGGCGGTGACCCGTTCGGCCTCGGTGCGGGGCGGGAGGTAGGTGTCGGCGGCGGTGAGGTCGGGCGCGGGCAGCGCGCGGCGGTCCAGCTTGCCGCTGGCGGTCATGGGCAGTTCGGGGAGCGTGACGAACGCGGCGGGCACGAGGTAGTCGGGCAGCACCCGCGCGAGCGCGGCGCGGGGGTCGTCGGTGTCGCCGACGAGGTAGGCGACCAGCCGGACACCGGTGGTGCCGTCCTGGCGGGCGACGACGGCGGCGTCCCGCACACCGGGCAGCCGGCGCAGCACGGCGGCGACCTCGCCGGGTTCGACGCGGAACCCGCGGATCTTGACCTGGTCGTCGGTGCGGCCGAGGTAGTCCAGTTCGCCGTCGGTGGTCCAGCGGACGCGGTCACCCGTGCGGTACATGCGGGTGCCGGGTGCGCCGTGGGGGTCGGCGAGGAACCGGGCCGCGGTCAGGCCGGGCCGGTTGAGGTAGCCGCGCGCGACCTGCGGGCCCGCGAGGTACAGCTCACCGGGCACCCCCACCGGCACGGGCCGCAGCTCGCCGTCCAGCACGTAGGCGCGGACGGTGGTGAGGGGGCGGCCGATCAGCGGGCGGCTGCCCGGGGTCAGGGTGCGGGCGGTGGCGTCGACGGTGACCTCGGTGGGCCCGTAGTAGTTGACGGTGGTGAGGTCGCGGTGGGCGGCGAGGTCCTGCCACAGGGTGTCGCCGGTGGCCTCGCCGCCCAGCAGGAGCAGCTGCAGGCCAACCTCGGCCAGCCCGGCGGCCACCAGTTGGGTGGCGTAGGTGGGGGTGAGGTCGGCGGCGGTGATGCCGGCGTCGCGGAAGTAGGTGAGCAGCGCGGGCGGGTCGAGCCGCAGGTCCTCGTCGATGACGTGCAGTTCGTGGCCGGCGGCCAGGAACAGCAGGCCCTCGACGGAGGTGTCGAACGAGAAGGTGGCGGTCAGCGCGAACCGCTGCGGCCCGGTGAGCGGCTCGAGCAGGTCGACGCGGTGGTCGTGCAGCAGGGCGGCCAGGTTCCCGTGGCCGACGAGGACACCCTTGGGTTTGCCGGTGGAGCCGGAGGTGTAGATGACGTAGGCGCCGTGGTCGGGCCGCACCGGGACGTCGGGGTCCTCGACCGGGTAGGGCGTCAGGTCGCCGAGTTCGTCGAGGACCAGCACGGGCCGGGCGTCGGCGAGGAGGAACTCGACGCGGTCGGCGGGCAGGCCGGGGTCGATGGGCAGGTAGGCGGCGCCGGCCCTGAGCACGGCGAGCAACGCCACGACCATGTCGACCGAGCGCGGCATCCGCAGGCCGACAACCGTTTCCGGGCCGGCGCCGGCGGCGATCAGCCGGTGGGCCAGCCGGTTGGCCGCGGTGTCGAGCTCGGCGAAGGTCAGCGTCGCGGCACCGCAGACGACGGCGGTGGCCTCGGGTGTGCGGGCGGCCTGGTCGGCGACCACGCGGTGGAACAGCGGCGCCCCGGTGCTGACGGCGTGTTCGGGGGCGGGGAGCACCAGCGCCCGGTCGGTTTCGGACAGCCAGTCCAGCTTGCCCAGCGGGCGGGTCAGGTCCTCGGCCAGGCCGGTGACCAGGGCGCGCAGCCACCCGGCCACGCGGTCGGCGGTGGCGGCGTCCAGCAGCGCGGGGTCGTAGGCCAGCTCGAAGTGGACGCGTTCGTCCAGGCGCACGGACAGGGTGAGCGGCAGGTTGGTGGTGTCGATCGTGCGCACGTCGACCACGCGCAGACCGTCCGCGGTGGAGGTGTCCTCGAAGGGGTAGTTCTCGAACACCACGACGCTGTCGAACAGCGCGGCGCCCGGGGCGAGGTCGGCGTGGGACTGCACGCGGGTCAGCGCGAGGAAGTCGTGGCGGCGGGCCTCGCTCTGCGCGGCCTGCAGCTCACGCAGCCACGGCCCGGCCGGACGGCGCGGGTCGACCGCGACCCGGGTGGGCACGGTGTTGATGAACATGCCGACCATGGACTCGACACCGGGCAGTTCGGCCGGGCGGCCGGAGGTGGTGCTGCCGAACACCACGTCGTCGGTGCCCGCCCACCGGGACAGCAGCAGCGCCCACGCGCCCTGCACGACGGTGTTGACGGTCAGCCCGGCGCGCTGGGCGGCCGCGCGGAGCCGGCCGGCGTCCAGGCCGGTGTGGGTGGTGGCACTGGACTCGGTGCGGTGGGCCTGGGTGGGTGGCCGGTCGTAGGGGATGGCGACGGGCGTGTCGAACCCGGCCAGCACGGTCTGCCAGTGGTTGTCGGCGGCGTCGGTGTCCTGGGCGGCGAGCCAGGTCAGGTAGTCGCGGAACGGGCGGCGTGCCGGCACGGCGGCGGGCAGGCCGCGGCTGATGGCGGTGTGGCGGGCGACGACCTCGGTGAACACCTGCCCGGTGCTCCACCCGTCGAGCAGGACGTGGTGGGTGGACCAGATCAGATCGACGCGCTGGTCGCCGGTGCGCACGATGGTCAGCCGGGTCAGTGGGGCGCCGGCGGGGTCGATGCGGTTGGCGCGGTCGTGGGCCAGCAGCTCGTCCAGCACGCTGGTCCGCGCCTCGTCGGTGAGGGACCGCAGGTCGTGGTGGGTGATGGCGAGGTCGACGCGGCGCTGCACGACCTGCACGGGCTCGTCGACACCGTCCCAGACGAGGCGGGTGCGCAGCACCGGGGTGCGCTGCACGACCTGCCGGAACGCCTCGGCGAGCGCCTCGGGGTCTCCCACGCCGTCGAGGGTGAGCCGCACCTGGTCGACGTAGGCGCCGCTGTCGGGGTCGACGAGGCTGTGGAACAGCATGCCGGCCTGCAGCGGGGTGAGCGGGTAGATGTCCTCGACGTGCGCGCCGGTGCCGGCGATGGTGTCGACCTGGGCCTGGGTGAGGCGGGCGAGGGGGTAGTCGGAGGGGGTGCGGCCACCGGCGTCGGGTCGGGCGCAGTGCTCTGCGAGGGCACGCAGGGCGGTGATCATGCCCTCGGCGAGTCCGCGGACGGTGTGCTCGTCGTGGCGGGCGGTGGAGTACTGCCAGTTGAGGACCAGCTCGCCGTGCTCGACGAGCCCGTTGATCTCCAGGGGGAAGTCGAGTGGCGCGGCGGGGTCGACCTCGGCACCGGAGGGTTCGTGGCGGGTGCGGAACACCGCGGCGTCGCCGGTGTCGTCCCAGCGGCCGTGGTAGTTGAAGCACAGCTCGGGCAGCGGCGCGGTGAGGCCGCTGCCGGGGCGCAGTTGGCGCAGCGCGTCGTAGCTGATGCCGCGCCGGGGCACGGCGCGGACCTGTTCCTTGACGGCTTTGAGGGTGGCGTCCCAGCCGGTCGCGGGCAGGGAGAGGACCAGGGGGTACTGGGTGGTGAACCAGCCGACGGTGCGGGAGAGGTCGCTGCCGGGCAGGACGTCCTCGCGGCCGTGGCCCTCGAGGGTGACGGCGACGGTGTCGCGGCCGGTCCAGCCGGCGAGGACGCGGCCGAGCGCGGTCAGCAGCACGTCCTCGGCGTGGGCGCGGTAGCGGGTCTCGGTGAGCCGCAGCAGCGTGGCGGTGGTGTCGCGGTCCAGGCGGGCGGTCAGGGAGCGGGCGGTGCCCGCGGTCGCGTCGCCGTCCCGGTCGGTGGGCAGCGGAGCCGGGGTGGGTGTCGCGGTCCAGTGGGGCAGGTCGTCGTCGAACCCGCCGGCGGTGACGTGCTCGCCCAGCCGGTGCGCCCACTCGCCGAAGCCGGTGCCGACGGGGGTGAGCCGCATCGGCTCCCCCGCCACCGCCTGGGCGTAGGCGGTGGCCAGGTCCTCGGCGAGCACCCGCCACGACACGCCGTCCACGACGAGGTGGTGGACGACCAGCAGCAGCCGGGCCGGCCGGGTGGGCCCGAGGTCGAACAGCAGTGCCCGCAGCACGGGGCCTTCGATGAGGTCTAGGGACGCGCGAGCCGTTTCGGCGGCGGCGGCCACGCGGGCCGCGAGATCGGCCTCGGCCGCGGTGTCCTCGGTGTCCTCGGCTCTGGTGGCGAGGTCGATCGTCTCGACGTCCACGGTGCACTCCGCCGGTTCCTGGCGCCAGGTGTCGCCGTCGAGGTGGAACCGGGTGCGCAGCGCGTCGTGGTGGGCGACGACCGCGCGCACCGCGGCGGTCAACGCCGTGCGGTCGACCCCGTCGGCGAGGTCGAGGGCGAGCGACATGGTGTAGTGCGGGCGGGGGCCGTGCGTGGTGAGGAACCAGGACTGGATCGGGGTGAGCGGCGCCGGGCCCACCGGCGCGGGCGTGGGCGCGGTGGCCGGTTCGGCGGTGGTGACGACCGCGGCCAGCTCGGCGACGGTCTGGTTGGCGAACACGTCGCGGGAGGTGAACCGCAGCCCGGCCTGGCGGGCGCGGGAGGTGAGCTGGATGGACAGGATCGAGTCGCCGCCCAGACCGAAGAAGTTGTCGTCGCGGCCGACGCGCTCGGCGCCCAGGACCTCGGCCCACAGCACCGCGAGCCGCTCCTCCAGGTCGCCCTGAGGTGGCTCGTAGTCGCTGTCGGCGTCGACGCCGGTCCGCGGCGCGGGCAGGGCGTGGCGGTCGATCTTGCCGCTCGCGGTGAGCGGCAGCCGGTCGAGCACGACGAACGCGGCGGGCACCAGGTAGTCGGGCAGGACCCGTTTCAGCTCGGCCCGCAGCCCCGCCGGGGTGGGGGTGTCGGTCACCATGTCGGTCACCATGTCGGGCACGGGGGTGGGCGCGGCGGTGGGCACGATGTAGCCGACGAGCCTGCGGTGCCCGCCGTCCTCGCGGGCGACCACGCAGGCCGCGCCGACGCCGGCGCAGTCCAGCAGCGCGGCCTCGACCTCGCCGGGCTCGATGCGGAACCCGCGGATCTTGACCTGGTCGTCGGCGCGGCCGAGGTATTCGACGGTGCCGGCGGCGGTCCAGCGGGCGTGGTCGCCGGTGCGGTACATGCGGGTGCCCACTGCGCCGTGGGGGTCGGCGAGGAACCGGGCCGCGGTGAGGCCGGGGCGGTCGAGGTAGCCGCGCGCGACCTGCGGGCCGGCCAGGTACAGCTCGCCGGGCACGCCCACCGGGACCGGCC
>NZ_JBJMIE010000217.1:0-11921 GCF_045807065.1 Actinophytocola sp. | reverse complement strand
CCCGGCACGCAACGCGGACACCGCGGCCGGCACCGACGGCGAGGCCTGAGCCGCGAACGCGGGCCGCACGCCCGCGACCCGGAACCGCCGCGCCCACGACGACGCGACCGCCGCCACGGCCGCGTTGGCCGGCGCGTGCGACGACCCCGCAGCCGCCAGCACCACGCCGAGCGAGGGATCGTCCAGGGACACGCCCGTGCCGGCGAGCCGGCGCAGCGCCACGGCGGACAGCCGCTCGTCCGGGCCGAGCACTCGGGACACCGACACCGACAGCCGAGGCAGCCTGGCGTGCGCCTCGGTCACCAGCCCCGGCAGGTCGACGCGGGCGTGGTACGCCGACCCGAGCAGCAACGGCACGACCACGGCGTGCTGGTGCCCGTCCGCCGCGAGCGCGGACAGCACGTCGAACAGGCGTGGCGCGGACAGTTCGAGGAACGCCGCACGCACGTCGAGACCGGGCTCGCGCGCACGCACCGCGGCCAGCAGCTCGGTCACGCACGCGGCCGACCGCGGATCCCGGCTGCCGTGCGCGACGGCGACGAGGGGCGGGCTCACAGGGCCCCGGTCAGACCGCGTGCCCGCAGCACGCTCCGCTCCAGCGGCCGGAACACCAGCAGCTCGATCCCGATGCCCACGAACAGGATCAGGATGATCGCCGCCATCACCATCGACATGTCCGACAGCGACATGCCGTTGTGGAGGAACTGCCCGAGCCCCACCCCGAGCTGCGGTGACGTCGCGATCAGCTCGGCGGCCATGAGCGAGCGCCACGAGAACGCCCAGCCCTGCTTGAGCCCACCGAGGAACCCGGGCAGCGCGGCCGGCAGCAGGATGTGCCGGGCGGACGCCAGCCGGCCCGCGCCGAGCACCTTCCCGACCCTGGGCAGGATCGGCGGGATCTGGTCCATGCCGGACACGAGCCCGTTCGCGATCGACGGCACCGCGCCGAGCAGCACCACGAAGTAGATCGACGCGTCGGTCAGGCCGAACCACAGGATCGCGGCCGGCACCCACGCCACCGACGGCAGGCTCTGCAGGCCGGACACGATCGGCCCGATCCCGCGCCGCACGATGCTGAAGTTCGCGATCAGCAGGCCGAGCGGGATGGCGACGACCACCGCGACGACGAACCCGATCACCGCGCGGTGCACCGACGTCCACAGGAAGCCGACGATGTCCCCGTTCGCGACGATCTTCCAGATCGTCGCCCACACGTCGGCCGGCGCGGGCAGCTTGTACTCCGGCCAGAACGCGGCCGCCCACAGCGCCTGCCAGATCGCGACGACCAGGACCAGCACGAGGACCGGCGGCCACAGCTGGCTCAGGAACCTGCGGGTCCAGCTCCGGGCGTCCGAGGCGGATCGGGTGGGCGTGTCGAGCGCGTCGAGACCGGCTACGGACGCGGCGTCGTCGACCTCGGCCGCGCCGGTGTCCTCGACGGTCTCGGCCGGGCTGGTGCCCTCAGGCATGGCTGCTGATCACCTCGTGCAGGCGTCTGTTGATCTCGTCGACCACCACGGCCTGCTCCGGCGCGTCCAGGTCGTTCACATGCCACTCCTGCACGACCCGGCCCGGCCGCGACGACAGCAGCACCACCCGCTGCCCGAGGCGCACGGCCTCCCGCACGTCGTGCGTGACGAACAGGACCGCGGTCTCGGTCGCGCGCCAGATCCGCACCAGCTCCGACTGCAGCACGTCCCGGGTGATCGCGTCGAGCGCGGAGAACGGCTCGTCCATGAGCAGCAACGAGTTCGCGTCACCGTCGACGGCGGACGCGAGGGCACGCGCCAGCGCGACCCGCTGGCGCATGCCGCCGGACAGCTCGTGCGGCCGCTTGTCGCCGACGCCGGCGAGCCGCACCAGCGCCAGCAGCTCGCCGGCCCGCGCCCGCCGCTCCGCCCGTCGAACGCCGGCGAGGCGCAGCGGCAGCTCGACGTTGCGCGAGGCCGTCAGCCACGGCATCAGCGCGGCCTCCTGGAACATGACCGCCGGCCGCGACGTGTTCAGCTCGATCTCGCCGGCCGACTGCTTCTCCAGGCCGGCCACCAGGTTCAGGACGGTCGTCTTGCCGCACCCGGACGCGCCGAGCAGGCACACGAACTCGCCGGGCGCGACGTCGAGGTCGACCCCGTCGAGCGCGGTGACCGCACGCCTGCCCTGCCCGAACGTCTTGCCAACGCCGGAAAGACGCACGGCGTAGTCGGTTCGCACCCCGGTTTCGAGCGTCGCGGTCATGGCTCGCCTCCCCTAACTACTTCTTGTCCAGGCCGCCGGCGTCGACCTCCGGCTTGCCCGCTTCCCTGAGCACCGCGTTGAGCTGGGTGAGGTCGGCGAAGCCGCCCACCTCCGGTGCCTTCTCCGCGATGCCCGCGGTCACCTGGTCCTGGGCGAGCTGCTTGAACTGGCCCGCGATCGGGTCGAACGTGAGCGTGATGTTCGACCACGCCCGCTTGATGGTCTCCGGCTTGAGCGCCTTGCCCGTCAACGCTTCCAGCTGCTTGTTGACCGCGGCCTGCGCGTCCTCGGGGCTGTCCTCGGCGTAGCCGATCGAGGCGACCAGGCCCTTCAGGAACGCCTTGACGGTCTGCGGGTGCTCGTCGAGGAACTCCGTGCGCACGACGAGGACCGTGGTCGGGAACTTGCCGTCCGGCCACAGTTCCTTCTCGTCGAGGAACACCTTCGCGCCCGCCTCCAGCACGAGCCGGGACGACCACGGCTCCGGCAGCCAGGCCGCCTGCACCTGACCGCCCTTGAAGGCGTCGAGGGTCTGCGCGTTCTCCATGTTGGTGACCTGGACCTTGCCGGTGAGGTCCTTGCCCGCCAACCACTTCTTCAGCGCCACGTCCTGGGTGTTGCCGAGCTGCGGGGTGACGACCGTCTTGCCGGCCAGGTCCTCCGGCTTGCTGATGTCCGACGTCGTCACCAGCTGCGCGCCGCCGGAGGTGACGCCGGAGATCAGCCGGACCGCCTTGCCGTTGGACTTGGCGTAGGCGTTGATGGCGGGACCCGACCCGATGAAGCCGATGTCGAGCGAGCCGCCCAGCAGCGCGGACACCTCGTTGGGGCCGGCGTTGAACTCCTGCCGCGTCAGCTTGGTCTTGCCCAGCTCCTTCTCGAACAGGCCCTTCTCGAGACCGATCAGCGCGGGGGCGTGGGTGACGTTGGGGAAGTAGCCGAGCCGCAGCTCGGCCGCCGCTCCCTGGTCCTGTGCGGCCGTGTCGCTGGTGTCCTCGCCTTCGTCGGCCCGCGAACATGCCGTGGCGAGCAGGGATAACGCGGCTATCGTGGCGAGGACTGAACGGGTGCGCACAGGGATCTCCTAGTCCTTGTCGAGCAACGGAAGCGGTGCCCCGACCAACCCCGCGGCCAGCGTCGTGCCGTCGGCCGGGTCGATCACCAGGAAGGCGCCCGTCCGGCCGTGGCTGGTGTAGTTGTCGACCGGCAGCGGCTCGGCCGTCCGCAGCGACACCTGGCCGATCTCGTTGAGGGTCAACGTGGCTGGGTTGTCCTGGGTCGACAGCTTCTGCTCGTCGAAGCGGGTGCGCAACTCGGTGACCACAGCCTGGACGGTCCTGGCCCCGGACTTGACAAGGACACGCGCACCTGGCCGCAGCGGCTTGTCCGCGAGCCACGCCAGGGTGGCGCCCAGCTCGTCGGTCAGCTCCGGCGGTTCGGTGGCACTCGCGATCACGTCGCCACGGGAGATGTCGATGTCGTCGGCCAGCAGCAGCGTGACCGAACGGCCGGCGGCCGCCTCGGACAGCTCGCCGTCCGGCGTGTCGATCTTCGTGACCGTGGTCCGCACTCCGGCCGGCAGCACGACGACCTCGTCGCCCGGCCGGATCGTGCCGGCGTTGACCTGACCGGCGTAGCCGCGGTAGTCCGGGTGCTCCGGCGTGCGCGGGCGGATCACGTACTGCACGGGGAACCGGAACGGCGCCTCGTGCGGATCCGGTTCCACCGGCACGTTCTCCAGGTGCTCCAGCAGCGTCGGCCCGACGTACCAGGGGGTGTGCGGCGAGCGCCCGACCACGTTGTCGCCCCGCAGCGCGGACACCGGGATCGCGAGCACCGTGCCGAACGGGTAGCCGAGCGTGGTCGCGTGGTGGGTGAACTCCTTGGCGATCACCTCGAACGTGCCCTCGTCGTAGTTCACGAGGTCGATCTTGTTGACCGCCAGCACGAGCCGGGGCACGCCCAGCAGCGCGAGGACCGCCGCGTGCCGCTTCGTCTGCTCCACCACGCCCTTGCGGGCGTCCACCAGCAGGATCGCCAGCTCGGCCGTTGACGCGCCGGTCACCGTGTTGCGCGTGTACTGCACGTGGCCCGGGGTATCGGCGAGCACGAACGAGCGCCTGTCCGTGGCGAAGTAGCGGTAGGCGACGTCGATCGTGATGCCCTGCTCGCGTTCCGACCGCAGCCCGTCGACGAGCAGCGAGAGGTCCGGCGTGGTCAGTCCTTTGTCGACACTGGCCCGGTGCACGGCGTCGAGCTGGTCGGCGAGCACGGACTTCGTGTCGTACAGCAGCCGGCCGACGAGCGTCGACTTGCCGTCGTCGACACTGCCCGCCGTGGCCAGACGAAGGAGGTCGGACATCAGAAGTATCCCTCCCGCTTGCGATCCTCCATCGCCGCCTCGGACAGCCGGTCGTCCGCGCGGGTCGCGCCGCGCTCGGTGAGCCGGCTCGCGGCCACCTCCGCGATCACCTCGTCGAGCGTCGTGGCCGTCGACTCGACCGCGCCGGTGTACGAGCCGTCGCCGACCGTGCGGTAGCGGATCGTCTTGCGCAGCAACGCCTCCCCGTCCCGCGGGCCGCCCCACGGACCCTCGGCGAGCCACATGCCGTCGCGTAGGTAGACCTCGCGCTCGTGCGCGTAGTAGATCGACGGCAGCTCGATGCCCTCGCGGGCGATGTAGCGCCACACGTCCAGCTCGGTCCAGTTCGACAGCGGGAACACGCGTACGTGCTCGCCCGGCCGGTGCCGCCCGTTGTACAGGTTCCACAGCTCGGGGCGCTGCCGGCGCGGCTCCCACTGGCCGAACGCGTTGCGCAGGCTGAAGATCCGCTCCTTGGCGCGGGCCCGTTCCTCGTCGCGGCGCCCGCCGCCGAACACCGCGTCGAACCGGTGCTCGGTGATGGTGTCCAGCAGCGGCACGGTCTGCAGCGGGTTGCGGGTGCCGTCCGGGCGCTCGGTGAGCCGGCCGTCGTCGATCCAGTCCTGGACCTCGGCGACCACGAGCCGCAGCCCGTACCGCTCGACGACCCGGTCGCGGAACTCGATGACCTCGGTGAAGTTGTGCCCGGTGTCCACGTGCAGCAACGGGAACGGCACCGGCGCGGGCCAGAACGCCTTGACCGCCAGGTGGAGCAGGAGCGTGGAGTCCTTGCCGCCGGAGAAGAGGATCACCGGCCGGTCGAACTCGCCGGCCACCTCCCGCATGATGTGGACCGCCTCGGACTCCAGGCGTCCCAGGGAGTCCAGTGTCGCGGGGATGGTCGCGGTCATCCGTGCAGCCCGCACTCGGTCTTGGCGAGGCCTGCCCAGCGGCCGCTGCGGGCGTCCTCGCCCGGCAGCGGCTTCGCGGTGCACGGCGCGCAGCCGATCGACAGGTACCCCTCGCCGACGAGGGGGTTCTCCAGGATGCCGTGGCTGTCGATGTACGCGCGGAACTCCTCGTCGGTCCACGGCGCGATCGGGTTGACCTTCACCAGGTTGTTGCGGTCGTCCCACTGGACTGTCGGCGTGTTCGCGCGGGTCGGCGCGTCGACCCGGCGCACGCCGGTCACCCAGGCGTCGTAGTTCGCGAGCGTCTTGCGCAGCGGCACGACCTTGCGCAGGAAGCAGCACCGGGTCGGGTCGGTCCTGTTCAGCGGCCCGAACTCCGCCTCCTGGTCGGCCACCGACTGCTCGGCCTCGGCGTTGACGATCCGGATCGAGGGGTAGGTGACCTCGACCGCGTCCCGGGTGCCGATGGTCTCGGCGAAGTGGTAGCCGGTCTCCAGGAACAGCACGTCCACGTTCGGTTTCGCCCGCACGGCGAGGTCGACCAGCACGGCGTCCTGCATGTTGGCGGCGACGATGAACCTGTCACCGAACGTCTCCGCCGTCCATGCGAGAGCTTCCGCCGCGGTGGCGTCGGCCAGCTCCACCGATGCTTCCTCCGCGAGGCGCTTGAGGTCCTTGGTCGCGGTGGTCACTTGGTCACCTCTTCCAGTGCTGTCTGTCCAGCGAGGTTCAGTCCCACGAACTTGACGGTGAACACGCGCCGGCAGCCGGTACACAGCCACGCGGCATGGGGTTCCTCCTGCGGGCGGAGGTCCTCGTCGCCGCAGTACGGGCAGTAGAACGGCGTCGCGCGCTCCGTCATTTGAGATCGTCTTCCGAAGCGCGCGCCACCCACTGCGGGAAACGCTCGTCCGGCTTGCGGTCGGCGACGTAGTTGCGCACCACGCGCTCCACGTAGTCCGGCAGCTCCTCCGCGGTCACCTTGTGGCCACGCAGTTTCCGGCCGAACCCTGCGTCGAGGCCGAGCCCGCCGCCGAGGTGGACCTGGAAGCCCTCGACCTGGTTGCCGTCGGCGTCGGTGACGATCTGGCCCTTCAGCCCGATGTCCGCGGTCTGGATGCGGGCGCAGGAGTTGGGGCAGCCGTTGATGTGCACGCTGATCGGCGTGGTCACGTCGCCGGTGATGTCCTTGAGCCGGTCCTCCAGCGCCGACACCAGGTTCACCGCGCGGGCCTTCGTCTCGACGATCGCGAGCTTGCAGAACTCGAGGCCCGTGCAGGCCATCACGCCCCGCCGCCACGGCGACGGGTCGGTCTGCAGGCCCAGCCCGGCGAGCGCCGTGCGCAGGTCGTCCACCTCGGACCTGGGCACGTCCAGCACGATCACCTTCTGCAGCGGCGTGAACCGGACGCGGCGCGAGCCCGCCTTCTCCGCGGCGTCGGCCACGGCGACCAGGGTGCTGCCGGAGACCCGGCCGGCGATGGGTGCGGCGCCCACGTAGAAGTTGCCGTCCTTCTGCTGGTGCACGCCGATGTGGTCGTGCGGCTGGTCCGGCACCTTCGGCGCGGGACCGTCGATCAGCTCGCGCTTGAGGTACTCGGTCTCCAGGACCTCGCGGAACTTCTCGGCACCCCAGTCCTTGACGAGGAACTTCAGCCGCGCGCGGTTGCGCAGGCGGCGGTAGCCGTAGTCGCGGAAGACGCTGATCACGCCGGTCCACACCGCCGGCACCTCGTCCAGCGGCACCCACGCGCCGAGCCGCACGCCGATCATCGGGTTGGTGGACAGCCCGCCGCCGACCCACACGTCGAAGCCGGGGCCGTGCTCGGGGTGCTCGACGCCGACGAACGCGACGTCGTGTACCTCGTGGGCGACGTCCGGCAGGCCGGAGATCGCGGTCTTGAACTTGCGCGGGAGGTTGGCGAACTCCTTGGCGCCGATGTAGCGGCGCCTGATCTCGTCGATGGCCGGCGTGCCGTCGAGAACCTCGTCCTCGGCGATGCCGGCGACGGGGGAGCCGAGGATCACGCGCGGGCTGTCGCCGCACGCCTCGGTGGTGGTGAGGCCGACACCCTCCAGCTTCTGCCAGACCGCCGGCATGTCCTCGATCCGGATCCAGTGGTACTGGATGTTCTGCCGGTCGGTGATGTCCGCGGTGTCGCGTGCGTACTGCCGCGACACCTCCCCGATGACGCGCAGCTGCTCGGTGGTGACGGCGCCGCCGTCGATGCGGACCCGCAGCATGAAGTAGCTGTCGTCCAGCTCCTCGGGTTCGAGGGTGGCGGTGCGGCCGCCGTCGATGCCGGGCTTGCGCTGGGTGTAGAGGCCGAACCAGCGGAACCGACCACGCAGGTCGCCGGGGTCGATGCCGTCAAAGCCGGTGTGCGCGTAGATGTTCTCGATACGTGCGCGGACGTTGAGCGGGTTGTCGTCCCTCTTGCTGCGTTCGTTCGGGTTGAGCGGCTCGCGGTACCCGAGCGCCCACTGGCCCTCACCGCGGCGTCGCGGCGCTCGCCTGGGCGTGGTGGGAGTTGACACCCGTCGGTCCTCCGGACTTCCAGGGCACTCGCGCGCGCCGGGGAACCCTCGGGAACAGCGGGTTGGGCCGACGCACCCGGGCGCCGACTCGATCAATACGGCGGCGACGGGTCAGGTGACCCGACGGCACATCGCGCTGGAGACGCGAACGAAATCCACGTGGCGCCTGGCCACCAGCAGGATCTCGATCGCACTCAACACGATTTCCAGCGTGCCACGTGCCCACGTTGTGGTCCAATGCGATCCGTATCGTGAGACACGGTGACCCGGGTCATAGGTCGGCGCCGCCCAGCGTACGCCGGATGGCGGTAGCGCCGTGCGCCATCAGTCGCGCGACGTCGCCGGCGCGCTCGTCGGGCAGCAGGTCGACGAGCCAGACGAACCGGCAGCCGGTCGGTCGCGGAAGCACCTGCGCGGTGCCCTGGTAGTGCGTGAACCCGTCGACGATGGCGTAGCTGAGCCGGCGGTGCTCGTCGTCGACGCCCACCAGCAGCTCGCGCACGGTGAGTCCGGTGCTGAAGGTGATCACCCGCTCCCGGCCGTCCGACTCACAGGCGGTCACGAAGCCCCTGACCAGGCGTTCGTGGAGGGCGCCGAAGTCGCGAAGCGCGTCCCAGGCGGTGTCGGGGTCGGTGTCGAGTTCGATGTCCTGTCGCAGAGTCGCCACGGCACCGGAGTCTTGTGCCCGCGGGCGCCGCGGTCTTGAACTTCCTTGCACCGTCGGTGCCCTGCCGTACCGTCCGGCGCGTGGAGTTCACGGAGCTGGCCGGACGGGCTGACCTGGGCGTGTGGGCGGCGCGCTGTCCTGGTGGGCACGCGGGCTGGTCGGTGTCCGAGCCGCGGGGCGACTACCGCCTGGTGCTGGTACGCCGCGGCCGGTTCCGCCGGCGCGTGGCCGGCTCCGTGGTCGACCTGGACCCGACGGTCGCCTACCTCGGCGCACCCGGCGAGGACGAGAGCTTCGCGCACCCGGCCGGCGGGGACGTGTGCACGTCGGTCTCGATGTCGGCCGCCCTGGGCGAGCGGCTGGCCGGCGCCGCCCGCCCGCTCGTGTACGTGGACGCCCGGGTGGACCTCGCGCATCGCCGCCTGCTGGCGGCCACGTCCGCCGACGTCGAGTACGGGCTGGTCGAGGCGTTGCTCGGGCTGCTGGCCGCCGCCCCGGTGCACGCGCGACCGGCGGACCGGACGTTGGTGGCCAGGGCACGCGAGGCACTCGCCGCCGACGACCCGGCGGCCAGCGACCTGCTGTCCCTCGCCGCGACGCTCGGGGTGTCGCCCTACCGGTTGAGCAGGGCGTTCACCCGTTCCCTGGGCATCTCGCTCACCCACTACCGCAACCGCCTACGGGTCGGCAGGGCGCTGGACCGCCTCGAGGCCGGCGAGCAGAACCTGTCCCGACTGGCCGCGGACCTCGGCTTCGCCGACCAGGCACACCTGTCCCGCACGGTCCGCGCCCACGCCGGCCACACCCCGACCAGCCTCCGCAGGCTACTGGCGCGGCCAGCGGAGAGTGGTGCTCAGCGGTTGACGTCGCGGACGGCGCCGTAGGAGGCGTCGGTCGTCATGCGGGCGTAGGCGCGTAGGGCGGCGGTCACCGGGCGCTGGCGGTCCTTCGGTTGCCACGGGCGCTCGCTGGACTCCATCTTCGCCCGGCGGTCGGCCAGGACGTCGGCGGGGACCAGCAGTTCCAGCTTGCGCTCGTGCACGTCGATGAGGATGCGGTCGCCGTCCTCGACCAGGCCGATCAGGCCGCCGCCCGCCGCCTCCGGGGAGATGTGGCCGATCGACAGGCCCGAGGTGCCGCCGGAGAAGCGGCCGTCGGTGATCAGTGCGCACTTCTTGCCGAGGCCGGCGCCCTTGAGGAAAGCGGTCGGGTGCAGCATCTCCTGCATGCCCGGGCCGCCGGCCGGCCCCTCGTACCGCACGACCAGGACCTCGCCGGGCTGGATCTCCCGCTTGAGGATCACCGAGACGGCCTCCTCCTGGCTCTCGACCACGCGGGCCGGGCCCTCGAAGTGGAACAGCTCCTCCTCGATGCCCGCGGCCTTGATCACCGCGCCGTTCTCGGCCAGGTTGCCGCGCAGCACGGCGAGGCCACCCTCGACGGTGTACGCGTGCTCGACGTCCCGGATGCAGCCTCCGGCGGCGTCGGTGTCCAGTGCGGACCAGCGGTTGGACGTCGAGAACGCCTTCGTCGTGCGGACTCCGCCGGGCGCGGCGTGGAACAGCTCGACGGCCTCCGCCGACGGCGACGACGCGCGGATGTCCCACGTGGACAGCCACTCCGCCAGCGACGGCGAGTGGATCGTGTGCACGCCCTCGTTGAGCTTCCCGCCGCGCCACAGCTCGCCCAGGATCGCCGGGATGCCGCCCGCCCGGTGCACGTCCTCCATGTGGTAGCTGGAGTTCGGCGACACCTTCGACAGGCACGGCACCCGCCGGGAGATCTCGTCGATGTCGGTGAGCGTGAAGTCGACCTCACCCTCCCGCGCGGCCGCGAGGATGTGCAGCACGGTGTTGGTGGAGCCGCCCATGGCCATGTCCAGCGCCATGGCGTTCACGAACGCGTCCCGCGTCGCGATCGACCGCGGCAGCACCGAATCGTCGTCGTCCCGGTAGTAGCGCGTGGCCAGCTCCATCACGGTGGTGCCGGCCCGCTCGAACAGCGCGCGCCGGGCGGCGTGCGTCGCCAGCGCGGAGCCGTTGCCCGGCAGCGCGAGACCGAGCGCCTCGGTGAGGCAGTTCATCGAGTTGGCGGTGAACATGCCGGAACAGGATCCGCAGGTCGGGCACGCGGACTGCTCGACGGCGGTGAGCCCGATGTCGTCGACGTTGTCGTTGGCCGACGCGGAGATCGCGGTGATCAGGTCGGACGAGTTGTGCGCGACCCCGTCCACGACGACCGCCTTGCCGGCCTCCATGGGCCCACCCGACACGAAGACGGTCGGGATGTTCAGCCGCATGGCCGCGTTCAGCATGCCCGGCGTGATCTTGTCGCAGTTGGAGATGCACACGAGCCCGTCGGCCGCGTGCGCGTTGACCATGTACTCGACACTGTCGGCGATGATCTCCCGGGACGGGAGCGAGTACAGCATCCCGCCGTGCCCCATGGCGATGCCGTCGTCGACCGCGATGGTGTGGAACTCCCGCGCGATGCCACCGGCCGCCTTGACCGCCTCGGCCACGATGTCGCCGAGGTCACGCAGGTGCACGTGCCCGGGCACGAACTGCGTGTAGGAGTTCGCGATGGCCACGATCGGCTTGCCGAAGTCGCCGTCGGTCATGCCGGTGGCACGCCACAGCGCACGGGCACCGGCCGCGTTGCGACCGTGGGTGGTGATGCGGGAACGGAGCTCAGGCACGGCTCCTCCTGTACTCGATCGTTACTTACTGTGCCCATCGCGCCTGGTGAGCGCGTCCATGATGGACTCGCGGTGTTGCCACGTTACTCCAGTTGCTCACGCACCCGGTCCAGCGCGGTCAGGAGGTCCTCCCAAGTCGCGTTCTGGGACAGGGACGGATCGTAGTTCTCTCGAAGGCGTCGGTAGATCGCCGTGGCTTCGGTGTAGGCGGCCAGTGCACCGTCGAACTGCTTCTGCGCCTCGCGGACAAGCCCGACCTTGTTGAGGGAGATGGAGAGGTCGCGGAGTGTTTGGGGTGTTTCGCCGTAGTGGTTGTGGATGCGGCGTCGTAGGGCGAGTGTTTCGTTGTAGTGGGTGAGGGCTTGGTCGAGTTGGCCGCGTTGCCGGTGGATGTCGCCGACCTTTTCCAAGGAGATGGAGAGGTCGCGGAGTGTTTGGGGTGTTTCGTCGTAGTGGTTGTGGATGCGGCGTCGTAGGGCGAGTGTTTCGTTGTAGTGGGTGAGGGCTTGG
>NZ_JBJMIE010000216.1:0-7059 GCF_045807065.1 Actinophytocola sp. | reverse complement strand
AGGCAAGGCACAGCCGGAGGCAAGGCACAGCCGGAGGCAAGGCACAGCCGGAGGCAAGGCACAGCCGGAGGCAAGGCACAGCCGGAGGCAAGGCACAGCCGGAGGCAAGGCACAGCCGGAGGCAAGGCGGGACCGAGGGCGAGATGGGCGGGAATGCGAGTGGGGCGGAACCCGGAACCCGGGGCGAGGCCTGGGCGGAACCCGAGGGACCCTCCCGCCCAGGCCTCGGCCTCGCCAGTTCCTTAATCAACGCGCGCCCAGATGGTTACGTGGGCAGCCCCCACCCGAACCCGGGGGGGGCGGCCCCGGTCCCGTTCTACCGGTGGGCACCGACAGTCGGGCGTTGTCGATCTTGGGTGTGGATAACTGGCGCGGTTGTGGACAACTCGGGGTTTCAGCTGGTCAGGGCCAGGATTTCCCGTACCACCAGTGGCCAGTTGCGGCGGGGGAACTCGTGGCCCGTGTGGGGGAGGACCACCAGTCGGGCGCCTGGGATCTCGCGGGCCAGTGCCTCTCCGTGCGGTAGTGGGAAGAGGGGGTCCTCGTCGCCGTGGAGGATCAGGGTGGGGACGGTGATCTCGGGCAGGCGGTGGCGCCACGGGGTGGCGGCGCCCTCGGTGGCGTGGTGGTTCTTGTGGCTTGACTCGTTGTTCTTGGTGCGGGTCACGGCCCGGGTGGCGATGGCGCGGGTTTCGGCTTCGTCGAAGGGTTCCACTGACATCACGCGTTGGACGTCCACCAGGTAGGCGATGACGGCGGTGTCGTCGGTCCAGTCCGGTTCGGACAGTGTGGCGAAGGCGGCCTTCGCCTCGGGGGTCATGGCGGGTAGGTCCGGGTCGCCGGCGCCGGCGCTGGTCGAGATGGCCGTCAGGGACAGGACGCGGGTCGGGTGGTCCAGTGCCAGGAGCTGCGCCAGTGCGCCGCCCATCGAGATGCCCACCACGTGTGCCGCCGCCACGCCCAGCTGGTCGAGGACCGTCAGCGCGTCCGTCACCAGGTCGTAGCCCGTGTAGCCGGGGCGGCCCGGCGGGTAGCTCGGCGACTCGCCGGTGTCGCGGTGGTCGTACCGGATCACGTACCGGCCGGTCAATCGTGCGCAGAAGTCCGGCTCCCACCAGTCCATCGACGAGCCGCTGCCGCCGATGAGCAGCACCGCCGGGTCGGTCGGGGAACCATGAGTCGAAGTCGCGATCATACCCACCGACGTACAGCCTGCCTCCGGATCGACACCTACGGGGAAACTTCTTCGAGCCGGGCCGTCAGGTAGCGCCGCTCCACCTCGGACGTCACCAGCGACAGCGCCTCCCGGTACGCCGACGCGGCCTCCTCGAACCGCCCCAGTCTGCGCAGCAGGTCCGCGCGCGTGGCCGGCAGCAGGTGGTAACCCGGCAGGTCGAGCGAGTCGGCCAGTGCGAGTCCGGCGGCGGGGCCGTCCGCCATCGCCACCGCGACCGCGTGGTTCAGTGCCACCACCGGCGATGGCACGTACTTGGCCAGCTGCGTGTACAGCGCGGCGATCTGCGGCCAGTCGGTCTCACCGGCGGTCCTGGCCGTCGCGTGGCACGCCGCGATCGCCGCCTGGATCTGGTACGGGCCCGGCGAGCCGAGTCGCAGCGCGGACTCCAGCACCGCGTCGCCCTCCGCGATCTCGGCGGCGTCCCACCGGGTGCGGTCCTGGTCCTCCAGGGTGACCAGCTCGCCCTCCGGCGACGTCCGTGCCGCCCGGCGTGCGTCGTGCAACAGCATCAACGCCAGCAGGCCCATGGCCTCCGGTTCCCCCGGCAGCAACGACACCAGCACCCGGCCGAGCCGGATCGCCTCCGCGCTCAGGTTCCGCCGCACGAGGTCCTCTCCGGCCGTCGCCGCGTAGCCCTCGTTGAACAGCAGGTACACCACGCCGAGCACCGCGGTCAACCGGGCCGGCAGCGCGTCGGCCGGTGGCACGCGGTAGGGGATGCGGGCATCGCGGATCTTGCGCTTGGCCCGCACCAACCGTTGTGCCATGGTCGGTTCCGGCACCATGAACGCCCTGGCTATCTCCGGTGTGGACAGTCCGGCGAGCGTGCGCAGCGTCAGCGCCACCCGCGCCTCGAACGCCAGCGCCGGATGGCAACAGGTGAAGATCAGCCGCAGCCGGTCGTCGACGATCTCCTGCGGTGGCTCGGTTTCCGGGGTCAGGTGGACCAGCTCGCGCAGCTTCTCCGCGCCGACCTTCTCGCGCCGCAGGCGGTCCACGGCACGGTTGCGGGCGGCGGTGGTCAGCCAGGCGCCCGGCCGCCGGGGCACGCCGTCGCGCTCCCAGGCGGTCAGGGCAGCGGCGAACGCGTCGGAAGCGCACTCCTCCGCCAGGTCCCAGTCGCCGGTCAGCCCGATGAGCGTGGCGACGACCTGTCCCCACTCGTCCCGGAAGGCGGCGGCCACCGCCTCTTTCACTCCCAGATCGGCCGCACCTCGACCATCCCGTACCGCGCGACCGGGTGGGCCGCCGCGATCTCCAACGCCTCGTCCAGATCGGCGCACTCGATCACGCACAGCCCGCCGATCTGCTCCTTCGTCTCGGCGAACGGCCCGTCGGACACCAGCACCTGGCCGTCGCGCACGCGCACCGTCGTCGCGTCCTCGGGTGGGTGCAGCACCTGGCCGTTCAGCAGCACGCGCCGCCGCGTCATCTCCTCGGCCCACGCCACCGCGTCCCCCTCGCCGCACACGTCCTTGGACGTCACCCCGGACCCGTCGTCCTCGCCTCCGATGAGCAACAGGTAGCGCATACCAATCATGGTCTCATGAACCACATAATGCACGGAGCGCATAGCCGACATCATGATGTTGCATTGGACACATAGTTCCACGCGGAGCACATTGGTGGCATGACGGAAACACAACGGGTGGCCATCGTGACCGGTGGGTCGCGAGGCATCGGCAGGGAAACGGTTTCGCGGCTGGCGGCGGACGGTCTCGCACTGGTCGTCGTGTACGCGGGACGCTCGGCGGACGCCGACAGCGCCGTCGAGGAGGTCACGAGCAAGGGCGGCCGCGCCATCGCCGCGCAGGCGGACATCGCCGATGAGCAGGCGGTTTCGGCGGTCTTCGACCGTGCCGAGCAGGAGTTCGGCGGCGTCGACGTGGTGGTCAACGCGGCGGGCGTGATGAACGAGCCGACCCCGCTGGTGGACCTGTCGCTGGCGGAGTTCGACCGCATCCACCGCACGAACGTGCGGGGCGCGTTCGTTGTGTCACAGCAGGCGGCACGGCGGCTGCGGAAGGGCGGCGCGCTGATCAACTTCTCGTCCTCCGTGACGCGCCTCCGGGCCCCGGGCTACACGGCGTACGGCGCGAGCAAGGGCGCCGTCGAGACGATGACGCTGGTCCTCGCCCGCGAACTGCGCGGCCGCGACATCACCGTGAACGCCGTCGCCCCCGGCCCGACCGCGACCGCGCTCTTCCTGGAGAACAACACCCAGGAGGCCATCGACCGCCTGTCCTCGGCTCCCCCGCTGGAGCGGCTCGGCCAACCGCGGGACATCGCGGAGGTCGTGGCATTCCTCGCCGGCCCGGCGCGGTGGGTCAACGGCCAGGTCCTGTACGCGAACGGAGGCATCGCCTGATGGCGCGCATCCTGGTCACCGGAGCGTCGAGCGGTTTCGGCGCACTCACCGCCCACGCGCTGAAGGACGCCGGGCACACGGTCCACGCCGGCATGCGCGACGCGGGCTCCCGCCCGGAAGCCGAGGAGGCCAGAGCGTACGGCCTGGTCCCGGTCGAGCTGGACGTCACGTCCGACGAGTCGGTGGCCGCGCTGGACCTGCCGGACCTGGACGTGATCGTCCACAACGCGGGTCACATGGTCACCGGGCCGGCGGAAGCGTTCACGCCGGCGCAGTACGCGTCCCTCTACGAGACGAACGTGCTGGGCACCCAACGCGTCAACCGCAAGCTGCTGCCGGCGATGCGCGCCCGCGGCGACGGCCTGGTGGTGTGGGTCGGCAGCTCCAGCACCCGCGGCGGCACCCCGCCATACCTGGCCCCGTACTTCGCGGCGAAGGCGGCCATGGACGCGCTGGCGGCGAGCTACGCGCTGGAGCTGGCCCGCTTCGGCATCGAGACGTCGATCATCGTTCCCGGTGCGTTCACCAGTGGCACCAACCACTTCGCACACAGCGGCACCCCGGCGGACACGGCGGTCGCGGCGGAGTACGAGCCGCGCTACCCCGGCCTGATGGACCAGGTGGGCGCGGCACTGGCCGAACTGGAGCCCCCGGACGCGGACGTGGCGGAGGTGGCACGGGCGATCGTGCGGGTGGTGGACACGCCCAAGGGCAGCCGCCCCTTCCGGGTACACGTCGACCCCTCCGACGACGGCGCGGCCGTGGTCAACGCGGTGGCCGACCGGGTCCGGTCGGAGTTCCTGCGCCGGATCGGCCTGGCGGACCTGCTGCACCCGGCGGTATGACATCGTGCCCCTCGTGCGCACCACCCAGCTGCGGCGTGTCGACCTGAACCTGTTGGTCGCGCTGGCCGCGCTGCTCGAGGAGCGGCACGTCTCCCGCGCCGCCGACCGGATCGGGTTGTCGCAGCCGGCGACCAGCCGGGCTCTGCAGCGGCTGCGGCGCACGCTGGACGACGAGCTGCTGGTGCGCACGCGGAACGGTTACGAGCTCACGCCTCGCGCGGAACGGATCCAGCGTGAGCTCGCCGGCATCCTTCCCCGGCTCGAGTTCGTGTTCGGCACCGAAGGCTTCGACCCCAGGGCCGCGACCGACAGCTTCCGTCTGATGGGCACGGACTTCACGACCTCGGTCCTCGGCCCCGGCCTGTCCCGCCGGCTGTTCCACGCGGCACCGAAGGCCTCGATGACGTTCAAGCAGTGGCACAACGGCGTGTTCGAGGACGTGTCACACGGCCTGGTGGACCTGGCGTTCGTGGCGGTGTCCGCGGACCCGGAGCTGCACAGCGAGCTGCTCTTCGAGGAACGCTTCGTCTGCCTGATGTCCGCGAAGAACCCCCTGGCCGACCGGGAAACCCTGACCCTGGACGAGTTCCTCGGCGCGGCACACGTCATGGTGGACGTCCTCCAGGGCGAGCAGTCCGCGGTGGACAGACGCCTGACCGAGCTGGGCGAGCACCGCACGGCCGCACTGTCCGTCCCCTACCACACCGCCGCCGTACTGGCCGTACCGGGAACTCAGCTGGTCGCCACCCTCCCCGCCCGCCTGGTGTCCACACTGGACCGAGAAGAACTGAGGGTGGTCAAGGCGCCACCGGAAGTAGAACCCATGCCCTATCTGATGATGTGGCACCCACGCCTGGACGACGACCCGGCGCAACGCTGGCTACGAGGTCTGGTCCGGGTAACGGCCGGAGAAACGTAAGGTCACCGAGGGATCCCGCGCACCCGCGACACGCGTACAGTCCCGCCCCGCGGTCTTCGCCGCGTACAGGGCGGCGTCGGCGGCCAGCAGGAGCGACGTCCGATCGGTTCCGTGCACCGGGTAGACAGCCGCACCGACCGAGGCCGTCAGACCGCTGACCACCTTCTCCTCACTGTCGAAGTCGAACACGGAAACAGCCAGCCCGGCCACCGCGGCCCGCACCCGTTCGGCCGCCTTGGACACGTCGTCGACGCCCACCCCGGGCAGCACGATCGCGAACTCCTCGCCGCCGTACCGGCCGATCCGGTCCCTCCCCCGGACCGTCCGGCGGAGCGCGTCGGCCACCGCGCGCAGGACCATGTCCCCGGCGAGGTGCCCGTAGGCGTCGTTGACCAGCTTGAAGTGGTCGAGGTCGAGCAGCAGCACGCCGAGCGTGCCGTTCGTCCGCCTCGTCCGCGCCAGCTCGTCGGTCACGAGCTTCGCCCAGAACACCGCGTCGAACAGTCCCGTCTTGGCGTCGCTGCGGCTGGCGTCGCGGAACTTCGGCATCAGCAACCCCGCGTGCAGGGCCAGGACGGTGACGATCAGCAGCGGTGTCCACCACGGCCGTGCGGTCATCACGACGGCCACGCCACAGCCGAGTCCCACCGCGCCGAACAGCATCAGCTGGTCGCTGGGCGCCCCGAGCGCGTCGCGGACCGGGCGGTCGAGGTGGGTCGCCAGGATCACGGCGACGGTCAGCCCGTAGTTCACCACCCGGTAGACGACCGCGGCGGCGATCACCACGAGCAACCCGCGCGGGCCGTCCAGCGCGCCGACGAACGACTCCCCCGGGTACACCGAGTACAGCACCCAGTAGGCGGCGAGGCCGCCCAGCACGACGGTGGCCGCGGTGAACACCTTGCGGTGCGTGGGCACCTCGTACCGGTACACGCGGGCCCAGTGGTGCAGGTACCCGAGCAGGATCAGCCCGCACAGCAGCGACGGCGGCAGGAGCAGGACCCCGGCGAAGGCCCACACGGACAGCAGGTGGGCGTGCGGCTCGCCGTCGTCGTCGGCGTCCCGGATCCGCTCCAGCCCGATCGCCGACTCCAGGCACACCGCCGAGGCGGTCGCCAGCAGGCCGAACCAGAGCCAGTGGAAACGGGTGACGGGCATCGCGGTGGCCGTGCTCGCCATCGCGGCGACCGCGAGCGCCTCGACGATCAGGATGAACGCGATGACCGGCCGGGATCGCCGCCACAGGTGCCAGTGGCGTGGCGAGAACCGGACGTCGCCCACCGTTCGTTCCCCCTTGCAGTGGAGGTCTCACGGTAACGGTTCGACCGCGGAAGTGTCGTGACTCCAATCGAGTGAGGTGGTCAGAACCGCGCGGACATGCGGGCCAGCGGTTCGACCAGCTCGCGCTCCTCGTACGACAGGTGGGACAGCAGGGTGTCGGTGAGCAGGTCGACCGCCGCTTGGAGGTCCCCGACCAGGGTGGGCTCGGCGACCGTCGCGACGAGTGCGGCGTCCACGCGTTCCAGCACGTCGTGGATCACGTGGTGCTCCTCGGTCAGCCGGTCGAGCACCGGGCCGAGGCGGGCGTCGCCGCGGCGCAGTTGCGGGTACATCGACGTGTCCTCGAGGGTGTGGTGGATGGTGACGAGCCGGCAGTAGCTCTCGCAGTACGCGCCCATGGTCCAGTTGT
>NZ_JBJMIE010000215.1:0-6268 GCF_045807065.1 Actinophytocola sp. | reverse complement strand
CTTCCGCAGCGTGCGGGTCGCCGGGGACCAGGTGGAGGTCCTGGCCACCGGGCGCCGGCGACGGTCGCTGAGCACCGACCAGGCCGCCTACGTCCTCGCGGCGATTCGGCTGCGGCAGCGCTGGGTCCGGCGGCATCCGCGGTTCGCGGTGCGGCGTGAGGAGCACCGGCGTGCGCACGACACCCGGGGCGTCGAGGCGTACCGGCAGGGCCGGCGGCCACGAACCTCCCACGCGCCCGGCACGGGGCTCGGCGCGACCGGGCTGCTCGTCCTGTTCATGGTCGTCATGCCGGTGGCGGCGACCGTGCTGCTCGTCGCCGCCGTGCACGCCGCGTCGCCGGACCGGCCGCCGATGGTGATCGGCGTGGTCGCGAGCGTGGTGATCGGGATTTGGGCGCACCTGCGGTTCTGGCGCCGCCGCGCCGCCCGGCGCTACCTCGCCGCGCACCCCGACGACGGTCGCCGCTCCTGACCGACGCCGGAGCGAGACGGAGCCGACACCGAGGGTTGACGATGTCCGCGATTGGCAGGAAGGTGGCTGAGGCGGTCAATTGCCGACGTCGTCGTCGACAGCTCCCGGAGGATGCACCATGACCATGCCCCGACGCGGCATGCTCACCCTGCTCGGCGCGGCCGGGCTGACCACACTGGCCGGGCGGGCGGCGGTCGCCGAGCCGGCGCCACCCTCGCCGTCCGCGCCGCCGCCCGCCGGTCCGGGTTCGGCCGCCGCGCCGCTGACACAGCCGGAGTTCGCCCCGCCGGGTTCGTGGCGCGAGGTCGCCGAGGACGTGCGGCGGGAGACCAGGTTCGCCTGGCAGTCCTATGTGGACAAGGCGTTCGGGCACGACCAGATCAGGCCGGTGTCCGGCGGTTTCGAGGAGTTCTTCGTCGCCGACCACCCGATGGGGCTGACCATCGTCGAGGCGCTGGACACGCTCTGGCTGATGGAGCTGGACCACGAGCTCGAGCAGGGCCTGGCCTGGGTCAGGCGGAACCTGAGCTTCGACGTCGACGCGTCGTTCCAGGTCTTCGAGACGAACATCCGGCTGCTGGGCGGCCTGCTCTCCGCCTACCACTGCACCCGCGAACGCCGCCTGCTGGCACTGGCCGCGGACCTCGGCGAGCGGTTGCTGGTGGCGTTCACCAAGTCGCCGACCGGGATCCCCTACCGGTTCGTGAACCTGCGCACCGGCGCGGTGAGCGGACCCGAGACGAACCTGGCCGAGACCGGTACCTACATCACCGAGTTCGGGTACCTCTCCCAGCTGACCGGCGACCGGCGCTTCTACGACGCGGCCAAGCGGGCGTTCCGGGTGACCTTCGAGCGGCGCACCTCGCTGGACCTGCTGCCGTACGCGATCCACGCGGAGACCGGTGAGTTCCTCAACCGCACCGCGACGATCGGGCCGCCGGCCGACTCGTTCTACGAGTACCTCTTCGACGGCTGGGCGCTGTTCGGCGACCGCGACCTGAAGCGCTGGTACGACGTGCTGACCGCCGGAGTCGTGGCGCACCAGCCGGAGACGAACGCCGGCCGGCTGTGGTTCGCCCAGGTCGACGCGTACACCGGGGAGGTGGTGAGCCGCACGCAGAGCGAACTCGCCTCGTTCTACGCCGGACTGCTCGGCCAGTCCGGTCACCTGCGGCTCGGCCGCGCCTACCACGACTCGTGGAACGCGGTGCAGGACCGCTACGGCGTGCTGCCCGAGGGCATCGACTACACCACGCTCGCCGCGACCAGCACCGGCAACCAGCTCCGGCCGGAGTTCGCGGACTCGGCGTTCACGCTCTGGCTGGTGACCAGGGACGAGGTGTTCCGGCGGCGTGCGTTCACCCACTACCAGCAGATGAAACGCACCTCCAGGGTCCGCTTCGGCTACACCATCCTCGACGACGTGACCACGAACCCGCCGACGCGGGGCGACTTCTGCCCCGGCTACTGGTGGTCCGAGCAGCTCAAGTACTACTGGCTGATCTTCGGCAACGCCCGCCGGTTCAACTACGCCGACAACTACCTGTCCACCGAGGGCAACATCTTCCGCGGGGCCCGCCGCTGAGATCGACCGACGGCCGCCGCCACCCTCGCGGGTGCCGGCGGCCGCGGTGCTCGCCCCGGATCAAGCGCTGAGTCTCTCCGCCTTCTCGATCATCGCGCTGACCTCTCTGTTGTTCTGCCAGTCGGGTACGTCTCGCTTCAGGTCCGCGATCAACCGCTTGAGGGTTTCCTTCTTCCTCCTGCGGATGTTGGCGTCCTCCTTGTCGCCGCGGTCGTGGCGCGCCGAGGCGGTGGGGTTGTGCCGGCCACCCTTGTCACTGTGGTGGCTGGTCTTGAATCCCTCGGTCTCGTTGATGGCTGCCTCGAGCGAGCGCGCTGCGTGCACACCCTGCTCCTCCTGCGGCGCGGTGTACACGTACTTCAGGAGGGTGGCGTCGGTGACGGTGCCGTAGCCGTCCACCAGCGTGCTGAGAACCCTGGCCGTGTTCTTCCCGCACCTCTCGTGCTTGTTCCGGGTGATCTGCAGGTCCATGCGGAGCAGGTCCTCGCACTCGCCGTTCAGGCAGGTGGCGCGGTCGTAGTGGGCGGACGAAGACTTGACGACCGGCATGTAGTCGTGGCCGCTCGGGCACTCCTGCTTCGTGCTGTCGACGAGGAGCACGTAGTACTTGCCGCAGTCCTCGCACGCGAACAGCGTCGGCTCTTGGGTGCCCTCGCCGTCCATCGCGGTCATGACGGGTCCTCCTGTGTGGTCGGGGCGTTGAGCAGATCGGCCTGCAGTTCGGCGAACAGCTCGGTCAGCTCCTCCTCGGAGAGGTCGCTGTCCTCGCCCAGGTTGGCCAGCTCGTCGTTGAGGTAGTCGTCGAGGAGCGTCGTGACCTGCTGGGCGACCTCGGCGGACACCTCCGCGCCGGCGGCGGTCGTGGCGGCCGCCGCGTTCAGGTCAGTCGCGTCGCGGGTGCCGAGCAGTTCCGGCAGCAGGTCGGTGAGCCACGCCTGCTTGTGGTCGGCCGGGTGGCTCTGCCAGTCGGCGCCCCAGCGGGCGGTGAGCTGCGGGTCGAGGTGGGTCTGCCAGTCGCCGCCCCACGCCTGCGTCAGTCGGCCGCTCTGCTCGTCGGGGACCCAGTCGAACGGGTCTTCCGGCGGCGCGAGCAGTTCTGGCAGCAGGTCGGTGAGCCAGGCCTGTTTGTGGTCGGCGGGATGGTTCTGCCAGTCGGCGCCCCAGCGGGCGGTGAGCTGCGGGTCGAGGTGGGTCTGCCAGTCGCCGCCCCACGCCGCGTTCAGCCGTGCGGCCTGGTCCTCGTCGACCCAGCCGAACGGACCGGCGTCGGACTCGGGCGTCTCCTCGGCGGTGTACTCGGCGGGGAAGTAGGCCCAGTACAGGTCGGGCATCTGGCCCTCGATCGCGAGCAACCCGGCGAGCGCGCCGTCGGGATCGCCCGTGTCGGCCAGGGTCCGCAGGAACTCCTCGACCATCTCCTGGTCGAACCCGGCCGCCTGTTGGCGCAGGTGGTCCGGGAAGTCCTCGGGTGTGTCCGCGCCGTCGTACGCGGCACGCACCACCCGGAACCATTCGACCACCTCGGCATTGCTGCCGAACCGGGTATTCGTGATGAGCGCGTCGGTCATGTCGCCTCCGAGCCGGTGAATACAACCGGAATCGAAACTACGGCCGGGACCACCGACCGCACCCAGCCGCGCAGACGGCCATTCGTGCAGCCAACAGTTCCCGAACGGCTGGGCCACAACGGGTTCGTCGTCGTGACGGGGTATTTGTCTATTTTTCTGGCGTCAATTGGCGCCACGATGAATTAGTTCGTCAGGTCGGCCGGCGATATCGGTAGGCCGACCGCGTCGAGTTTGCCACCATCGAAATCGGCGAACCGAGAAGTGAGGAGCGACCGTGTCCGTCGAGACGGTGACGCCGCCGGCGTCCTGCGCGCGGCGCTGGCGAATTGCCGCCGGCTATGCCGTGTTGGCCGTGCTGCCGGCCATCGCCTCCGTGATCCTGCTCAGCCGGTTGCGCGGTGGGCCGGTGCACCAGGAGCCGCCCGTCGAACATGTCGCGGTCGCGGTGCCGGTATACCAGGCGTTGCTCGGTGTCGCGTTGATCATGGTGGTCGCTCACGCGTCGGGTGCGTTGCTGGCCGCGCTGCGTCAGCCCAGGGTGATCGGCGAGATCACCGCGGGTCTACTGCTCGGCCCGTCGGTACTCGGCGCGGTGGCGCCCGGCTTGCAGCACGCGTTGTGGACGCCGGAGATGATCGGGTTCCTGTCGCTGCTGGCGCAGCTGGGGGTGGTGTTCTTCATGTTCCTCGTCGGCCGGGACACGCCGTTCGCACTGCTGGGCAACGGCTCCCTGCGCGCGCTGGTGTCCGGGTACGCCACGATCGCGCTGCCGTTCCTGTCCGGCGTGGTGCTCGCGATGACGCTGCTGGCCGGCTACCGGCAGGACAGGGTCTCGCCGCTGGCGTTCGTGATGTTCTGCGGCGTCGGCCTGAGTATCACGGCGTTCCCCGTGTTGGCGCGGATTCTCGCCGACCGCGGCCTGCGTGACACCACGGTCGGTGTGCTCGGCATGGCGACGGCGGGCGTCGCGGACGTCAGCGGGTGGTGCGTGCTGGCCGTCGTCGTGGCGGTCGTGCGCGGCGGCGCCACGGTGGACGCGGTAGGCACTGTTGGTCTGACGGTCGGCTTCGCCGCGGTGATGTGGTGGCTGGTGCGTCCGGCGCTGGCGAGGTTGGCCGGCCGCGCGGGCGACTCGTCGCCGGGCTGGTTGATGGTCGTGATGATGATGGTGCTGCTGTGCGCCGCGGCGATCACCCAGGCGATCGGTGTGCAGGCCGTCTTCGGCGCGTTCCTGGCCGGCGTGATCGCGCCGAGGTCCCGGCCGGTCACCGAGTTCGCCTACCGCCTGGAGGGCCCGACCACGTGGTTCCTGATGCCGATCTTCTTCGTGGTCACCGGCATCCAGGTCAGCCTCGCCACGCTGGGCAGCGGCGCGAACTGGCTGGTCGTCGGCGGTCTGGTCGCGGTGGCGATGGCGGCCAAGCTCGCCGCCGGCGCGGCCTCGGCCCGCGTGACCGGCATGGACGGCCGGTCGTCCGTGGCCTTGGGCGTGATGATGAGCTGTCGGGGCATGACCGAGCTCATCGTCCTGCAACTGGGTCTGTCCCTGGGCGTCATCTCCACCCAGCTGTACGTCATGCTGCTGGTGATGGCCCTGGTCACCACGGCCCTCACCGGCCCACTGCTCGGCTACCTGCTGCCGAGACCCGGAGCGCGTGACCGAAGTAATTTTGAACTGTTCCAGATAAGGTACTAGGGTGGTCGCGTGACGTCCGACTTCGAGGCTCAGCTTCGCGCGGTCTCGTTGCGCGTGACACGGCCCCGGCTGGCGGTGCTCGCCGCGCTGCGGGACAACCCACACGTCGACACCGACACCGTGATCGAGCTGGTGAGGGTACAGCATCCCACGGTGTCACACCAGGCGGTCTACGACGTGCTGCGCGCCTTCACC
Source organism: Actinophytocola sp. (assembly GCF_045807065.1). Lineage (GTDB taxonomy): Bacteria > Actinomycetota > Actinomycetes > Mycobacteriales > Pseudonocardiaceae > Actinophytocola. The sequence goes on along the minus strand of NZ_JBJMIE010000215.1, from coordinate 752 downwards.
GACGCCGGCCTGGTGCGGCGCATCCAGCCCGCGGGCGCGACCGCCCGGTACGAGGCGAGGGTGGGGGACAACCACCACCACCTCGTGTGCCGCTCGTGCGGCGCGATCGCGGACGTCGAATGCGTCGTCGGTCACGCTCCCTGCCTCACCTCCTCGGACGACCACGGCTACGAGGTCGACGAGGCGGAGGTCGTCTTCTGGGGCACCTGCCCCGACTGCGCGACCGCACCACCCCGATGAATTGCCACCACCCCGGAAGGAAGCACATTGAGCGCCCCCCAGGACAACGCGCCGTCCAGCGCACAAGGCGTGGACCAGAAGGCGGCCGCCGGCTGCCCGGTCGCGCACGACTCCGTGACCTCGCACGGCAGTGAGAGCGAGAACCCGGCGATCGACTCGCCGACCCCGAAGACGGCCGGCCGGCCCCGCACGACCCGGGACTGGTGGCCCAACCAGCTCGACCTCTCGGTGCTGCGCGCCCACTCGTCGAAGAGCAACCCACTGGGCGAGGGCTTCAGCTACGCCGAGGAGTTCGCCAAGCTCGACGTCGCGGCCCTCAAGCGGGACATCGTCGAGGTGCTCACCACCTCGCAGGACTGGTGGCCGGCCGACTTCGGCCACTACGGCGGCCTGATGATCCGGATGAGCTGGCACGCCGCCGGTACGTACCGCATCCACGACGGGCGCGGCGGCGCCGGTGACGGCGGCAAGCGGTTCGTTGATCTGAAGAGCTTGGTGTAGTTATAGATTGT
>NZ_JBJMIE010000214.1:0-6316 GCF_045807065.1 Actinophytocola sp. | reverse complement strand
GATCCCGGGCGAGCTGCTGGACCGGCACGGCGCGGTGAGCGCGGCGGTCGCGCGGTCTATGGCGTCGGCGGTGCGGCAGCGGTTCGGGACGGCGATCGGCGTGGGGATCACGGGGCTGGCGGGGCCGGGGCCGCGGGGGCCGCCGCGGTGTCCACCGCGCGGGCCGGCGCCGCACCGGCCGAGGCGGCAGGTAACGCGACCAGCCCCAGTACGGCGACCGCCGCGACGGACGCGGCCAGGAATCGTCGTGACACAAGTCCTCCAAAGGGTGGCCGGGCAGTCCGAGGACCGCCCGGCCACACAGGTTGCTACAGGGGCTTGATCCTGATGTTGCGGAAGTCGATCAGATCGTTGTCGCTGTGGTTCTGCAGCCCGATGAAGCCCTCGGCGAACTGCCGCAGATCCGTTGGCGGGTCACCCGCGCGGGACGACTGCAGACCCGGCACGTTGTCGAACTCGTTGATCACGACACCGTTGCGGATGATCGTGAAGTGCTGTCCGACGGCCTTGATCTCGTAGTCGTTCCAGGTGCCCTTCGGCTTGGCGCCGGCCTTGTCCAGGGTGATCGGGTCGAAGTTGTAGACCGACCCGGTCTTCTGGGGCTCACCGGTGTCACCGTCGTAGATCTGGATCTCGTGTCCGCAGAAGATCGCGACCCACGCCTGCGACGTGCGTGCCGAGCCGACCGTGCCGCAGCTGCCCGCCGGCCGCTGGGCCAGTGGTGTGCGCGGATCCGGGAACCGGATGAACACACCGCTGTTGGCCCGGAAGCCGTCCGGCGCCGCGTCGCGGAACTGCAGCTTCAGCGAGTAGTTCTTGAACGGCTGCTTGGCGTACCACAACATGCCCAGCCCACCGGCGGACCGGAGCGTCCCGTCCGGCTGGATCGTGAACTTCCCGTCCGGGGCCTGTAGCCAGTTCCTGAACGAGGCGGCCGTGCCGTCGTACAGGGCGTCGTACCCGTACACGCCGGCATTGCCGATGTTCGACGACTCGGCCGCCGACACCAACTGGTCACGCTGGTTGGTGCTCAGGATGCCGAGATCGACCAGACCGTCCGCGACGGTCTCCACGTGGAAGACGAACGCGCTGTGCGACGACCAGGTGCTCTCGTCGTCGATCAGGTCGTCGACCTTGCAGCCGCCGCCGGCGTTCTTGTTCGCCACCGTGGTGTCGATCGCGTCGTCCGGGCCGAACTTGACCGTCGTGTTCGGGTCGGCGGTCGCACAGCCCACGTTCACCGAGGTCCGCGTGGTCACGACCTCGCCGTCGGCGTAGGTCGTGGTCAGCTTCGCCGTGAACGGACCCGTGCGGGTGTAGGTGTGCTTCGGGTCGGCCTGCGACGAGGTCGAGCCGTCACCGAACTCCCACTTCCACGAGACACCGCCGCCCTTGGAACCGTTGAACTGGTAGGTCAACGGCTTGTTCTGCACCGCGACGTTGGCCGCGGCCGGGGTCGGGGTCGCCGCCCCGCCGGTGTAGCTGATCTTGATCAGCTTCTGGTTGTTGTCCAGCGTGAAGAACGCGTTGCCGTAGTCCAGCATGTACAGCGCGCCGTCCGGGCCGAACTTGGCGTCCATCCAGTTCTGCAGCTTGTTGTCGCCGCCGCCGTTCGGGATGATCTTGAGGAGCGTCTCCGCGAACGCGGGCGGCTGCGCCGTCGGCACGCCGGCCGGGTCCACGGTCACCGCGACGCGGTTGGTGGAGGTGGACTCGTCACCGATGAACCACTTGTCGTCCCAGTACTTCGGCCAGGCGACACCACTGTTCTGGTTCACCCGGTCGTAGTGGTAGGTCGGACCGGACATGATCGCCTGGCTGCCACCGCGCAGGTACGGCTCGGTGTAGTTGGCGTCCGCCGCGTTGTAGGTGGGGATGTTGCTGTTCGGCCGGTTCGGGAACACCGGGCCGCCACCGTCCGGCGAGTACCAGATCATGTTGTTGCGGATCGGCGGCAGGTTCACCAGGCCGGTGTTGCGGGGCGAGGTGTTGAGGGGGTTGTCGCAGTCGTACCAGCCCGTGAGGACGGCCGCGTCGGTGCTGCTGCGGTCGCGGTACGGCTGCTTGTTGCCCATGCAGTACGGCCAACCCTGGTTGCCCGCCGAGGTGATGATGGTCGCGGTCTCGTACTTGGCCGGGCCCAGTTCGGGGCTCGGGGAGGCCGCGTCCGGACCGACCCAGCCGACGGTCACCCAGTTCTTCTCGGGGTCGACCTGCAGCCGGGCGGGGTTGCGCACACCCATCACGTAGATCTCGGGACGGGTCTTGTCACCCGGGTCGTTCGCCTCGGGGAACAGGTTGCCCTGCGGGATCGTGTAGGTGCCGTCCGCCTCCGGGTGGATCCGCAGGATCTTGCCGTTCAGGTTGTTGGAGTTACCAGCCGTCCGGCGGGCGTCCTGGAAGGAGACACCCTTGTAGTTCTGCGTCCAGTTGTTGCCGGAGTAGCCGTTCGAGCCCTCCGACGAGTTGTTGTCACCGGTGGAGACGTACAGGTTGCCGTCCTTGTCGAACGCCATCCCGCCACCGACGTGGCAGCAGCTGTGGATCTGCGTGTCCCAGTGCAGCAGGTCCTTGCGGGTCGCCTGGTCGATCGTCTGGGACGTCGCGTTGTAGGTGAAGCGCGAGATGGTGCGCTGGCCCATCTGCGTGTCCGTGTTGATCGACTCGTGCGGCATCCAGTAGACGTAGAGCCAGCCGTTGGTCGCGAAGTTCGGGTCGAGCGTGATGCCGACCAGGCCTTCCTCGTTCTTGACCAGTTCGTCGCCGCTGCCGCGGTTGCCCATCACGGCCAGGGTGGTCAGCAGCTTGGCCTTCTTGCTGGACGGGTCGTACACGTGGATCGTGCCGCAGCCGAGACCGATGTTCGGGTTGGTCCAGTCGTTCGGCTGGGGCACGGTGTTGCCGGCGCAGGCGGCGCGGCCGATGTAGAAGATCTGGCCGTTCGGCGCGATCGTCAGGCCGTGCGGCTCACCGATCTGGTCGAGCTGACCGGCCGTGTTCTTCGGGGTCAGCCGCTCGATCTTGTAGTTCGAGGCGATGGTGGCCTTGCAGTCACCACGCACCATGCCGGTGGTCCACTTCAGCGCACCCAGGATGTGGGCGCGGAACGTGTCCTCGCCGTAGCTCGCCTCCGTGCGGCCGAGGCCGGTGTAGAAGGAGCGGCCGCCGTCGTAGTCGCGGCACCACGAGATCGGGTGGAACGGGCCGTTCGACGCGTTGCCCGGCTTGTAGGTCCGCTCCTCGACCTGCGCGATGGTGTGGACCGTGCCGACCGGGTTCGGGTCCCAGTTCAGGTAGCGGTCGGTGTGCGTCCAGTTGTACCCGAAGCCCGCGTTGGCGGGGTGCTGCCGGTCGAGGATGTCGATGGTCGCCTGCTGCACGGCCGGGTCGGGCGGCGGCGGGGCCTCCGCGCCGTCCCGGAACAGGTTCAGGTCGGCCAGCTGGACCAGCGGCTCACCGGAGTTCTCGGTGACGTTGAGCCGGTAGTTCGCGTACGCCGTGGTGTTGGTGAACGAGAACTTCCTGGTCTGGAACCGATCGTCGAAGGTCTGGTTGGTCTGGGTGTCCAGGACGGTCCAGTTGGCGCCGTCGTTGGAGCCTTCCAGCGTCCAGTTCTTCGGGTCGCGACCGGGGAAGTCGTTGGCCGAGACCAGGGAGTAGCTCGACACCGCGACCGGCGCGGCCATCTTGTAGGCCACCCAGCCGGTCGGGTTGAACGTCAGCCACTTCGTCTGCGGGTTGTTGTCGGCCAGCTTCTCCTTGGTCTCGTTCGGCGGGTTCTCCGCGCTGGCCGTGACCGTGGTGACGGGCTCCGGCTCCGGCCGGCTGCCGACCGGGCGGGTGCCGATGAGCCCGGTGAACCAGGACGAGTCCCCCTGCGCGCGGGCCGCGTCGGAGACACCGAGGAAGCCGTTGCCCGCCTGGATGTAGCTCTGGAGCGCGGTCTCCTGGTCACGGGTCAGGGTGACGCCGTTGGCGGACAGGAAGACCACACCCCGGTACCTGTCCAGGTTGGCGGAGGTGAACACGGCGGGGTCCGTGGACACCGTCGGGGTGATCCCGTTCGCCGAGGCCAGACTGGAGATGGCGTCGGACGCGCGGACGACCGGGTCCAGCTGGTCGGCGGCGGGACCGTGGAAGATCAGGACGTTGACGGTGGCCGCCACCGTCGCCGCTGGCGCCGCTGACGCGGCAGGTGCCGGTACTGCCGCGGCTTGTGTCGTCAGCGCCAGTGGAGTGCTGAGAAGAACTGCCGCCCCTACCACCAGTGTCCTGGTGGCACGGCGGCGGAGCCAGCTCATTGAGCCTCTTCGCCCCATAGTTGGGCTCTCCCTCTCTGTGAATGGTCGGGTGGTTACTTGTGGCCGTGGCCGGCGGTCGGCGAAGTGCTCCTGGCCTTCTTCGCCGAGGGGTTGCCGGGGGCGAGTGGCGCGAGCCCGTTGTGCGTGCCCGTGGGGACCTCGGTGGCCCCCATGGCCTTCATGTCCATCTGGCCCATGGACATGCCGTGGAAGCGGTCGATGTCCGCCTGGGCGCCGGCCGGCAGGGAGCCGTCCGGGTTGCGGACCAGGAAGATGCCCGACATGCCGGCGTCCGAGTGGGACTGGACGTGGCAGTGGTACATCCACGCGCCAGGGCCGACGGACTGCCCCGCGATCACCTGGAAGCCGAAGGAGCTGCCCGGGTCGAGGTTCTTGTTGTCGATGACCTGCGTGTTGTCGTCCGGCCCGGACAGGTGACCCGTCCGGTTGTCCGCCCAGCGGTGGGCGTGCAGGTGGAAGGTGTGCGGCAGGTTGCCGTGCCCGATGCAGACGAACTCGACCCGCTCACCCTGGTTCGCCTCGAGCTGCGGGGTGTTGGGGGCGACGAGGTTGTTGATGGACTGCTCGTTGAAGACCACCGTGTACTGCCGGTCGGGCAGCAGGTCACCCTTCCTGCGCACGATCAGGCCGCCGTAGAGGCCCCGGATGAGCCCGCCGGTGCCGTGGTCGCCGCCGAGGGCGTGGTCGTGGTAGTGCCAGTAGCCCGCGCTGCCCGGCATGTAGACGCCGTCGCGCTGGTAGGCGGCCTGGGTGCGCCAGGTGTAGACGCGCGTCTCGCCCGGGTTGTTGAACGAGTTGTTGAGCGGGGCGCCGTCGGAGGCCACGTCGTAGTTGACCCCGTGCGGGTGGATGGACAGGCGCTGGTCGGTGTTGTTGACCAGCTCGATCTCGACCGTGTCGCCCTCGAAGATCTCGATGAGCGGGCCGGGGATCGTCGGCTTGCCCGGTTCGAGGGCGTAGCCCATGAGGTTGCTGTTCGGGAGTTTCTCGGCGTACAGGGTGATCTGTCTGAGCGTGCCGGCCGCGGCGGCGGACTCCGCCCCGGCCGCCGCGGAGACCGCGGCTACCCCGCTCGCCACCACGGCGGGGGCGAGCACGCCGGCCGCGGCCGCCCCGGCGAGCATCGATCGACGCGAGAGCGTCGGCCGACTCTGCTGTTCCATCGTTGTTGATCTCCGTTTCCAGGGCACGGGAGAAGAGCGGCCGATCAGCCGCTCGCAGTTGGTTCAGGAGCACAGAGGCGCGACGGAACACCTGGGTGGCACACAGAGGTGACATCCGTTGTCACGCTGCCTCGCCTTCGTCCCCGGGTGTGGCTAACCCGGGGCGTCCCTCGTTGGCGTGGACGTTGCCGTTCGGTCGCTTCTGACCAAACAACCCGAACTTATGTCGAAAGTCGACGAAAGTTAAGGCTCCAAACGGCGTAACAACGGGGAAGAGCAGGGTGGTTGAACGCGCAAGCGTGGAGTAACGCGGCCCGTTAGTACATTGGTTGTACGAATTTCACGGGCAGGGCTGCCGCGGCGCTCACCGTGCTCGACTGGACTCTAACGCCGCGACCGGCCCTGCGGACGCATCGAGGGCACCCTCGGGGCGTTGAGCGTCCCGAGGGTGCCCTCGAGGGCAGGAGCGGGTGCTACCGGCCTGCCACGGCCTTGCGGGCGGACTGGGCGTCGGCCGCGTCGAGGGCCAGGTTGGCCAGGCGGCGGCAGTCGGCCAGCGTGTGGGTTGCCAGGGCGGCGCGGACCGCCGGGATCGACGGGGCGGACATGGACAGGCTGGTGATGCCCATGCCGGTGAACACCAGGGCCAGCAGCGGGTCGCCTGCCGCCTCGCCGCAGATGCCCACGGGTTTGTTCAGGTCCTGGCCTGCTGCCGCCACCGTGGCGACCAGTTGGAGGACGGCCGGCTGCCACGGGTCCAGCAGGTCCGCCAGTTCGCCGTTCATGCGGTCGGCGGCCATCGTGTACTGGCTCAGGTCGTTGGTGCCGATG
>NZ_JBJMIE010000213.1:0-5628 GCF_045807065.1 Actinophytocola sp. | reverse complement strand
CGCTCTCGGGAGTCGCGCTCCATTCGGGACGTCGGCTCGGCTTCCCTCTGTCTCGCGGAGGTACGGGGAGGCAGACCCCTCCACGAGACAGACGGTCGCCTTCGGCCGGGTTGGCCGATGCGGCGTGGCCGCCTTGTCCCTGTCGGTCGCGACGCGGGAGACCTTCTCCTCTGCGAGCGCCCGGCATGCTGCCCGTCCCGGTCGGCCGCTGATAGGTGCGGGAGCAGCGCCTGCCCGGGACGGGTTAGTGCGGTGGTGCCGCGGAATGCGGAACGTGCCACCGCCTTGTTGCCGGATGGGTGCGGTTTCCGGCAACTGGCTTTCGAGGGTTGGGACCTCGACCGCGGACTTTCAGTCCGCGGTGACGAGTCGCGTGCTGCCTGCCGCGTAGGTCGACTCGTTGGTGATGGCGTCCATCAGCGCGTCCTGCACGAGGCTCGGCGTCGGCATCTGCCAACCGCACACCTCGGGACGGACACGCCAGTGCACGACACCGTGCTCAACCGGCGTCGGCGGGAGCGGCACCCAGCTACCGGCCTGGTGCAGCACGACGTCGCCGTGCTCGGCGAGTGGACGGGCGAGTTGCTGCCCGCTGCTGACGAGGAACGTCCAGCGGTCGTCCGGTGTCGCGATGATCGGCACCGGCAGTCCGACCGCACGCAGCACGCGGGCGGCACCGCGGCCCAGGTGGCCGGGAACCTCGATGGCGTCGAGCGTCACGCCGGTGGCCAGCAGCAGGCTGTACGGCCGGCCGGTCCACCACGTGGCGACCTGCTCCGGCTTCGTGCCGATGCGCTCCTGCCAGTCGGCGTGCACCGGCACCGGGCCGGTGTTCTCCACGCCCTCGCGGCCCGCCCACTGCGGGCCCGCCGGATAGGTGCCTGGCAAAACCGACCACCCGCGCCATGCGAGGCCGATGGCCTGCGCCCGGAGTTCGACGCGGAAGGCCCTGCGCCAGCTATCCGACGAATCCATGTCCAACATGTCGAGCTCTTGCCTCCTAGTTCTTCGGGCGCCCTGTGCGGCGAGCGCCCTACGCTTAATAAACGGCAACGTGTCCACGTGCCGACACTCGTTGTCGGCAACTGGTAGTTCCCGCACGGTGAAACGAACTCCGGGTTAACGAGGGGCTGAACTCCCCTCCTGCGGTCAACGGCTGGTCCAGACCACTCGCGGGGACTGGACGCTGCCGCTCACCGTTCGTGGGCGACCGTTGAACTCGCCTCAGCGTCCTGTTCGACCGGTCCCGCACGCGCCCTCGCCACCGCCGGCCGGAGCCGGCTCAGCACTCCCGGCGGCGCCGCGACCACCTCCACCAGCGCGTCCCAACCGGACAGCCGGCACGACCGCAGCTCCACACCCATCTGTCCGGCTACCCACCGTGCCTCGTCGCACGCGGCTCGTTCACCAGCGACAGCCTTGGTCGCGGCCGCGAGCGCGGCGAGGTCGGCGGCGCTCTCCGCGCGGTGGCGCGTGACCACGGCCGAGACGAACCAGAGCAGCCAGACGGTCAGGACCGCCACCGCCGCGACGACGCCGGCGGTCCACACCGTCGCCGCCCCTCGGTCGCCAAACCGCTCATCGCACCCGTATGACGGCGAGCGGTTGAACGGCTGGAGCGCCTTGCCCCGCCACCCGCCGACGCCCAGGAAGTCCGCCGACCAATGGCCGGGCACCGGGACCACCCCGCCGTACAGCTGCCGGCCACGACGGTCGGAGCCGCTCACCGACGCCCGCCGGCCGCTCGCCCAGCCAATCCGCGACGACCGCCAACCTTTCCGAGAAGCCGCGCGTATGTGCTGCCCACCAGCCGGCGGGCGGCTCCGCCTGGCGCGACCGCCCGCACTCGCCCTCCTGTGGCGCCCCACGGTCCGGCTCACCCACCCGGCTCACGGACGGCGAAGGCCTCCGCGTGGAGGTGGACACCCGGGAGCAGATCGCCGGCCGGAGTCGCGTCGACATCGACGTGGACACGCTCACCCTCGATCTGGACGTCGACCTCCGCGCCGGCCGGCGCTATCCGGGCGGCCGCCTCCCTGGCCAGGTCGACGTCGCCACGCGCGGTCAGCCGGGCCGCCTCCCGCGCCGCGTCGACGCACCGCACCTGGTCGGCCGCGGCCGACACGCCGTACAGCAGCAGACCGAGGACCAGGAACAGCGCCGTCAGCCCGATGGCCGTCTCCACCGTCACCGCACCGCGGTCGTTCTCCCGCTTGCCGCGGCGATGCCTGGCCACGGACCTCACCCGCTGGCCTCGAACGCCTGTTGAACCCATTGTGTGAGCTGGTCCCGCACGGCGTCACTCCGCAGGATCATCAGGAAGATCACCGCGAGCGAGGACAACGCGATGATGAGGATCCCCTCCTCGCTGGTCGCACCCGTGTCGTCGAGGAAGACCTCGCGGGACAGGCTGAACATGACTACTCCTTTCCTCGGGGGTTGTTCACAGGGACATCTGCCGGGCGAGACCGACGATCACCGGCACGATGCCGAGGCAGACGAACGCGGGGAGGAAGCACAGTCCCAGTGGCGCGGTGATCAGCACAGCCGCGCGCTGCGCCGTTGCTTCCGCCGCGTCGGCGACGGTCGCTCGCACGTCCGCCGCCAGCTCGCCGGCGAGGTCGGCCAACGCCGTACCCGACTGAGCCGCACGCCGGGCACCCCTCGCGAGTGCCGCCGTGTCCGGGCAGCTGGTCGCCGGCGCCCACGCCGTGTCCGGGTCCGCACCCAGCGCCAGCAGTTCGGCGGACTCCCTGAGCGCCCGGGACGCCTCGGACGGCAGCTCACCGGCGATCGCGATGACCGCGGTCGGCACCGGTAGGCCGGCCCGCAGGCAGGCGGCCAGCAGGTCCCAGCTCGCTGCCACGGTCATCGGGTCGGCTCTGGGCGGTCGCCGTGCGCGGCGGAGGAACCACCAGACGGCTACCGCCACCACGGCTCCCGCGACCGCGCCGACCAGCCCACCGATCACCAGCGCCGCGCCGGTGCCCACTGCCGCCGCGAGCAGCCGTGGCGGCGGTGCGCCGCCCGGTCTTCGGCCGGTGATGCGCCCCCACAGGCGCGCCCTGGCCGTCACCCGGCCGTCCAGCCGGTCGAGGCGCAGGCTCGGTACCCCTCCGCGGGACCACAGCGGGATCGCCGCGGCCAGCAGTACGAGGGCGGTGCTGAGGTCGTTCATCCGGTGACCGCCTGGTTCGTGATGCGTGCCGACCACGCCACGCCCCCGCACAACAGGGTCACGCCCGTCACCAGCAGGACCTGCCCGAGCGCGGTGCCGGCGAGGACGCTCAGCGGGTCCGCACCGACGGCCACACCGAGCGCGATGCCGGCCACCGGCAACAGCGACAGCACCACCGCACTCGATCTCGGTCCCGCCATCCTGGCGAGGACCTGCCGGGTGAAGCGCGCTCGTTGATCCAGGTCGCGGCGGACCGCGTCGAGTACGTCGGCCAGCGGGAGGCCGTGTCGATGTGCCAGCTGCCAGGCCCTGACGACCCGGCGGAGTGCCGTGGCCAGCACGGGCCTGCTCGCGGTGCCGAGGACGGTCGTCAGGTCGCCGTCCAGCCGGGCCGCCGCCGCGATGGCACGCATGGTGGCCGCCGTCTCGGGATGGACGTCCTCGGCGGCCAGCTCCGCGGCGGCGGCCGGATGCGCGCCGGCGCGGAGGCCGGCGACGAGCGCACGGAGTGCTTCGGCGAGGTTGTCGGTAGCCGTCAGCACCCGACGGCTTTCCGCTCGGGCGCGGAGTTCTCGGCGGACCGTGAGTGCCAGGAGCGTCCCCGCCGTCGCGCCTCCCGGGCCGGCTGCCAGCCACCCCGTGAGGACTGCTGCCGCCACGGCCGGTACCGCACTTCGGCGCGGCGAGCGCAAGTGCTTGTTTCGTCCCTGACCAGCGATGACGCGCAGGCGGGCCGCGGCGCGGGTGTCCGGCCAGCACAGCAACGCGAGGCTGGTCAGCAGGAGGCTCACCATGGTGCCTCCACCCCTCGCTCGGCGAGCAGTGCCTTCAGCCGGGCGCGGTCGTGGACGACCTTCACCGTGTCGCCGTCCCGGTCGAAGACGCCCACGTCGGTCAGCCGGCGAGTGCCGTCCCGGTCGCGACGCATGTGCAGGACGACGTGGAACGCAGCCGACAGTTGGCTGTGCAGTGCCGCCCTGGGCAGTCCACCGAGCGCGGCGAGGGCCTCCATGCGGGCGGGCACCTCGGCGGGCGAGTTGGCGTGGACGGTGCCGGCGCCGCCGTCGTGCCCCGTGTTGAGTGCGGTGAGCAGGTCGCACACCTCGGCGCCACGGACCTCGCCCACGATGAGCCGGTCCGGGCGCATACGCAGGCCCTGGCGGACAAGGTCGGCGAGGGTTACCTCGCCGGCGCCCTCGACGTTCGGCTGCCGCGCGATGAGACGGACGAACTGCGGGTGGTTCGGCGACAGCTCGGCCGCGTCCTCGACGCAGACGATGCGTTCCCGTGCGGAGACCTCGGCGAGGAGTGCGTTGAGCAGTGATGTCTTACCCGCGCCGGTGCCGCCGGTGATCACGAACGCCAGCCGGGCCTCGACGATGGCGCGGAGCGTGTCGTGGACATTGGCGTCGAACGTGCCGAGGGCGCGGAGCGAGTCGAGGTCGTGGCTGGCCGGGCGGAGGACCCGCAGCGAGATGCAGGTGCCGCCCGCGGCGATGGGTGGAAGTACCGCGTGGAGCCGGACCCTGCCGGGCAGCCAGGCGTCGACGAACGGTTGGGCGTCGTCGAGCCGCCGCCCGCACGCGAGGGCGAGCCGCTGCGCGAGGCGGCGGACGGCGTCCTCGTCGGGGAAGGCGATGTCGGTGCGGCGCAGTCCTCCCTCGCCGTCGCACCACACCTGGTCCGGGGCGGTGACGAGGACGTCCGTCGTGCCGGGGACGCGGAGCAGCGGCTCCAGCGGGCCGGCACCGACGAACTCCTGCGTCATCCGGTCGGTGGCGGTGAGGATGTCGTCGTGCCCGGCGATGCCGCTCTCCTCGCGGACGGCCCGGGCCACCTCGGCACGGGTGACGGCGGTCCCGCTGGTCGCGAGACGACTGCGGACGCGCTCGACGAGGTCAGGCGTGCTCACGTGGGCTCCTTTCTGGAGTGCCGCTGGGTTGGGTGGTCGGTTGCTCGTGTGTTGATCGGTCGCGGGGTTGCTCGCTGGCGGGGATTGCTCGGCTCGCGAGGGTCGCTTCGGCCCGCGGGGTTGCTCGGCCCGCGGGGTTGCTCGGCCCGCGGGGTTGCTCGGCCCGCGGGGTTGCTCGGCTCGCGGGCGTTGCTCGGCTCGCGGGCGTTGCTCGGCTCGCGGGCGTTGCTTCGGCCCACGGGCTGCGCGCCGCTCGCGGGGTCCGCTCGGCGCGAGGCGGTCACTTCGGACCCCGGGCGTTGCTCCGCTCGCGGGCGTCGCTTCGGCTCGCGACGGTCGCTTCGGCCCGTGGGCCTCGCTCCGCTCGCGGCGTTGCTCGCGCGAGGGGTCGCGTCGGCCCCGCGCGTTGCTCCGCTCGCGAGCGTCGCTCCGGCTCGCGAGGGTTGCTCCCGCTCGCGAGGGTTGCTCCCGCTCGCGAGGGTTGCTCCCGCTCGCGAGGGTTGCTCCCGCTCGCGAGGGTTGCTCCCGCTCGCGACGG
>NZ_JBJMIE010000212.1:0-83704 GCF_045807065.1 Actinophytocola sp. | reverse complement strand
TCAGGCGTTGACGCCGGTGAGGGCGAAGAACTCCTGCCGCGAGCGGGCGTCCTCGCGCAGGCTGCCGAGCAGGGTCGAGGTGACGGTGGTGGCGCCGACGGCGTGCACGCCGCGCAGCGTCATGCAGGAGTGCTCGGCCTCGATGACGACCCCGACCCCCTTGGGGTGCAGGTGCCCGGCCAGCCAGTCGGCGACCTGCTTGGTCAGGCGTTCCTGCACCTGCGGCCGGCGGGCGAAGTGCTCGACCACCCGGGCCAGCTTGGACAGTCCGAGGATGCGTTCACCCGGCAGGTAGCCGACGTGCGCGACGCCGACGAACGGCAGCAGGTGGTGCTCGCACACCGAGTGGAGCGGGATGCCGCGCGCGAGCACGAGCTCGTCGTAGCCCTCGTCGTTGGGGAAGGTGGTGAGGTCGAACGGGCGCGGGCTGAACAGCTCCGCGTAGGCGCGGGCCATCCGTCCCGGGGTGCCGCTCATGCTCTCCGAGGTCAGCTCGACGCCGAGCGCCTGGAGGAACTGGGCCGCGGCCTGCTCGGCCGCGGCCAGGTCGACGCCTGCCTCCGGCTCGTGGATGACCCGCAGGGCGGTGGTGGAACGCATCAACGAAGGCCTTTCTTGTCGAGCGGGACTGTCAGTGCGCGTGGCGGGTCGGCCGCGTGCCGTGTACTTCCTGGTACCCCTCGGCCTGGATGGTCTCCTCGGCCACCCGCACGCCGTAGTGGTAGGCCAGCTTCCCGCCCAGGTACCCCGACGCGCCGAGCGTGGCGAGGCTGACCGCGGCCAGCACGAGCGGACCGACGGCGACGGGGGCCTGGTCCCCGTAGGTGCCCTGCCGCCAGAAGAAGTTGACGACGTAGGCGACGGCGACCGTGAGGTTGAGGCTCATGTGGATCAACCCGGTGCGGAACGCGCGCGTCCCCCGCGGGATCGCCAGCAGGTCGAGGAACCCGACGAGCGCCGCCAGCACCGCGCCGACCACCCCGATCGCGATCAGCCACACCGCGCCCTGCGCCAGGAACCCCGGCGTGTCGACCACGTGGGACGCGATGTCGAACACCAGGCCGGCCACCCAGGCGCCGATGGGCACCGTCACCAGGATCGGGTGGAAGGGATGGCCGTACGGACCGGCCAGAGCCGCGTTCACCGGCCACTTCGCCAGTCGGGAACCACGTACCATGATGACCTCCTAAATCACCAATTAAGTTTGGTCTTATCGACCTTGTCCGTCAAGGACACACGTTGAAGACACTCTTATTGGTGTTATCATGATCGAGTGGAGCCCATCAGAGCCGTCGCCGCGCTGGACGACGAGCTGCGGCGCGGCATGTACGCGTTCATCCGCGCCGCGCGCCGTCCCGTCACCCGCGACGAGGCCGCGGCCGCGGTCGGGATCTCCCGCAAGCTGGCGGCGTTCCACCTCGACAAGCTGGTGGACGCCGGCGTGCTGCACGCCGGCTACCAGCAGACCAACCGCCGGGTCGGCCGGGCACCCAAGGTGTACCGGCCGGTCGAGACCGACATCCGCGTCAGCATCCCCCCGCGCCAGCACGACCTGCTCGCCGACATCCTGCTGGACGGCCTCCTCGCCGAGAGCGGCACCGCCCGGGAGGCGGCGGTGCGCGCGGCCCGCGAGCGCGGTCAGGACGTCGGCGCCGCCGAACGCGAGCAGGCCCGGCCGGGGCGGCTGGGCGCCGAACGCGCCGTCACCCTGGCCGCCGCCGCGCTCGACCGCAGCGGGTTCGAGCCGGACCGCAGGTCACCGACGTGCGTGCGGCTGCGGACCTGCCCGTTCCACCCCCTCGCCGCGAAGGCGCCGGAACTCGTGTGCGGGATCAACCACGCGTTCCTCACCGGCCTGGTGGACGGCCTGGACACCACGAGCGTGCGGGCGGTCCTCGACCCGCGGACCGGCGAGTGCTGTGTGGAGCTGCACGCCAACTAAGGGCCCTACCGCGGGTCGCGGCGCAGCGGGTGCGCGGCGGGGACCTCGACGAGCACGATCCGCAGGCCGTCGGGGTCGGCGATCCACATCTCCAGGAGCCCCCACGGCTCCTCGCGCGGCTCCCGCACGACCGGCACGCCACGCGCGGCCAGTTCCTCCGCGGTGCTCGCCAGGTCGCGGACCTGCAGCCACAGCACGACGTCCGGGCCGGGACCGGCCTCGCCGCGCCCCGACACCTCCAGGAAGCCGTTGCCGAGGAAGAACACCGTGCCACCGGGGAACTCCCGGTACACGGCGAGCCCCAGCACGTCGCGGTAGAAGGTCAGCGAGGCGTCCGGATCGCGGGGGCGCACCAGCACGCGGCTACCGAGGAACTCCACGCGTGCCAGGATCCCCCATGGCTCCGCGGCACGCAGGACGTGCCGCCGCCCTGGTCCGCCGGCAACGAGCTGGTCGCGCCGGGCTCCGCCGACCAACCCGCCCGTGCCGCGCGGAACCCCACGCCGGCGTTGATGATGAACGGGTGAACAGTGCGGAGGAACAGCGGATCGACATCGAGAAGGTGCTCCCGGCGGCGCGTGCCGCGCTCGAGGAGCTGGTGCGGATCCCGTCCGTGAGTGCCGTGCCCACCGCTGCCCTGGCGACCGCGGCGGAGCTGACCGCCGCGCTGTTCCGCGACGCGGGTATGCCCGAGGTCGAGATCATCGACAACGGTGCGCACCCCGCCGTGCTGGCCCGGTACCCGGCGCCGCCCGGACGGCCGACCGTGCTGCTCTACGCGCACCACGACGTCCAGCCGGCGGGGCCGCCGCAGACGTGGACCAGCCCGCCGTTCGAGCCGGTGGAACGCGGCGGCCGGCTGTACGGCAGGGGCACGTCCGACGACAAGGCCGCCGTCGCGGCTCACCTGGCCGCGGTGCTCGCGCACGGCGGCCGACCGCCGTGCGGGGTGACGGTGCTCGTGGAGGGCGAGGAGGAGATCGGGTCGCCGGCGCTGAGCACGCTGCTCGACAGGTACCGCGACCGCCTCGCGGCGGACGTGATCGTGATCGCCGACTCCGAGAACCTGGTCTCCGGCACCCCGGCGTTCACCACGTCATTGCGCGGCTCGACGGCCTGCGTCGTCGAGCTGCGCACGCTGGCGGCCGGCGTGCACTCCGGCGGTTTCGGCGGCGCGGCGCCCGACGCCCTGACCGCACTGTGCCGCCTGCTCGCCACCCTGCACGACGAGCACGGCGACGTCGCGGTGGCCGGCCTCACGAGCGGTGCGGAGCCGGCGTACGACTACCCGTCGACGAGGTTCCGGGCCGACGCCGGAGTGCTCGACGGCGTCGAGCTGCACGGCACGGGCAGCGTCGCCGCGCGGGTGTGGACGAAGCCGGCGGTGAGCGTGCTCGCCATCGACGCCCCACCACTCGCGACCGCGTCGAACACGCTCCACGCCGCGGCCAGGGCCAAGGTCGGCCTGCGGATCGCCCCGGGCGACGACGCCCCCCGCGCCGCGAACGCCCTGGCCGAGCACCTGCGCACGCACGCACCCTTCGGCGCACGGGTGTCCGTGACCGTCAACGAGGTCGCCCAGCCCTACCAGGTCGACACGACGGCCCGGTGGTTCGCCGCGGCCGCCCGCGCGTACCGCACGGCCTACGGCAGGGACGTGGTACACATCGGCAGCGGCGGCAGCATCCCGTTCGTCGCCGCGTTCGCCGAGACCTTCCCCACGGCCACGATCCTGATCACCAGCGCCGGCGCGGACAACCTCTCCCGAGCCCACGGCCCCGACGAGAGCGTCCCGCTCACCGAGTTCGCCCGCGCCTGCCACGCCGAGGCCCTGCTACTCGGCGAACTGGGCTGAGCAGGGCGCCCTCCTCCCGAAGCCGGCTGCTCGCCGAGCCGCGGCCGCGGGCCTGACACCACGGCCGGCAGGCCCGACACCACAGCCGGCAGGCCCGACACCACGGCCGGCAGATGCCCCGGAGGCCCTCAGGACGTCTGCGGGGTGGTGTGGCGGGCGGCGACGAGCGCGATGTCGTCGGTGGCCGGTTCGGAGCCGACCATCGTCGCCATGATGTGGGCGCACACCGCCTTCGGCGCGGCGAGGTGCACGGTCGTGCGCAGCTGTTCGAGGCGTTCGTCCAGGTCGGCGCCGCGGCGTTCGACCAGGCCGTCGGTGTAGAGGATGAGCAGCGCCTCCGGCGGCACGTCGATGCTGGTGCCCGTGCGGCCGGTGATGCCGAGGCTGTAGCCGATGGGCGGCCCGACCGGCGCCCGCACGAACTCGGCCTCGCGATCCGGCAGGGCGATGATCGGCGGTAGGTGCCCGGCCAGGGCGAAGTCCATGCGGTGGGCGACCGTGTCGATGACCGCGTAGGCGACCGTGGCCATGGTCCGGCGCTCGAAGTGGCTGGCCTTGCGGTCGAGCTTGCCCAGCACCTCGGCGGGGTCGTCGAACTCCAGCGCGTAGGCCCGCAGCGCGCTGCGTAGCCGTCCCATCACGATCGCCGCCAGCAGGCCGCTGCCGACCACGTCGCCGATCACCAGCCCGATCCGGTCACCCGGCAGGGGGAAGACGTCATACCAGTCACCACCGACGCCGGTGCCCGCGCCGGCCACGTAGCGGGCGGCCAGCTCCCAGCCGTCCGTGGACGGCAGCCTGGCGGGCAGGAGGCTCTCCACCAGCATGGCGGCCGCGGCCTGCTCGGTGCGGAACCGGTGCATGTGCGCCACCAGCGCGACCCGGTCGGCGACCAGCTGCAGCAGCTCGGCCTCCACCTCGGCGAACTCGCGCGCCACCATCACGCCGACGTGCAGAACACCCAGCAGCTCGTCCCGCGCCACGATCGGCACACCGAGCAGCTCCCGCAGGCCGTGCTCCCACAGCAGCGGGTTGACCACCGTGGACTCGTCGACCCGCTCGATCAGCACCGGTTGCCGCAGCTTGGCCACCCGGCCGGCGAAGCCCTCGCCGACCGGGATGCGCACCCCCTGGAAGACCTCCTCGTCCAGGCCGGCGGTGGCCTTGGCGACCAGCTGCTCGCCGCTGGCGTCGAGGAGCAGGACGGTCACGGTGTCGACGGCGAACAGGTCGCGCACCCGGAACACCAGGACTTCGAGGAGTTTGTCGAGGTCCAGGTCCATCAGCGTGCGGTCGGTGATCGCCTCCAGCACGCGATGCCGCAGCTCTCTGTCCTCGACCATCCCGCCAACCCCGACCTGCCGTCTACAAAGTGTTCACCCCACGATAGTCCGACCTCGTCAGGTATACCGAGCCGGAGCGTGTCGCAGGGTCCGCCACTGCTCCGTGTCGTGGTTGTGCACGACGAGCGCCACGCCCTCGATGTCCATCAGCTTTCGTTGGCTCGCCCGGACTGCCGGCTCGTCCAGGTCGTGCTGGGTGAGCGGGCGGGTCTCCGGGTCGGTGCCGCGCATCCAGGCGTCGCCGGCCAGCAGGACCGGGCCGGTGTCCGGCAGTTCCACGAGGACGGCCTGGTGGCCTGGCACGTGCCCGCTGCACTCGACGAGTGTGACGCCGGGCACGAGCCGGGTGTCGCCGTCGACCAGTCGCGGGTTCGGCAGGTCCCAATGGGACCGGAGCCACTCGTAACGCGGCAGGCCCGACCGCGTGGCGTGCTCGTGCTGGGCGCGCTGCACGACGAACCGGGCGTGCGGGAACTCGTCGTTGGCGCCGCAGTGGTCGGGGTCGAGGTGGCTGACGATCACCGTGTCGATGTCCGCCGGTCCGAGACCGAGGCGGTCGAGCCGGCCGAGGACGTGCGACTCCCCGGTGACGACGAACGGCGCGTCCGGGTCGCCGATCATGTCCGCGGGGCAGCCGGTGTCGACCAGCCACCACCGCCCGTCCGCGAGGTGGATCAGGAAGACGGGCACGGGCACGCCGTTGTCGCGCACGGTGGCGACCTCGAGCAGGTGGAGGGATCTCACAATGGACATGAGCGAGTCTAAACATGAACGACTATAAGTTTGCAATGGCTCAGGTAGACTGCCGGCATGCCGGTGGAGGGGCGGCGCGACCGCAGGAAGCGACTGACCCGCGCCGCGATCAGCGAGTGCGGGTGGCGGCTGTTCGACGCCCGCGGGTTCGACGCGGTCACGGTCGCGGAGATCGCCGAGGCGGCGGACGTGGCCGTCGGCACGGTGTTCAACTACTTCCCCAGCAAGGAGGCCATCCTGTTCGACCGGGCGGGTGATCTGGTCGAGGGCATGGTGGCGCTCGTGCGGGAGAGAGGACCGGAGCAGGGCGTGGTGGCCGCGTTCCGCGAGTGGCACGACCGCGCCATGGGGTTCCTGACCGCACCGGCGGCGGGCGCGCGGACGAAGCGGTTCCTGGAGATCGTGGCGGGCAGCCCGGCGCTGCGGGCGTACGAGCGGGAGCTGGACGAGGAGTACCGGCAGGCGTTGACGACGGCCCTGGACGACGTCCGCCACGGACGCACCGACCCGACGCCGGTCCTGCTGGCCAACCAGCTGATCACCCTGCACCGCACGGTGGCGGACCTGGCCCGCGACCTCATCCTGGCGGGCCTGCCGCCACGCGTGGTGCGCACCCGGGTCACGACCGCCACGAGGACGGCGTTCGCCCTACTGGCCGACCACGCCCACACCCTGCGCACCCAGCACGATCGGCCTTGATACGGGGACTAGCGGGCGGCCCCCGCGGTCCTCGTCGCCCCGACCGAGGCGGCGACGACGAGGAGGATCGCCAGCCACTGGAGCGGGCCGAGGGCCTCGTGGAGCACGACGAGCCCGACGAGCGCCGCGACCGCGGGTTCGAGGCTCATCAGCACCCCGAACACCTTCGGGGGAATGGAACGCAGGGCCTCCAGCTCCAGCGAGTACGGGATCACGGACGAGAGCATCGCCACCCCGCACCCGACGAGGAGCACCCACGGCTGGAGCAGCGCGGTACCGCTGTCCAGCACCCCGACCGGCACGACGACCGCCGCCGCCAGGACCATGCCCAGGGCGAGCCCGCCACCGTCGGTGGTGTGCCGGCCCAGCGCCGCGCTCAGCAGGATGTAGCAGCCCCAGCAGGCGGCCGCCGCCAGCGCGAACAGGATGCCGACGAGGTGCAGGTCGCCGCGTCCTTCGGTCAGCACCACCACCCCGGTCCCCGCGAGCAGCGCCCACAGCCCGTCCAGCCACCGCCGGGACCCACCGATGGCGACCGCGAGCGGCCCGAGGAACTCGATCGTGACCGCGACCCCGAGCGGGATCCGCGCCAACGCCAGGTAGAAGCAGAGGTTCATGACCCCGAGCACGACGCCGTACCCGGCCACCACCGCCCACGCACGCCGGTCGAGCCGCAGGGACGGCCGCCACACCACGAGCAACACCACGGCGGCGAAGAACAGCCGCAACGCGACCGTGCCGACACTGCCGACCGCCCCGAACAGCTGCTTGGCGAGGGCAGCCCCGACCTGGACGCTGACGATGCCCGCGAGCACCTGGGCGGGCGGCGGCACCGCACCGAGCGCCCGCCCGGCCAGCACCACCAGGTTGAGCCGGGAGAACGCCCGATCCCCAGCTCGATCGACATGCACGGTGACCATGCCCCGCATACTCCGCGAGACCCCCGACATTCGTCGCCCGGGTTCCCGCATACTGGACGTCGTAACTTTCCGAAACTTTCCAACCACTGGCGGTAAGTGTCGGGCAGGTGCCACGATCGACGCATGCCAATCGCGATCCGGCAACGACGCCGGCTGATGCGCTGGGTGGCGGCCGCGGGGGTCGCGGTCGTCGCCGTGGGTGTGGTGGTGGGCGGCGTCCTGCTGACGAGGCAGCCGTCCCTGGACGAGCAACTGAGCCGCCGCGTGGTGGCGGCGCTGGAACGCGCGGTGCCGACCGCGGCGCCCGTCCACGCGCACAACCAGCCGAAGGACCCCAACCGCCGCACCGACATCGACGGCAACGAGCTGGTGTGCGTCGCCAGGGTCTTCGGCCACGACCCGTCGACGGCGACAACGGTGAACGACGTCAGGGTGGTCTACGCCCACCGCACCTGCGCCGCGGCGGGCCCGGGCCAGTTCTGGCCGGAGTCGCTCAGGGAGACCGGCCCGGTAGCGGTCCGCCTGGGCGTCCCGGACGAGCTGGTCCTCCCCGAGAAGGCCCTCCCGGACAAGGCGGACGCCGCCTACGCCGACCGCATCCGCGCCGTCATCCCGAAGCGGTACCAGGAACAGGCCCTCGCCTACCCCGACTTCGTCGACCCGGACGTGGCCGCCGCCCTACAGGACCAACTGGACGACTGACCCCGGGCGCCCCTACTCCCCCGGTCTGGCCCGGATCCCCGCGTCCGGAGACGGCGCCGGGCTCAGAAGTCCATGCCGCTCCCGTCCGGACCCGCCGGGGAGCCGTCCTTCTTCTCGGGCTTGTCCGCGACCACGGCTTCGGTGGTCAGGAACAGCGCGGCGATGGACGCGGCGTTCTGCAGGGCGGAGCGGGTGACCTTGGTCGGGTCGATGATGCCCGCGTCGACCAGGTTGCGGTACTCGCCGGTGGCGGCGTCCAGGCCCTCTCCCCACGGCAGGGTCCTGACCTTCTCCACCACCACACCGCCTTCCAGACCGGCGTTGACGGCGATCTGCTTCAGCGGCGCCTCCAGCGCGGCCCCGACGATGGCGGCACCGGTGGCCTCGTCGCCCGACAGGCCGAGTCCGCGCAGCGCGGCCGGACCCGCCTGGAGCAGCGCGACGCCGCCACCGGCGACGATGCCCTCCTCGACAGCGGCCTTGGCGTTGCGCACCGCGTCCTCGATACGGTGCTTGCGCTCCTTGAGCTCGACCTCGGTCGCCGCGCCCGCCTTGATCACGGCCACGCCACCAGCCAGCTTGGCCAACCGCTCCTGCAGCTTCTCCCGGTCGTAGTCCGAGTCCGACTTCTCGATCTCGGAACGGATCTGGTTGACCCGGCCCTGGATCTGCTCCGCATCACCCGCACCCTCGACGATCGTGGTCTCGTCCTTGGTCACCACGACCTTGCGCGCACGACCCAGCAGCGAGATGTCGGCGTTCTCCAGCTTCAGGCCCACGTCCTCGGAGATCACCGTGCCACCGGTCAGGATCGCGATGTCCTGCAGGATCGCCTTGCGACGGTCACCGAAGCCCGGCGCCTTCACCGCGACGGACCTGAACGTGGCCTTCAGCTTGTTCACGATCAGCGTGGCCAGCGCCTCGCCCTCCACGTCCTCGGCGATGACGACGAGTGGCCTGCCGGTCTCGATCACCTTCTCCAGCACCGGGAGCAGGTCCTTGGCCGAGGCGATCCTGGTGGTGGCGAACAGCAGGTACGGGTCCTCCAGCACGGCCTCCATCCGCTCGGAGTCCGTGACGAAGTGCGGCGCGACGTAGCCCTTGTCGAAGCGCATGCCCTCGGTCAGCTCCAGTTCGAGGCCCATCGCGTTGGACTCCTCGACCGTGATCACACCTTCGCGGCCGACCTTGTCCATGGCTTCCGCGATCAGCTCGCCGATCGTGGTGTCACCGGCGGAGATCGACGCGGTCGCCGCGATCTGCTCCTTGGTCTCGACCTCACGCGACGCCTTGTGCAGCTGCTCCGTCACGGCGGCGACCGCCTGCTCGATGCCGCGCTTCAGCGCTATCGGGTTGGCACCCGCCGCGACGTTGCGCAGGCCCTCGCGCACCAGCGCCTGGGCGAGCACGGTCGCGGTGGTGGTGCCGTCACCCGCGACATCGTCGGTCTTCTTGGCGACCTCCTTGACGAGCTCGGCCCCGATCTTCTCCCACGGGTCCTCGAGCTCGATCTCCTTGGCGATCGACACACCATCGTTGGTGATGGTGGGCGCGCCCCACTTCCTCTCGAGCACGACGTTGCGGCCGCCAGGCCCCAGCGTCACCTTCACCGCGTCGGCGAGGGCGTTCATGCCGCGTTCGAGCCCGCGGCGCGCGTCCTCCTGGAACGCGATCAACTTGGCCATTGTCGGTTCGTCCTCTCCTGGACTGTGTATGGAGTGGTCGGCACCGGCGCCCGCGACGGCCGGATCGCGTGATCCCCATCGGCACCGACCACGTGGCACTCGGGAGCGCCGAGCGCCAGAATACACAAAGTTGCGTGAACGCAAAATTGCGTGCGCGCAGGTTCCTGGTAGGCTCACTCCGTGCCCGACAGCTACGGACTGCGTGAACGCAAGAAGACCGCGACCAGAGAGGCCCTGAGCGCGGCCGCGCTCAGGCTCGCGCTGGAACGCGGTCCGCACAACGTGCGGGTGGACGACATCGCCGAGGCGGCGGGGGTGTCCCCCAGGACCTACAACAACTACTTCTCCAGCAGGGAGCAGGCGATCGTGGCGGCCATCACAGCCGAACGGGCAACGCGGGTAGCGGCAGCCGTACGCGCCCGCCCGGCCGACGAACCACTGGCCGAAGCCGTGACCAGGGCGGTGATCGAGACGTACACGAGCGAGCCGGCGAACGAGGCGATCACCCTGATCACGTCATCACCCCGGCTACGCGCGGAGTTCGTCGACGCGGTCTCCGCGATCGGCCAACCACTGGCCGAGGCCATCGGGGAACGCCTCGGCGGCGACGACACGCTCGTGCCGCGGACACTGGCAGCCGCGGTCTCGGCAGCGGCTCGCGTGGCGCTGGACCACTGGGTCCGTCCTGTCGGGATGGGGCTCGTCGTCGTCGACGGAAAACGTCCGCTTCCCGACCTGCTGCGCGAGGCCTTGGACGCCGTGGCACCCGCCCTGCGGGCGGCGGAGGAGACGTCGGACTGAGCCGAGACCGGGAAGGCTTCGCGTCGGCTCGCGTCGGCTCGGCTCGGGTCGGCTCGGGTCGGCTCGGGTCGGCTCGGGTCGGGTCGGGTTGTCGATGGTGGCGTTGGTGGGTGTGGCTGGTGTGGCTGGCGGCCTTCGGATCGCCTGCAACCACCGTGGCCGGCGAGCGAGCGCGGCGGGGTGACCAGCGGCCACCGCATGATCTGCAACCACCATGACCAGCAGCCCCACCAAGGCCGGCCGCCGGAGCCAGCAGCCGGATGGGGCGGGCGGGTGTCCGGGAGTCAGGCCGGGGTGATGTCGTCGAGGGTGGCCATCGTGGGTGGGTCGAGGTGGAGGTTGGCCGCGGCGAGGTTCTCGTCGAGGTGGAGCGGGTTGGTCGTGCCGGGGATGAGGAGGGTGTTCGCGTAGCCGGTCAGCAGCCAGGCCAGGCTGACCTGGGCGGGGGTCGCGTTCAACTGGTTGGCCACGGCGATCACGGCCGGGTGTTCGGTGGTCTTCGGGAGTTGGGGGAAGGCCGAGCCCAGCGGGATGAACGGCACCCAGGGGATGTCGTGCTCGCGGCACACGTCGAGCACCGGTTCGGTGGCGCGGTCCAGCAGGTTGTACGCGTTCTGCACGCAGGCTATGCCGGCCGGCAGTGCGCTTCGCAGTTGGTCGGCGTCGACGTTGCTCAGGCCGATGCCGCCGATCTTGCCCTCGTCGCGGAGGGCGGTCAGTTCGGCCAGTTGGCTGTCCAGGTCGACGACCTGGTCGCCCTCCGCGATGATGCCCGGTGGAAAGTCCGCGCGGCGCAGGTTGACCACGGCCAGCGACTCGACGTCCAGGCTGGCCAGGTTCGCCTCCACCGTGGCGCGCAGTTGCTCGGGCCGCTGCGCCGTGACCAGTTCGCGCTCGTGCACCGCACCCACCTTGCTCACCAGCGCCAGGCCGTCCGGGTACGGGTGGAGGGCGGCCCGGATCAGGGCATTGGCTTCGCCGTAGAACTCGGCCGTGTCGATGTGGTTGACGCCCTGGTCGACCGCGTGGCGCAGCACCGCGATCGCGTTCTCGCGTGTGGTGGCGGGTAGTTGCATGGCGCCGAAGCCGACTCGGGCCACCTGGTGGGCGGCCAACCGGGCCGTGCCGCCGGGGGCGTTGTGGGTGGTCGTCATGGTGGTGCCTCTCTGCCATAATCGGAGGGTCCTCCGGTTGATGCGAGGCTAACAGAAACGGAGGTGCCTCCGGTACCCATGGGTGACGAGAAGCCTGGGCGCGTGGACGCCCAACGCAATCGGCTGCGTCTGGTGGCGGTGGCCCGGGAGGCGTTCGCCGCCTCCGGGGAGAAGGTCACGTTGGAGGCGATCGCCCGGGCGGCCGGGGTGGGGATCGGGACGTTGTACCGGCACTTCCCCACCCGGGAGGCCCTGGTCGAGGCGGTGTACCGGGCCGAGCTGGGCAAGCTCTGCGACAGCGCCGCCGAGCTGTTGGCACAGCACGGCCCCACCAACGCGTTGCGGGCGTGGATGGATCGGTTCGCCGACTACGTGGCCGCCAAGCGGGACATGGCCGACACCCTCCGCGCGATGATCGCCGCGGGCACGATCACCTCGTCGCAGGCGCGGGTGCGGCTGGCGGAGGCCGTCCAGACGATGCTCGACGCGGGCGCGGAGGCCGGCACCATCCGGTCCGACGTGCGGGCGGAGGACGTGGTCGCGAGCCTCGTGGGGGTCTTCCTCGCCTGCGGGTCGCCCGAGCAACGCGCCCAGGCCGGCCGGATGCTCGACCTACTCGTGGCGGGGCTCGTCGCCCGGTAGGCCGCCGTGCGGACACCGCGGGGCGGCTTCTACTGTCCGGGCGTGCACGGACTTGATGCGGAGCGGGTCAAGCAGGACCTGCTCGACACCGCGGACTTCGTCTTCCGGCGGCTTCGGGACCGCCTCGACGGGCTCACCGACGACGAGTACTTCTGGGAGCCGGTGGGCGGGTGCTGGTCGGTGCGGTCGGTGGGGGACGGCACGTTCCGCAGCGACGGGTCGGCGCGGCCACCCACGCCACCGCCCTTCACCACCGTCGCCTGGCGGGTGTGTCATCTCATCGGGCTGCTCGCCGGGGAGCGGAACGCGACGTGGCTGGGGGGTGCGCCGGCCGGCCGGTTGGACCGCGACGGTGAGCCCGGCACCGCCGACGACGCGCTTCGGCGGCTCGACGACGCGTTCGCGTTGTTCCGGACGCACCTCGCGGCCACCGAGGCGGCCGAGCTGACCGCGACCATGGGAGCCGTCGCCGGGTACTACGCCACCAGCACCCGATTCGCGTTCGTGCTTCACGAGCTGGACGAGCTGATTCACCATGGAGCTGAGGTGGCGATGCTCCGGGACCTCTATCGGGCGACCTCGGCGGCCGAGCCGCTCCGCCAGGCTTGACGGACGGAGGTGGTGACAGGTACCGCGCGGCGACCACGGTGCCGCCGGTTGAACACAGCTACTCGTTACTCGACGCGACAGTCGGTCTCGGCCACTGGAGGAATGCCATGAAAGTCCTGTCCCGACTTCTTTCCGCGGCCGCTGCCGCGGCTGTCTGCCTGGTCCT
Organism: Actinophytocola sp.; assembly: GCF_045807065.1. Taxonomy (GTDB): domain Bacteria; phylum Actinomycetota; class Actinomycetes; order Mycobacteriales; family Pseudonocardiaceae; genus Actinophytocola. The sequence goes on along the minus strand of NZ_JBJMIE010000212.1, from coordinate 70,433 downwards.
GGCCGGGACGACCACCGCGGCGGCGGATCCGACCAGTCTGGAGGGCGGGACCCGGCTGTACGTCGCGGGACCGTGGCTCTGCACGGCCGCGTTCAACGTGCGGCTCGGCACGGTCGGGTTCATGGTGATGCCCGGCGACTGCGGCGAGGTGGGCGACTCCGTCGACGGGCCGGGCCACGTACCCATCGGCGTCGTGACCGCGAAGACGCAGAACTCCACTCTCGACGTGATCCTGGTGCGGGTCAACAACACCGAGGACTGGCAGCAGGGCCCGTGGGTGTCCGGGCAGGGCGGTCCCACCGTGACGATCACCGGGTCCACCGCGGCGCCGATCGGCGCGCAGGTACGCATGTCCGGCCCCGCCAGCGGGACCAGGACGGGTGTGGTCAGTGCACGCAACGCGACCATCAACACGGCCGAGGGACCGCTCAACGGCCTGACCAGGACCAGCATCTGCGCCGCCGCCGGCGATCTCGGCGCGCCGGTGTACGCGGGCGGGCAGGCGCAGGGCTACGTCATCGGCGGGTCGGCGTGCCAGACCTACATCCTGCCGATCAACCCGGTGCTCGCCGCGTACCAGCTCCAGCTCTTCTAGACCATTCGCACCAGTGCCTGGCCGGGAAGCATGGCGGTGAACTCCGGGGACGGTTCGATGCCCAGCTCCCCCAGCAGCAACGTGCGGAAGCCGCGGTAGTGGCGGACCGCCTCGGCCACGTTGTTCTCGGCCAGGTGCACCGCCACCACCGCGCGGTGGGCGCTCTCCCGCAGGGGGTCCACGCGGACGGTCTCCAGGGCCACGTCCAGTGCCGGCGCGAACTGGCGGTTCGCGGTGAACCGGGCGGACAGGATCTCCAGGACGTGCAGCCGCACCTGGCGCAGGCGCTCCCGTTCGAGCAGCACCCAGTCCTCGTACCAGCCGGGCAGCAGCTCGCCGGCCGCCAGCACCTGCTCGCGTTCCTCCTCACCGTGGTCGCGGCCCGCGTTGATCGTCGCCGCGGCGGTGGTGAAGGACCCGACGTCGGTGCGGATCACCGGGGACAGCGAAAGCGTGTCGGCGTGCGTGGTCATCAGCCGCAGGCCGCCGCGGTTCAGGCGCCAGATCGTGGATCGGAGGCTGCCCAGCGCGTGCTCGTCGGTCACCTCCGCCCACAGCGTGCCCGCGGCCAGCGACCGGCTCACCTGCCCCCGCACGCCGAGGAACGCGAGCAGCCGCTGTCCCGCGGCCGGCACGGCCACGCGCATGCCGTTCCGTGCCAGTTGGAATCCACCCAGTAACCGAATGCGCATTTCCTCCACCGGCTCAGCCACGGTAGAAGAATTCGACGGAGCGTCCGCGTACCGGAACACCATACCCCCCACACCGAAGAACGAACAGGAAAAGCAGGCCCCGGCTTCCAGTCAATCTCCCCGAAACAATTCTTCTTCGGTTGAAACTTCGATGTCAACGGCCTTATCACTTTCGCCCCGCTGTTCGCACCATGGGGCATCCCAGCCCGCACACAAGGCGACCCGCCACCGGCCTAACACCGGTGGCGGGTCGCGAAGGAGCTGGACCAGGGCCTGCCCCCGTGGACCTTTGCGCGAGGTCCGCACCCGCTCAACAGCTACCTCAGGGGAACGTGACGGCACCCGGCCACGATCCACCTCGGCACCGGCACCTTCGCCGGCACGCAACCCCGTGCGGGGAGGCGGGCTAGACGAGGATCCAGGCGGGAATCGTGATCTGCGGCAGCAGGACGCCGGCGGCCTCCACCTGCACGGTCGGGTGCTGGCCGAGGCGGTACAGCACCACGCGCTGGTAGCTGCCGTCGGTGAACACCGGCGCCGGGTCGCCGTTGTGGACGTGCTCGAACTCGCCGCCCTTGAGCGCCCAGAACACCAGGTTGTCCCTGCCCGGGCCGAGCCGCTCGTGCCGGACGTCCTGCGGGGTCACGCTCACCCGCACCGCACGCAGCTTGCTCGGGTGGTTGTGGATCGGGTCCAGCTTCACCTTGCTGGCCCTCGGATCCACCTTGACCGAGGCCAGCGTGGAGATCGTCAGGCTCCGTGCGAAGGCGTTGCCCTCGGTGTCCGTGCCCTCGACGGTGAGGTTCCAGGTGTAGCGGCCCTCCTTCCAGACCCTGGCGAAGGTGTTGGTGTAGTTGCCGTCGTTGTCGACGTCGTGCAGATCCTCGGTGCCGTCGATGAACAGGCCCTTCGGCTCCTCGTGGGGCCAGTGCCGCCACTCGTGGCGCCGCATCGTCTCGCCGATCATCTGGCCGAGCAGCGGTGGCACGTCCACCCCGCCCTTGCCCTGCCACGGCTGGAAGTCCGACCCGAGACCGGACAGCGCCTCGCCGGTGCCCACCGCCGGCGCCACCAGTTCCGCGTGGACCGTGGCGCCGAGGATCGGCTGGTCGTTGTGGCGGACGCGGACGGTCAGGTTCATCTCGTCGCCGGTCTGGTAGTCCGCCTTGTCGAGCACCACGTCCGCCTTGACGTGCAGGTCCTCGTACGCCAGCACCTGGTCGGCCGGCATCGACACGGCCTTGCCGTCGGCGTCGAGGTGCGTGACGCGCCACTGCGTGGGCTTGCCCGCCACCTTCTGGAAGTCCGGCACCCAGCCGACCTGGTACTCCTCGGTACTGATCGTCTTCACGACCGGCCCGACCTGGACGTTCCAGTTGCCGTTGGTGAAGCTCTCCACCCTGATGCTGTGCCCGGTGGGGAACCCGCCCAGCACCGCGAAGAGCAGCCGGTCCGCGGACGCGTTCACGGGCCTGATGTAGACGGCGAGGTCCGTCACGTCGGCCGTCCGGGTCGTCGGCACCTTGTCGACCTCCTGCGAGAAGTGCAGGATGTCGCCGAACGCGCTGGCGAGGTTCCGCGCGTCGGTGACGGGCACGTAGGCGTGGGGACCCGCCAGGGCGGCCAGCACCAGGTCGTCGACCTGGGCGCCGAGCGGGATGACGAACTGGCGCCCGGTCTCGGCGAGCTTGTCGCGGATCTTCTTCTGGTCCGCCGTCAGCTCGTTGCCCGTGTACGCCCGGATGTGGTTGCCCACCGTGCTGGGGTCGGTCGGGCCGACGAACACCGTGCCCGCGTTGGCGATGCCGTCGGTGAGCAGGGCGAGTGTCATGCTCCGGTCGGTCGTGCCGCCGCCCGTGGCCAGCAGGTCGAGGCCAGCGACCAGGCCGTCGCCGATCGGCGTGTTCGTGTCTGGTGCCTCGAAGTTCACCGTGGCCGGGTTGAGGACGTCGTCCTTCGCCTGGGCGAGCGCGGTGAGCCCCATGATCGTCTTCACCTTGGGCGACACCGGGAGCTGGTGGTATCCCCCGTCGTCGGTGAACGTGACGATGCCGATCTTGTCATCGGCGTTCACGTCCTCGCGGAGCGCGAAGAGCAGGTGCGTGAACATCTTCGTGGCGAGCTTCGCGTTGTCGTACCGGGTGGGCGGGCCGTCGCCGTTCATGCTGCCGGACCGGTCGAGCACGAAGACGACGTGCTGCGGCTGGGCCTTGATGGTCAGCTCCGGCCGGTCGTCGTCCTCGACCCGGTTGTCCAGGAACGGCGTGCCGCCCGAGTCACCGAAGGTGGTGCGCAGCTTCAACCTGATCGGCACCGGCTCGTAGACACCCGGCAGCAGCGGTGACTTGTCGTCATCGGGGTTGGGGCCGGTGTCGGTGGTGTTGACGGTGGTCGTGATCGGGAAGCTGGTGATCGCGATGTCGCCCTGGAAGTCCCAGACGTAGTGCGGCGTCCAGTCGGCACCCGCCGGCGGGGTCGGGCCGATGATCGAGCCGGCGTCCGCGCCGTTCGCGGTCAGGGTGAGCTTGACCTGCTCGAACGCGGACGGGGTCGCGGGCGGCTGCGCGGGGCTGGCGTACTTCGCCTGCGGGTCGCACGCGAGGTAGTTCAGCGTGAAGTTGTTGTTGCTCGGCGTGCCGAGCTGCAGGTTCCACGAGTGCCGGGCGGTGGGCACCTTCGCGCGCAGCTCGCACTGCTGGTTGATGGCGCCGAGCGTCTTGCTGGTGATCGTGCAGGTGAGCTGCCTGGTCTGGGCGTCGACGTCGGATGTCTGGATGGCGACCTGGAAGTCACCGACCTCGGTCCCCGCGCCGATGCCGAGCAGGTTCAGCTCGCCACCCGCGACGCCGACGAGCGTGAACGTGACGGGAAGGCCGTCGTCCTCGAGGGCCTTCGGATAGGTGAGGTTGAAGAAACGCCCCTCGAAAACGCCGGCGTTGATTTTCAGCCCGAAACTGCTGATGAACGCCTTCGAGCTCTCGATGACGAAGTTCATCGACCCCGGATGGCCGGGCGTCGTCACCGGCGCGGTTTCGACCACGCTGGGTTGTGCTGTAGACATCAATGCCCCTCTTTTGTTTTTCGGTGTTCGGTGGTGGCCTAGATGGCGGTGATGACGCGTTTCGCGTACAGGTCGAAGTTGCCCTGGATGGCCCGGTCGCTCATCCAGAACACCCAGATGCCCGAGCCGGGCACGAACAGCGCGTGCGGGCGGATGTCGCTGGCGGCGTGCGGGCTGACCCGCTGCGCCTGGCTCCAGTCCGACGAGCCCGCGTTGCGCCGGCGCATGACGATCTCCCCCTGGGCGCCGGTCACCGTGCGGCTGGAGAACAGGAAGATGTTGCCCTCGGTGTCCTGCACGGCGACCGGGTTGGTCTCGTTCTCGTCGGTGCCCGGGATGACGGAGATCGCCGGCGCGGCCGACGTGCCGTTCGTGTAGGCCGCGACGCGCAGCCCTTTCGGCGAGTTGTTCAGGTCGCTGTAGAACACCTGCGCCTCGAGGGTGCTCACCGCCAGCACGAACGGCGTGAAGGTGGACCCGCCGGCCGCGGGGCCGACGGCGCTGATCGTGTTCGCGTCGGTGCCGGCGTTGGTCGGGTTGAGACGGACCACCTGGATGTTCACGCCGTCCCCGAACGCCGTCCACACCACCGTGCCGCCGGCCGCGGCGTGGAAGTCGCGCGTGGTGGGCACGACCGTCGACAGCTGCTGGAGCGCGGTGTCCGGGAAGCTGTCCGTGAGGTACTTGTAGCGGCGGAAGACCCAGTGGGGGTTCGACGAGGTCTGCTGGTAGGTGAAGAACACGACCGTGTCACCGATGACCACGACGTGCGCCGAGTCGTCGGACACCCCACCCGTGTTCGCGACGTCCTGCGGGGAGCCCGCCGGCGAGAGCCCGGCGAACGTCGAGGCCCGGCGCATGACGACGTTCGTGTTGGTGTTGCCCGTCGCGCCGTTCTGGTAGGCGAGCAGGATCCCGGCGCCGGGCAGCGCCACCGCGGTCGGCTCGATCGACTGGTCGCTCGCGGTGGCGCCGTTCGTGATCAGCTTGGCGTCGAAGTTCAGGTCCGGCCGGGCCAGGTCGAGCCGGGCACCCATGATCTGCTTCGAGCCGCCGTTGCCGCGCGGCGCCTCCCAGAACACGATCAGGCCGCCCGCGGGGTCCACCAGGACGGCGCGCTTCAACGCGTCCGTGTTGGCGCCCGGGGACACCGAGATGTCCGAGGTGGTCGGCACCCGGCCGGCGAGCAGGCTGTTGATCGCGTCGCGCAGGCTGATCGCGGGCCGGCCACCGCCGCGCCGGTAGGCGAGCGGGTCGAAGTTCCCGTCGGCGGCGAGACCGACCGTGTCCGCGAGCAGATGCGCGGGCGGCACCAGCAGCCGCCGCTCCCGCCGGTCGGTGAGGTCCGCCGCGGCCACGGCGGCGACGCCGTTGTGGCGGGCCAGCGTGGCGAGCTGGTAGTAGCCGTGCCCGGCGACGGCCTCTGCCGGGGTCGGCATGGCGGCGCCGACCCGGACCACCCACTCGCGCCTGGTGCGGGCGCAGGTCTCCACGCCGAGTCCGGCACGCACCAGCTCGGGCGCCTCGTCGGCGGTGACCAGCCGTTCCCACATGTCGAGGTAGACCACGAGCGTGCCGTCGGCGGTGGGGTTGGCCAGCTTGGTCACCACGGGCACACCCCACTTCGCCGCCAGGGCGGCCGCGCCCGTCTTGTTCTCGTGCAGGGCCTGGTCGGTGAACCTCAGGTCCCTGTCGATGATCACGTCGAGACCGTCCAGCACGAGCCGGCCGACGTTGCGCAGTCCGGTCTCGACGACCGGGTTGTTCGCCGGCGGGGCGGCCGCGCCGACGCTGACCAGGAAGTCGTTGTCCGCGGACCCGGAGGTGACCGGGGCGATCCGGAACCCGTCGTTGCCCTCGGGCACGCCGTCGCCCACGAACCACTTGAGGAACGCGCGCAGCTCGAACTTGCGGACGTCGTCCAGCTCGTTCATGTCCGCGTCGACGATCGGCACACCCTGCTGGAGGCGGACGTTCACGTACCGCTTCAGCGGGTCGAAGCTGCTGGGCGTCATCGTTGCCATGGGGGCACTCCTCGCTCAGAACGTCAGCCAGATCGTCCGCTCGAGCGTGCTCGCGGGATCCTTGGCGATGACGGGATGGGTCACGTAGTTGATCAGGATGGTGGCGTCGGCGAGCCTGGCGACCAGGCCGAACTCACGCAGGTTGCCGGTGGGGTGGAAGCTGTCCGGCCAGGTCGGCTGCTGGTTGCCGAGGTTCGCCTGGATCTGCAGCTTGTTGGTCGGTGCGCCGGACACCGTGCCGCCGTCGAGGAAGTCGATGGTGACCTTGTTGCCCGCGTCGCCCGGGGTGTAGGGCAGCGTGAACGGGTGCGGGTCGACGAGCGCGGTCTGGCCGCTGGTCGCGGGTGGCGGCCCGGTGGTGTCCCACGCGTCGAGCCCGGCGCCGACCTGCAGCCCCAGCAGGCCGTCGGTGGCCGGGCCGCCACGCATGAACGCGGCCAGGAGCCTGCGGCAGTCGCCGACGATGGCGTTGTTCTTCCAGCCGCGGTCCCAGACGACCGCGCCGTCCGGGGCACGCAGCACGTCGCGGTACTCGCCGCGCAGAGCAAGCGTCGGCCGCTCTGTCATGGTGGATCTCCTCGATGCTCAGCGGAACGGTGGCCACCAGCTGCGCCGCCGCGGCGTGGTGAGGTGGGTGGGGTCGGCGGTGGTGCTTTCGGCGTCGGTGGACAGGAACACCAGCCAGCCGCGCGGCACGACCGCGGTCTCGTCGGTCAGGCCCTGGTAGCGCTCGGCCAGCGGGAACTTGTCGCGGTAGGCGTCGGTGGGTGGCGGGATCACCTCGTCCAGCTCGCCGGAGCGCAGCACCACGACCGCGCGCAGGTTCACCGGCAGGAACCGTTGCAGCAGCTGCTTGAGGCGGTCGGCGTCCCGGCGCACCAGCGGCCGGCCGGTGGGGCCGCGCTCGACGTAGAGGCCGATCGTGCCCGGGGTGTACAGCTCGTCGGGGGCGAGTGGGCCGCCGTCCGGTTGCTGGGGCGTGTAGTCGAGCAGGTCGCCGAAGTGCCCCCGGCCGCGGTTGCGGTCGAGGTCGGCGGGGGCCGCGGTGACCGAGCCCGCGAAGCGCCGGATGGCCGCCTCCTCCGGCGCGCGGCGGCTGTCGTCCGCGCCGGTCTCCCCCGGGATCCCGCCGCCGAGCCGGCCGAGCGCGACGTTGCGGTCGCTGCGGAACAGCAGCAGCTCGACACCGTCCGGCAGCACGACCGGCGCAGGACTGGTGTCCGCGGCCGGACCCACCAGCGTGACCACCGGCGCGGCGTCCGCACCGGAGACGTCCACCGTGTACATCCCGAGGCCGCCGCCGCGGTTGGACCGGAAGTACACCCGCGTGCCGCCGCCGGGCAGCGGGGTGATCGCCGGCTCGGCGTCGGTGGCGCCGTCGGTCACGTCGACCGGCTCGGACCAGGCCGGGGCGGGCCAGTCGAACCGGCGCAGCCGCAGGCGCCTGCGGTCGGTCTCGTCGCCCGCCGCCTGGACCTGCGACCAGGCCAGCCACAGCCGGTCGCCGTCGCGCAGGACGTGCGGGTCGCGCTCGGACACGCCGTCGAGGGCGAACCGCATCGGCGCGGACCACGGGCCGTGCAGGCTCCGCACGGTGTTGCCGGGCAGGCCGTCCGCGGTGGTGAGCCGGCGCCAGCCCTCGCTCCCCCGGCGGCCGAGGCCGGCCGTCGTACCCGCCCAGACCACGCCGTCGGGGGTGACCGTCACCGCCGTGATGTCGGCGGAGGGCAGGCCGTCCGCGGTCGAGTACAGGTGCGCGGTGCGGGCCGAACGCAACTCGACCACGCCGGCCGCGGTGGCGGCCCAGACGGTGTCGTCCCGCGTGGGGTCCACGGCGACGGCCCGGACGTCGTCGGCGGCCGCGCCGAGGCCGAGCGCGGCCAGGCCGATCGCGGTGACCTGGCCGTCGATCCGCGTCAGGCCGGCGGAGGTGGCCACCCAGACCCCGTCTGCGGCCGGCGCGACGTGCCGGCTGCCCGCGGTCGTCAGCGTGGTCCAGGCCCCGGCGGCCAGCCGGGAGACACCGGCGGCGGTCGCGAACCAGACCGCCCCGTGGGAGTCGACCGCGACGTGCCGGACGTCCGGGCTCGCCAGGTTGGCCGTCTCGGTGCGCCACGTGCCGTTGGGGAGCCGGGCGCTCGCACCGGTGGGGTGCGCGAACCAGACCGTCCCGTCCGGCGCGACCGCGACCGCGCGCACGTCGTCGCTGGCGAGGCCGTTGCTCGTGGACGCCCTTGTCAGCGCCGTGATCGCGCCGTCCGGCCGGCGTAGGGCGGCACCCGCTGCGGTGGCGTACCAGGTGGACCCGTCCGCGTCGACGGCGACGCCGCGGACGTCGGTGGCGGGTAGGCCCGTGGTGAGCGCGGACCACGTGCCGTCGGGGGCCAGCACGCCGAGGCCGGTCGCGGTCGGCACGAGCAGCCGGCCGTCCCAGCGGGCCCGCGTGAGCCGCCAGGAGCCGCCGGCGTGGGTCGTCCACACGAGACGGACTGCGCCGCTGGGATCGACCGCCGCCGTGCAGTCGGCGTGCCGGCCGACCGGTACCGAGGTGACCGGCGCCGACGGGCCCCAGGCGACCTCGGCGTCCCAGCCGCCGCTGCCGAGGAGCCCGCGGTCTCCGAAGCCGAGCACGCGGGCGGCCGACGAGGCGGGCAGGTCCACGCGCAACGCCACCCCCGGCCCGGCCGCGGTGGTGCGCAACACGAGCGAACCGTCCGGTGCCGTGGTCGCGCCCACGCCGGTGAGCTGGGCGTTGACGGCCTGCGCGACCTCCTGCCCCGTCGCATCGGCGAGTGTCGCGTAGTCGGCGGCCCGCACCAGGAACGTCTCGGCGCGGCCGTAGCCGGTGAGCGCGAGCCGGGTGCCGACGACGAGTGCGAACGGGCCGCCGAACTCGCCCCGCAGCTGGGCCGGTGCCAACGGCTTCGGCACACCCGTGCGCCAGCGCAGCTCCGCGCGGTCCGTGCCCGGGTTCTCCACCCACGCCAGCCACAGGTCGCCGCCCGGCAGCGCCACGACCGCCGGGTCGGCCTGCGGCGCCACCGGCCGCGCCTCGACCGGCCGCGTGTCCTGCCAGCGGCCCCGCAGGTACGCCTTCACCCGCAGGCGCGGCAGGATCTCGCCGGGCCCGACCGTGGTCGCGTGCGCCACCCACAGCCGTTCCGCGGCGTCGACGACCGTGGCGAGCCGGCCGCGCGGCGCCCCGTCCAGGGACACCAGGCTGGCCTCCGACGCGGCCACCTCGACCCGGGAGTCCTTGCCCTGCAAGGGTGAGCTGAGCCGGACCGCACCGCCGGCGACGTCCGCGACCACCACGCCGGCCACCCGGTTGACCACGACGGCCACCTCGCCGGCACTCGCCCGGCCGATGTCGGCGAAGTCCGCCGTGCCGAAGGTGACCGTGGCCGGCAGTCCGCCGTCGGCGGCGACCGTCACGCTCATCCCCGGGCGCAACGCGAACGGCTCGGCGACCGAACCGGTGAGCGCCGCGGCCGTGGTGTCCGTGCCCACCGCGACGTCACCCGGCGCGGCGAACCCCAGCACCGGCGCCGCGTCGTCCGCACCCCACCAGGTGCCGTCGCGGCGCACCGACGCGAACAGGTTCCGCTGCGGGGCGGCGTTCGTCCGGACGATGTGCTGGGCGAACTCGGCGACCCGCGTGGACCAGCCGGTGTAGTGGTCGACGACACTGCGCAGGCCCGGGATGCTGCCGACCGCGCCGTAGAGCCGGGGCGCGGTGGTGATCTCGTTGCGCTGCCGCGCGACGTCGCCCTCGATGGTCAGGTCCCAGCCGATCCACCGCGCCAGCAGCGGGAGGAACTTGCTGTCCACGTCGGACGCGCTGCGCAGCGAGCGCAACCCGTCGGCCGAGCTGAGCATCGCGTCCACGGCGGCGCCGAACGTGTCCATGAACCGGCGCAGCTGCCCGCCCGCGGTGTTCGCCTCGGGCAGCAACCCGGTGCCGGCGTCCGGCAACCGGGTGACCGTGTCGTGCCGGCGGTAGACCTCGGGGATCAGCTCGTAGAGCGTGCGGTGGTTGCCGTGCACCTCGCCGGGGGTCGCGGTGATGCGGAAGCGGTCGCGCTCCGGGCCGTCCGGCAGCGCCGGGCTGTCCAGCTGGTAGTAGTACGGGACACCGGGTTCGAGGTCCCCGCCGGGGCCGCCGACGTCGAGCAGTTCGACCTCGCGGCGCAGCATCACGCGGTCCGCGGCGAAGACCGTCCGCTCGGTGCGGCGCAGGACCTCGCGCGGTCCGGCGGCGGTCAGCTCGGCGACCGTGACCGTCTGCTCCCGGATCCGCACCGCGCCGTCGGTGCGGTCGCGGTCGGGCAGGTCGGCCACGGCCAGCGTGGCCGACGGCACCGGCGGGAACGTCGCGCTGTCGTAGACGAGGTACGGGTCGCGCGAGGTCGGTGGCGGGAACTCGAAGTCGCGCCGCTTGCGCCGGATCACGACCGACGGCCAGTCGGCCGTGGTCTCCCCCGCCGCCGGCACGAACGCCCAGCGCAGCAGCACGCGCCGGCCGATCAGGTCGGCGCTCGCCGCGAAGGAATCGATGATCATGGACCCGTCCTGACCCGCACGTCGAGCCGCCCGATGGCGGGGATCTCGAACTCGCCGATGTCGATGCGCCCGTCACCGGAGACGTCCACGGACACCGCGTCCCGCAGGAACGCCGGCAGCTGGGCCAGCGGCGGCAGGTTGAACCGCGCCAGCTCCGCCTCCAGGTCCAGCGCGGGCCGGTCCTGGCGGCGGAAGCGGCCGACGGTCGCGCCGAGCACGCCGTCCACCGACTCCGCGGCGGCGAACACGTCGCTCTGGAACAGCGTGTGCCCGAAGTCGACGGTGTCGAACGCGAGCAGCCCGGCGACGGCCTTCTCCACGCCGGCGACCACCGCGTCGGCCACGAACCGCTCGTCGACGACCAGTTCGACGGAGATGTCGATCGCGACGGCCTGCGCGTCCAGGACGCGGACGAGCGTGCCGGCCATCCGCTTGTCCTCGAAGTACCCGAGCAGCCGGTTGCGCAGTGCCTCGGGGATCGGGCGCAGCGTGTCCCCGGTGGGCGCGACGAACAGGTCGATCTGGTTCCAGGACAGGCTGCGGGCCCGGACCTTCGCGACCGTGCCGGTGCGTTGCGCGAGCGCGACGTAGTCGCTGGCGGTCACCGCGCGGTTGGTGGAGCGGAAGGCGAACGGCGCGTACCGGATCGCGTGGTCCGAGCGTTCCGCGTCGCCGCCGCCGGCCGCCGCGCCCGGGTTCACGACCGAACGCAGCGACGGGACCTGCGTGGTGGCCGAGGTGATCGTGCCGGCCGCGACGTTGCCGGCGGCGCCGCGGCAGGTGCGGTAGCCCGCGCGCACGTTGCCGGTGCCGACCGGCGGGCGGCGGCCGGCCCCGAACACGACGTGGGCGGTGCCGGTGCCGTCGAACAGCAGCTGGTAGGTGCGGGCCTCGGGGTGCGCGAACACCGCGCGCCCGTCCGGCGCGATGTCGAACAGCAGGCTGTCGCGGCGGTCCCAGGTCACCCAGCCGGCGCCCTCGTGCACCTCGACCACGACCGAGTCGACGACCACGGCCTGGTCGGGCAGGCGGAAGGTCTGGTTGGGCTCACCGGTGGACGAGCCGAGCACCACCGGGTCGACGACGTGGCTCTGCTCCACCGGCAGGCCGTCGTACCGCACGACCGGCCTGCCCTCGTCGTCGACGCCCGGCCGGAGCTGGTCGGACAGCAGGACGAGGTCGAGCTTCGGACCGAGGTAGGTGAACTCGACCGCCGCGCCGTCGTCGGTCTTCGTGGTGGCGAACCGGGCGCCGTGCGGGAGGCTCACCGTCTGCGGGCCGGCCGGCAGCGGGAAGGTGAGCATCAGGTCGGCGACGGCCGGGGTGGCCGGGGACAGCTCGTAGCCGATCAGCCGGAGCAGGTCGACCACACTGGTGCGTTCGGTCGCCGTGCTGGGGAAGAGCTCGCTCGCGATCCGGTCCTGGTAGTACAGGACGACGTCACCGACGTAGGCGAACAGGTCGACCATCAGCATGCCGAGGTCGGCCGGGGACTGGTCCGTCCACTCGGGCAGCCGCTGCTGCGCGAGCCGCAGCATGGCCTCCCGCAGCGAGCGGAAGTCCTTGTCGGTGTAGTCGATCGCGGGTACCGGAGTGGTCATGGGTGCCTCACACCAACGGGATGATCATCTCGGCGGCCACCGGGCGGTCCGAGTGCACGTAGCCGAGGACCAGGCGCAGCTCGCCGTCGCTGCGGTCGACGGTGGCGCGGGTGACGATCACCCGGCGCTCCCAGCGCACGACGGCCTCGTGGGCCTGTTTGCGGAGCAGGTCGGCGGTGACGTCGTCGTCCGGTTCGTGCACCAGCGCGTTGATGCGGGTGCCGAACTCGCGCAGCATCGGGCGTTCGCCCAGCCGGGTGCCGAGCAGCACCCGGAGGTCGTCGCGGATCTTGTCGGGGCCCTCGGTCATCGCGACGCCGCCGGTCCGCTGGTCGATCCGGAACGGGAAGGCCGATCCTCGTGGCTCGGTCATGCGGTCTCCTAGTCGAGCGGGCACGCGGGCAACGCGGGCGGTTGGGGCAGGGGCGGGAGCTGCGGGAGGGCCGGTAGCCCGGGCACTGCCACGGACGGGATCGGGATGGCCGGCACCGCGGGCGCGGGGATCCCGGGCAGGTCCGGTATGGACAGTTGCGGAAGTGCCGGCAGCTGAGGGATCTCGGGCAGGCCCGGCGGCGACGGGAGTGGGATGTCGGGGATCTTCGGCGCCGGCAGGCCCGGGAGGTCCGGCAGGGACAGTTGCGGAAGTGCCGGCAGCTGTGGGATCTCCGGGAGCCCGGGTGGGGTCGGGAGCGGGATGTCCGGGAACGGCGGGAAGTTGCAGCGGCTCATCACTTCACCACCACGGAGCTGGTGAGGTGCGTGCCGGGCACCAGCTTCATCGGCCCCAGAGCCGGGGAGGTGCTGGAGGTGCCGACGGCGGTCCCGGCGACCGCGCCGGCCGGGCAGGTCCCGGTGACCGTGAGGCCGGCGATCGGATGGGTGTGGTTGAGCACCGCGTCCCACAGCGCGTTGAACGCGTTGGCCAGGATCGTCGGCTCGGCGGCGCCGTTGCCCAGGGCGACCGTGGTGGCGTTGAGGATCACCTTGGCCGCGCTGATGTGCACGGTGTCGTCCACCACGTTGACGACCGTCCCCTTGGGATTGACGAGCGCGGTGCCCTTCTCCCCCATGGCGAGGTGGTTGCCGTGTGCCTCGACGAGCGTCGCCTTCTCGTTCTCCGCGTCCAGGTGCAGGTGCGAGCCCTTCGGGTTGGCGAGCAGGACGCTGCCGTTGTGGTCGATCTGGACGAACGCGTCCGTGGCGTGGCGGATGAGGATCTGCTCCTCGCCGTCGGTGTCGACGATCTCGATCGTGTGGCCGGCGGCCGTCTGGATCACGCGGTGCTCCGGCGGGGACACCCGCGCCTCGACCGGCGCGGCCCCGTCCGGGTACCAGACGCCGACCCACAGCGGGCTCGCGATGTCGCCCGCCTCGAACTCGACCCACACGTCCGTGCCGACCGGCGGCACGTAGAAGTGCCCGTACGGCAGGCAGGGCGCGGCCGGCACCGGGGTCGCGTCGCCGAACACCGACGGCACGATCACCATCAGGGTGCCGCGGAACTTCTCGTCCGCGTTGTCGGCGACCTTGCCGCGGTACTTGCCGTAGTAGCGGCCGACATGCCGGCCCAGTTCGTCGCTCAGCACGCTGCCTCACATGGTCGCCGTGAACTTGCTGAAGTAGCTGGACCTGGTGCGGTTGTTGATCCGCTCGCGCGTGTAGACGTGGTTGACCTTGGTGACGTACCAGGCGCCCTCGGCCCACGGCGCGACGCCGCTGATCCGCACCCGCGACTTGGCCCGCAGGTGCACCGTGCCGCTGGCCACGCCCCGGCCGGACAGCCCCAGCTTCCTGGTCGGGTCGGGCACCACGCGTGCCGCGTCCGCGCCCGGGTCGGCCGCCGCGCCGGCCACCTGCTCGGTCGGCTGCTGGAGGCGGTCGTTGGTGGCGGCGGCCAGCTCGGTCAACGCCTCCAGGGCGGCGCGCCTGCCCGCGCCGAGGTCGCGGTCGCGGCTCGTGGCCGGCGCCGGCACGGCCGGCCGGGGTGGGGCGGCGGGTGCGGGTGCGGTGACCACCTGGCCGGACGCCGGGTCGATGGTGCTGGCGCCACGCAGGGGAAGCGCGCCGGAGCTGATCCGCTCGTAGTCGAACTCGATCAGCTCGCCGGTGCCGCGGCAGTACCGCAGCTCACCGAACGGCTCCGCGGTCCCGACCTTGGCGACGGGCACGAAGTAGAACTTGGACGCGTCCTTGCCGTCGAACTCGACGAACGCGAGGCAGTTCTGCCGCCTCGCCAGGTCGAGCACGAACTCCCAGTCGTTGACGTTGGCCTGCCGCAGCGGGTGCGCCTCGTCGAACCGCAGGTCCTCGGTCGGCTCGATCTGCTTCGCGACGATCCGGTTCCCGGTCCGCTCCACAATGGACTTGAGCACCTCGGACAGGCGCTCGCCGTTGTGCCACACCATCGGCGGGTTCGGCGTGTGCCGGGCCATGCGGTTGGTGAAGTCCAGCGCGGTCAGCTCGATCTTCTGGCCACCCGGCGCGGCGATCACCCGCGAGCCGATGATCTCGCCCTCGAAGATGGTCGCCGGCTCCGCCTGCCAACCCATGGTGAGCCGCACCTCGAGGCCCTCGAAGGAGGCGTCGGCGAGTACCCCGGTGTTGTCGTCCAGCACGATCGTGGCCTTGTCGGTCAACCGGTCGTGGTCCTCGACGTCGACCGACTGCACCGGCGGCGACACCTCCCGCCAGTCGCGCCCGTCCGCGCTCACCCTCAGCAGGGCGACCGCGGTCTCGTCCGCGGGCCCACTCATCAGAACACCCGCTCGCGGTCGAGCACGGCGGACGCGCCGCCGGCCGGGATCGCCTCGACGTCGCCGGGGCGCAGGCTCAGCGGGAAGCGGGCCGGGTTCGCGTCGGCGATCCGCCACCACACCTCGCTGTTGCCGTAGAAGCGCCACGCCAGGTACTCGACGCCCTCCACACCCGTGACCTGGTGCTGGTAGTCGACCGCGTCGGCGGGCGGTGGCGTGTACCGGCGGATGGCCACGGTCGGGTGCACGACCCCGTTCGCGTCGGTCGCGTCGTAGGTGTCCAGGCCCCGGTACCGGGAGGTGATCCCCACTGTCATCGCGTTCCCCCTGTCACGAGAAGATGGTCTGGACCAGTCCGGCGCCGGGCACGGACTGCACCCAGTCCTCGCCGGTGAGCTGGCCGAAGGACTTGCCGACCTCGACCAGGCGGCCGATCACGTCGAGCGAGGTGGAGATCGACTGGGTCTGCTCGTTGAGCGTCAGGCTCACCTCGGCGCGTTCCGGCGTGAGGTCGGGCTTGAACTTGGTGACCTTGATGTTGAGGTCGGTCATCACGCAGTCGAGGTCGACGTCGCCGATCTTCAGCGTGCACAGCGGCGGCCGGGTCGGCGGGCAGAACTTCTTCTGCCCGGTGAACCAGGCCAGCACGTCGCTGATCGGGTCCCAGGACGGGTTCATGAACGAGCGCAGCACGGCCAGGCTCGGCTCGATCCGTCCACCGAACCGCTCGTCGCCCTCGACCGGGGTGCCGGGTTCGGTGATGTCGGGCAGGTTCCGCGCGTCCAGGGCGAAGTCGAGCGCGAACGTGCGTGGCTTGCCGGCATCCGCCTCCAGCGCCTTCGTGCCGACCAGCAGGCTGCCGAACTCCTTGAGATCGTCCAGCGCGCCGAAGACCTTGCCGAAGCCGCTCGCGGCGGAGGTCCGGTCGAACTCCCACTTGCCGAAGTTCTGCGTCTCCCGGTAGCCGTAGCTCTTCTTCTCCGACAGCAGCTCCGGGTTGAACTGGAACTTGAAGATCAGCGGCGGGACGTTGAGCAGGTTGGCCAGGTAGCCGGTCTTGCGGTTCATGGCGTCTCCTAGATCGGGAAGGGCAGCCGGCTGCCGCCGCCGCGCTGGTCGTAGTCGAACCACATGCGGGCGAGCCGCTCCATGTCGTCGCGGTCGGCCGGCACGGGGAAGTCGCCGGGACCCTGCGGCGGCGCCGGTTGCGGCGCCTGCTGAACGGGTTCTCGCGCCGGGCCCTCGATGTCGATGACCACCTCGTCGATCTGCACGGTGGCCCGCGGCCGGACCATCCCGCTCTCGGCGATGCGGGCCGGGATCCCGGCCCGGCCCTCGGCGCTGCTGAAGTGTTCGGTTATCTTGCCCAGCAACGTGTTCAGCCCACCGCCGGTCAGCCAGCCCTCGTACGCGGTGGCGATGGCCTCCAGCCCGGTCTCGGGTCGGACCCGCTCACCGACGACGAGGTTCTCGGCGAGCGCGGTGGACTGCGCACGCACGGACGCGAGGTGCCGCCCCAGCGTGGTGTCGGACAGCCGCGCCTCCTCGGCGGCGGCCGCGTCCAGCCTGCCCGCGACGCCGCGCAGGCCGTTCTTCGCGTCGTCGGCGAGGATCCGCAGTCCGTCCGAGACGACCTGCTGCATCCGGTCCAGCGGGCCGGTGGCGCGGCCCGTCAGCGCGGGGTCGCTCAGGATGGCGCGGAAGTCGGGCATCGGCGGTGGGATGGCCGGCCTGCCCGCCCCGGTGGCGGCGGGTGTCACCGGCGCCAGGAACGGCAGCTTCGCGGCGTCCTGCAACATCTTGAACTCGACCGGCCGCTCGGTGGCCATCTGCTTGTCCGTCGCCAGCTCGAAGATCGGCGGCAGGATGGCCGGCAGGATCCGGATGACGTGGGTGATCACGCGGAACACCCGCAGGTCGGCGAGGTTGCGCAGTACGACGTCGACGGTCGGCACCAGCCAGTTCAGCAGCTCGTCCACGGTCTTCTTGACCGCGCCGCCGAGCACCGCGCCGAGGTCGAACACCGCGAGCAGCGCCTCGCGCACCGTGTCGAACAGCGCCGAGACGATCCCGTCCACAGTGGACTGCAGGATGCCGATCACGGTGGCGCCCATCCTGGCCACCATGGCGAGGGTGTCGAACGCCGTCACCAACACCGTGCCGCGCAACAGGAGCGCGTTGCGCAACGCGAACCGCAGGAACTCCGCGACCGCCAGCCGCAGGTCGCCGAGCCGGGAGATCAGCCACGAGACCGAGCCGATCACCAGCGGCAGCGCGATGATCAGCCCGTCCACGAGCCGGGCGGTCGCGGACAGCGTCACCGTGGCGCTGTCCAGCATCCGCAGCCAGGACGCGCCCTGCGGTGTGCTCGGCAGGTTCGACGTGGCCGCGGCCTGCTCGGGTTTCCCGCCGGCGGCCAGGAAGAGTCCGGTGAGCCCGTCCACGGCGGACCTGATGGCGGCCAGCTGGGTGACCAGGTCCGAGCCGCCGACGGGCGCACCGCGCTCGTCCGTCCTGGCCGGCGGCGGCGCGGCGTCGATGCTGAGCAGCTCCAGGATGTGCTGCACCTTCTCGGCGATGGCGTGGATCGTCGGCAGCGCGCCGATGATCGACAGGGTGCCGACCGTGCCGCCGACCGCACCCCCGACGAGGTTGCCCACCAGGCGGCCCGCACCGCCGAGCAGCCCCTCGATGAAGCTCCCGAACCCGGCGCCCGGCGCGAGGTCGGAGATGTTGACCACGTGCACCTTGAGCGCGCCGTCGAACAGCGGCGGTTCGCCGAACTTCGGTCCGGCGGCGATCACCGAGGTGAACGTGAACGTGGCGTAGGTCGAGGTGGCCCGCTCGATGTCCTCCAGCGCCCGGCGCGCGAACCGGGTCTGCGTGAGCAGCAGGCCCAGTTGCGTGATCAGCTCCTCCTCACCCATCAGTCACCTCCGATCGCGGCCAGGCCGGCGAGTTTTCGTTGCCCTGTCTCGTAGGCGTCGCGCACCGCACCGGCGAACCGGTCGGCGACGGCGTCGGCGAACTCCTCGTCCAGCTCGGTGCCGACGCCGCCGTGCAGCGTCAGCCGGGGCAGCGCGACCTTGCCGAGCGTCGCGCGCCTGCGCAGGATGTGCGGGGACGTCGGTGTCAGCTCCGCGGTGAGCTCGGTGCCCTCGGCCAGGGTTGCCCGCCAGTGCGCGGCCAGCTCCGCCACGTAGCCGGGGATGACCTCGCCGACGAGCAGGAACCCGCCGGTGGCCAGCCAGGACTCCAACGCGCGCGCGACCGCCTCCTCGGGCCGCTCGCGGCGCTCGGCGGCCACCTCGGGCCCGAACACCGTGTCGGCCAGGCGGTCCGACTGCTCGGCGACCCGCGCCAGGCGGGTGTCCACCGTGGCCGACCGGGTGGCCTCCGTCGCGAACTCACCGGCCAGGTCGGTGAAGGCGCGTGCGGTCCGGTTCAGCGCGGTGCCCACGCCGGTGCGCAGTGCCCGCTCGATCCGCTCGACCCCGCCGACGACTCCCGCGCGCGTCGGGGCACCGAAGAACGTCTCGCCGAGGTTCGGGAAGTCGGAGTGGAACACCAGCGGCGCGGCCTCGGGCAGCCGCGGGATGGCGTCGGTCGGGCCGCCACTCACGAACAGCTCCCGCACCAGCCACCGCGCACTGGCGACCGCGCGGAGGCCGCGCTCGACGTAGTCGCCGGCCACCCAGCGGACCACCCTGTTCTCGTGGGCCTTGCGCAGGGCGCCCTCGAACTTGTCGATGAGCCAGTTCAGCCGGGCCTGCAGCGTCCGGTTCACCCCGGTGCCGTCGTCGTCGAGCAGGTTGTCCAGGGAGACGTTGATGCTGTGTTCGGTCACCCAGCCCAGCGCCGAACTGCCGATCCTGGTCAGCTCGAACCCGGTGACGGCCTGGAGCAGGGTCGGCAGCCAGCGCACCAGGTCGACCACGTCGCCGAGGAACTCCGTCAGCCCGTGGATGAAGTCCCGCACGCCGACGGCCAGCTCGGTGGCGAACACGCGGAGGAACCTCAGCTCGAAGGTCACGTGGGCGGCGATGACGTAGTGCGCGCCGCTGATCAGGTGCGTGCCCCGGTCGGCGAGCCGGGTCAGCCCGCCGAACACCGCCTCGAACGCGGCGGCGCGGAAGTCGAGCACGTGCTGTTCGATGGCGGACAGCTCACCGAGGACCACCAGCTCCAGCCACGGCACCAGGCCGGTCACCAGGTCCTCGATGAGCCCCGGCAGCGTGCCGATGACGACGATGCCCGCGACCACCTCGTACGCGAGCGCGTCCATGGTCTCGGCCATGCTCCGGGTGCTCGCCGCCGCGCCGCCGTCCGGCGCCGCCGGCACGGGCAGGGCCATGCCGAGCACCCCCGTGGTGGCGGCCAGCTGTTCGGTGAGCCGCTGGAGCTCCCCGCTCCGCCTGCTCGCCTCGGCCAGCGCGCGGAAGCCGAGCGCGGCGAGTCCGAAGAGGTCGGACGCGGTGCGCCGGTTGGGGTCGAACATCTGCGGACCGGCCTTCTCGAACCGGACGAGCGAGGCCTCGACCTCCCTGAGCGCGCTGTCGGCGCCGGTCAGGAACCGGGCGATCGCGGTCTCCTGGCTGTCACCGCGCAACGGCGCCGTGGCCAGGGCGAGCCCGTCGAGGAAGTCGTGGCCGCCCGCCGCGAGCCCCTGGCCGACCGAGAGCGGCGGGGTCGCGAGCGTGAGCAGGGCGCGCTGGTTCGGCGGCAGCACGAGGCTGACGGCGCCGTCGTAGAAGCGCACGATCGGGAACCCGCCGGTCGCCCGGTCCACCAGGCGGGCGGCGTCGCGGCGGCGGCCCAGCGCCTTCTCCAGGCTCTTCTGCGCGGTGACCGCGTTCTTCAGCTGTGCGGCGAAGGCCACGGCGAACCGTGCCGCGATCGCGGCGAAGTCGATGGGCATGTCACCGCCCTCCGGACGCCGGGGCGACGCGGTAGGACCGCCGCTGGATCCGTTCGGTCACGAGGTCGGTGAACCGCTTGACGTCGTTGACGTCCGCGCCGGGCAGGTGCAGCCGCAGCCTCTTCACCACCGGCCGCAGCTCGTCGCTGTCCGGCAGGTCGAGCACCGGCAGCTCCTTCGGCTCGACCAGCGTGGGGATGGCGGTGCCCCGCAGCTCCGGCGGGAGCACCCGCCCGACGATCACGGCGAACGCCTGCCGGAACCGCGCCAGCTCCTGGCTGCCGAGCACCAGCCTCTCCGCCAGGCCGGTGAGCTCGGTGGACAGCGCTCGCCGTTCGGGCCGGAACACGCTGGGCCTGCGTCGCATCCTGGCGACCACGGCACGCGCCTGCTCGCTCAGCTCGACGGGTGCCTCGAACTCGACCCGGATCGGATCGCCGGCGGCGCTGTCGATCGACTCGAGGTTCAGCGGTGGCAGCCAGATCGCGCCGAGCCGGAGCAGGTCGGTGTCGGGAAGCCTGGGCAGGCCGGGGAACGGCCGGACCGACGGCGCCGCCGGCAGGGCGGCCAGCAGCGGAGCGAGCTTGCTCGGTCCGGCACCCGGCTTCGGCGGCGGTTTCGGCGTGGCCGTGAACGCGGTGACGATGGCGGTGAGCTGCTTGCCGAACGCCGCGAGCACCCCGACCGTCGGGTGCTCGGTGAAGAGCCGCACCACGAACTCGCCCGCCGTGTCGGCGTAGGAGCTGAGCCTGTCCCCCAACGTGGTCCCCACGGTGGCGAACGCGTCGGCCAGCACGTCGACCTGGGCGGCGACCAGGTTCGTCACCTTCTCGATCTGCTGGCGGGCCACCCCGGTCACCCGGCGCACCACCGGGTTGACCGCCAGCGGCCCGTTGGTGAGCTCGTCCACCCTGGACAGCAGTCCGGCGACCACCGTGGTCAGCGCGGTGACCGCCGTGCCGGCGAGCCGGCCGAGCCCGACCAGTGTGCGGGCGACCGGTTCGAGCACCGGCCCGATCCTGGTGACCAGCACGGCCACCGCGCCGAGCAGCTGGGACACGAGCCCGGCGAACCGGTCGGCGAGGTCGAGCAGCCTGCGCAGCAACGGGTTGCGCACCTCGGCACGCGGCCCGGCCAGCTGGTCGAGGAAGATCACCGCGGCGTTCATGAACCGCGCCAGCGCGCCGAACACGTCGAACACCGCGCGCAGCGGCCGGTCCTCACCGACCGCCGCGGAGAGCGCGAAGGCCGCCCCGAGCGCGGTGAGGCCGCCGATGACCAGGATCGACGTGCCCCTGGGTGCGGCGACCAGTGCGAGCCCCAGGAGGAACGGCGCGGCCAGCCACACGATCGCCTTGACGAGCACGCCGACGCTGAACGCGCTGAACCGCAACAGGAGGCTCGCCCCGGCGATCGCGCCGGCCGGGCTCAACGCCATCCCGGCCAGCATCCCCGCGAACCCGAGCAGCGGCTCGGTCAGGTTCGGGCCGCCCGCACTCGTGGGCACGGACCGCTGCGCGGCGAGGAACTGCCGGTCCAGCTCCCCGATGTTGACGATGCGCGCCCGCAGGCTCAACCCTTCCATCGGCAGGCGGCGACCGAACCAGTGCATCAGGAACGCGCTGCGCGCCCGCTCGACGATCGTGGCCTCGAGCGTCACGATCTCGGTCCACGGCGACAACGCCGCCGCCGAGGCCCTGAGCGTGTCGAGCACCTTCTGCAACAGCAACGCGACCGGCATGGTTCGATCCCCCTCTCCTTACGCCGATGGGTCAGTGGTGGGCGGCTTCACACGGTGGACGCGGGCCGGGTCGGCTCGCTCCGGCAGGGCCTGGCTCCCCGCGCCGGGCATGCCTGGCGCTCGCCGTGATGGCTCGCGGCACCGCGAACGCGCCGTTCGCGACGCGACGGGCGCTCTGCCCGCGCTCGCCGCGGAGGAGCGGCAGGCGGCGGGGTCTCCCGTGGACCTCGCCGGGTGTCGCGACCGTGCCGTTCACGGCAGGATCTATCCGCATCGAGCAAGTGGGTGCGCGAGCCGGACAGCGGCCCGGCGATCGGCACCACGTCCGGCTCGTTGTCCACAATGGACAAGGATCGGGAGCGCGTGGTTCGCGGCATCGGTGTGTATCGCGCGACCGGCATTGGTTCCCCCCTTTCCCTGTCCACTAGTGGTTCCGTGCCGCCTCGATGCGGCTGTTCTCGCGTTCGATCTGGTCGATGAGGAGGGTCACGTAGGCCCTGCGCTCGTCGGCCGGCATGTCCATCAGCTCCGAGTACGGCCAGTGGAGGTGGTAGCCGAGGAAGAACACCTCCTGGCGGAGCTGATCGAGGCTCAGTCCAGCGCTAAAAAATTGGTCATGTCCAAGCTGGCGCGCATCTCGTGGCCGCAGGACGGGCAGTCCAGCTCGCGGACCAGGTCGATGCCCGGCGCGTTGTCGTTGAAGGCGCGGTCGATGAGCCTCCTGTCGGTGAGCGTCAGGTCGGCGAGGATCTTGGTGCCCAACGCGTCCAGGCGGTGCGCCGGCAGGTCGCCGAGCGAGCGCATGCACCGCGCCAGCAACGCGTTCTTGCCGAGGGAGGCGTTCTTGCGCATCTGCGGCGCGGCCGCGGTCTCGTCGGCACCACGGGCCAGCCGCATCCGCAACGCCGTGTGCACGCTGCCGTCGCGGTCCAGGTAGCCGTCGCGCAGCTCGATCGCGATGTCCTCGGGTGGCTCGCCGTCGGCGAGCGTCCGCACCGGCAGCGCGTCGAGGTCCTCGACCTGCTCGAACCGCTCGCCGCAGGACGCGCACGTGTACGCGGCGGGCAGCTCGGGGCCGAAGGTGAAGGCACGCAGGCGGATCAGCAGGAAGTTGCGGTCCACCGAGTACATCGCCTCGATGTCAGCGCGGCGCACGGTGTCCAGCTCCCCGAGGCGGGTGATACAGCTGTGCAGCAGGGCGGTCACGAGCCGGCCGCCGTTGCGCTGGTTGGCCGGGTCCGCCAGCAACGCCTCGTCGCGGCCGGTCATCTTGCGCAGCGTCACCTGGCGGTGCGACCTGCCCTCGTCGTCGACGAGACCCACCGGCAGCGTCACGTCGATCTCCCGCGCGGCCCTCGCCGGGGTGGCCTCGGCGGCGCGCTCTTCCAACATGGTCATCATTTGCTCCTAAGTGGACGGTCAGTCGACGCGCTCTAGGCCTTCGTGCTCCAGCACGATGGTCTGCAGCAACAGGTTGGTCGACCCCGCCTCGAGGTCGGTGAACTTGGAGGACTTGACCCAGGCGCCGTAGAAGGCGAACCGCAGCACGTCCTCGCCGAGGTGGCGCTTGACGATCATGCCGTTCTTGCGCACGGTCGAGCCTCCCTGCTGGCGGGCGTTGAGCCGGAAGGTCTGCCGGAACCAGTCGCGGAACCGCTTGTCCTCCGGGCTGCCGTCGACCCGCCGCTCGATGGTCAGCGACTCGAACTTCACCTTCGCCGCCGACAGCTTGTACACGTGGTTGGTGCCGCCGTCCGGCTGCTCGATCGTGTCCAGCTCGCCTTCGGACAGCCCGGAGACCTTGCTGACGCCGGGACTCTCCGTGCCGTCGACCACCAGGACGAACTCGTTGGCCCGGAAGCCCTCGTAGAAGTCACCCACCTTGGGCATGCCTGCTCCTTACTCGTTGGGGTTGACGGGCCTATGCCTCGCCCGCGGTGCCGCCGCTGGGCTGCTGACCGACGATGATCACGATCGTCTCGGCCGGGCGGGACGGGAAGAAGTAGACCTCGACCGTGAGCCGGCCCTGCTCGACCTGGTCGGGCGGGTTGTTGGTGGCGTCGACCACGACCGTGAACGTCTGCTCCGGGTCGCCGGTGCCGAACGCGCCCTGCCGCCACAGTCCCATGAGGAACGGGGTGACCGTGCCGAACTTCACCGCGTTCCACAGGGAGTCGCGGTTCGGCTCCTGGCGGACCCAGCGCAGCCCCTCGCGCAGGCTGGACTTCACGAAGTTGAACAGCAGCCGCACGTTCACGTACCGCCAGCGCGGGTCGGTGGACAGCGTGCGCGAGGCGTCCACCACGACACCGGCCCTCGGCAGCGCGCGGATGCCGTTGACGCTGCCGTTCACCACGAGGTCGGTGTGGTCTCCGTCGGACAGCCGGGTCTCCACGTCCAGCACCCCGAGCAGGTTGGCCTCGTCGCCGGCCGGCGCCTTCCAGATGCCCCTGGTCGTCTCGATCCGCGCGTACACACCCATCACGTGGCCGACCGGCGGGATCGCGAGCCGCGGCGCGTCGCCGACTCCGATCGGGTCGGGCACGATGATCCACGGCCCGTACAGCGCGCCGTAGGCCTTCTTCGCCTGCAGCGCCTGGCCGTACGCGACCGCCTGGCCGCCCTCGACGAACGCCTGCGGCACGGCGCCGACGTACATGGCGTCGTCCCGCCGCTGGCAGTAGTCGATGCCCGCGCGGGCGATCGCCGAGTCCGTCCGCTCGCAGGTGACCAGCTGCACGTCGAACGAGTCGAACGCGAAGAACCCGGTGCCGGCCGCCGCGTCGCCGACGAAGTGGTTCGCGGTCGGCGTGCCGTCGGTTCCGCCCTGCAGGGCGGAGAAACCGGAGGTCTGCGCCGGCCGGTCCAGCACGGGGTTGGGCGTGCCGGCGTCCACCGCCCGCATGTACCGCGACCCGGTCAACGGATTGTTCAGCACCCGCACCACGTAGTTGGGCAGGTCCGCCTCCATGGACAGCCCGGTGTGCGTCTCCACGACCTTGTCGTCGGTGCCGCCGCCGCTCGCGACGAGCAGGTCGAACTCCGCGTTGGACACGGTGACCAGATGGGCGTCGGTGAAGGGCGCGGGGTCGATGTTCGGCGTCCAGGTCACCGCGCCGGTGGACTCGTTGGCGGACAGCAGCTTCGCCTGCCGGGTGGTGGTGCCGTCGGTGATCACCACGGCGTCGCCCGCGGTGAAGCCGCCCGCCTTGGCGAGCGTCGTGCCGCCGTTGTTCAGCGCGACGGGCGTGCCCTTCGTCGGCGAGCTTCCCTGCGCGAGACCGAGCGCGCTGTGCGCGGTGGTGACCTGGAGCGAGGACCAGTCGCCGGTCAACGTGGCCGTCTCGCCGGTTGAGGTGAGGACGAGCTGGTTGCTGCCGTTGATCGAGGCCACCAGCAGGTGGGTCCGCCGGTTGACGGCGTCGCGGATCTCCTCGCGGGTCGCGGCGGCCGGGTTGACGAAGTCGGTGGCGGTGAACGTCAGCTCGGTGGCGGCGCCGTCGACCTTGATCAGCAGTGGCGGGGCCGAGGACATGTTGACCGTGTTGGCCAGCGCGGTGCCGGTGATGGCGGCACGCGCGGACTCCCGCAGCCGGGTCGAGGCGGTGGAGCTGTGCCGCACGCGGACCCAGACCTGGCGGCCCCACGTGCCCGGGTCCACCTCGCCGCGGAAGCCGCCGCCGAGGGTCAGCGTCGTGGTGTTGTTGCCGTCGGCCAGGTTCAGCGTGGCCGGCGCGGTGCCGGTGCCGTTCGTCGGGTCGACCACGCGGTTCACGTACGCGGTCTGGCCGCCGTTGTCGAAGAAGCCTTTCACCAGGTACGCACCGAGGCCGCCGGTGAAGTGGCCGCCGAAGTGCTCGGTGAACTGCGGGAAGCCGGTCACGCGGACCGGCTTGTTCGGCACGCCGCGCTGGGTGGTGACGTTGAACGCGCCGACCGAGACCGCGGCGCTGGTGATCGACGGCGCGCCGGCACCGTCCACCTCGACCACGTTCACACCGATGTTGAAGGCCATCAAGACTCCTTTTTCCGCTCGGACCGGCCGCGTTTGGGTCGGCGGGTCCCCGATTGGTCCACTGTGGACTCCTGCTGGAGCACGCCCTGCCGGCAGAGCGCCCTGACCTGGCCGAGTTCCAGGTCCGCCGGGTCGGCGTCGAGCCGCTCACGGGGGCGCAACACCGTCACGCCGGCCGTGAGGTGCAGCTCGACCGGTCCCGAGCTGATGTTGGTCAACGTGGTCACGCTGTCTCCAGGTGTTCGGTCTCGAGGCGGATGTCACGGACCGCGAGCACCGGTGTGCCGAGCACGACGGGCCTGCGCACGCCGACCCGGTAGAACAGGACGGGCACCTCGGTGGCCGCGCCGCCGATCCGGTCCCGGCCGACGATCCAGATCAGCTCGGCGGGCAGCCGCTCACCGTCGACGGTCAGCTCGTCGTAGGGCCGCAACCGGTCCAGCGCCGCCTCGAGCAACGCCGCCTGCGTGGTCCGGTCCGCGGCGACCGGGGTCAGGGCGTAGTCGAGGTCGTAGGGGTCGCCCAGCGAGACCTCGCGCGCGCCGGTGGTCGTGAAGTCCCGCCGCAACCGCTGTTCGGTGGCCCGTTCCGGGGCGTACCGCAGGTCGAAGTGCACGATGTCGAGCGCGGGCGCGGCCGGGACCTGCTGCCCGGGCGCCCGCACGCCGGCCGTCGCGACCGCGCCGGCCACGGTGATCCCGGCGAGCCGCGACTCCAGCGCCCGGTCGGCGTCGGCGAGCATCCGCGGCAGCACCGCGGTGATGTCGTCCAGGTAGGCGGTGAACGGGGCGCCGAGGCAGCGGAGCCGCAGCTGCGTCACGCCGTTCGCGACGGTCGGGGGGAGGTCGTCCAGGCTGAGCCGCACGGTCTCCCAGGTCTGCGGCTTCCGCACGGGCAGCAGCCGGTGCCAGGTGTTCGCCGGGTCGTCGACGGGCAGCGCGGTGGACCCCAGACGCAGCTCGAGGAAGAACGGCTCGGTGCGGCGGTCGGCCCGGATGGACAGCCGCAGCTCGGTGTACCCGCTGATGTCGACCGCGGCGATGGTGCGCCGCAGCACGTGCCCGACCGCGTTGGGCGCCGCGGTGATCCGCGCGGCGCGCCCGTCGGCCCCGTAGCCGACGACCACCTGCTCGTCGACCATGGCCAGATCGGCCGACGGCGCACCGTCGGGCCGCGACGGTGTCCACTGCGCGGCGTCCCCCATCGGTTCGAGGATGCGCGCGCTCATCGCACCACCTCGCGGACGAGGAGGAGCGCAGGAGGGTGCTGCCATGGCATGCCGGGAACTGTCGCCCAGCCGCCATCACCACGCCGTCACCGCGACCGCACCACCCCTGTGGCGGCGATCACCACCGGCGGCTCCGTGTCCCCGTGCGCCGCGGCCTCGCCGAGACCGGCGGCGTGATCACCTCCGCCGCCCTGATCATCACCGTCGGGTTGTCCACCAGGACGAAGCTGGCGAAGACGCACACCATCGCGGCCCGGTCAAAGCCGTCCAGCAGGCCTGGGCCCGCGTCTGGCTCAACGAACTGCGCGACCGCAAGATCCGGGTCAATGTGCTGACCCCCAGCCAGGTCGCCACGGCCAAACAGGAGGAACTGTTCGACGAGACAACCAAGGCCGCATTCGAGTCCCTCATCCCCCGCGGAAAGATGGGCCGTCCCGAAGAAATCGCCACCGTCGCCCTGTTCCTCGCCTCCGACGACTCCAGCTACGTCAACGGCCTGGAACTGGTCACCGACGGCGGCACCACCGCCATCTGAACCACACACCAGGAATGCCGCGGGCACACCCCACAACAAGCCCGTCGCCACAAAGAACTGATCTCGAACGCGGACATCCGCAACACTGATTCAAAGCTGCCCGCACAGCCTTGAGCTAGTCGCGTGTGGACCTGCATCTGGACGTGGAACGACTTGTTCAGCCAGCTGATCTACCTGACCGACCCGGACAAGTACACGGTGCCGGTGGCGCTGCGGTCCTTCATGGACGCGACGACCGGCACCTCGATGTTCGCCATGTCGGTGGTGTCGCTCGTCCCGGTGGTCCTGGCGTTCCTCATCGGGCAGCGCTACCTGGTCCGCGGCATCGCGAGGACCGGCATCAGGGGATCACCGCCCGGCCGCGGACCTGTTCGTGCCGCCCTGCGGGCCGTACGCGGACAGGAACCTGTCGCGGAAGGAGCTCATCGGCCAGACCGGGGCGTCGGGGCTCGGGTTGACGCCCGCGGTCCAGCCCCACGACGACACGCGGTCGAGCACCGCCGGGTCGCGGGCCACGATCGAGATCGGGACGTCGCGGGTGTTCTCCTGGCTGGCGATGATCGGCTGGGGCTGGTGGTCGCCGAGGAAGACCACCACCAGGTTGTCGTCGCCGTAGTTCTCGATGTAGGAGAACAGGGACTTCAGCGAGTACGCGATCGACGCCGTGTACGCGTCGCGGACCTTCGCCGGGTCGGGCCACACGTCGCCCGGTTGGGTGCCGGCCGCCGGCATGGGGTTGTAGATCCTGCCGTCGCCGACGTCCTTCCAGTCGACCATCTTCGGCAGCGGGGCGTACGGGGTGTGGCTCGACACCAGGTCGATCTCCGCCATGACCGGGTCGGCCGTGGCGGCGCGCTCGGTGCGCTCGAAGTGCTGCAGCGTGTACTGGTCGGGCACCCGTGCGTAGGAGAACCGCGGGCCCTTGTAGCCGACGTTGCGCGAGTCGTACACCTTGTCGTAGTGGTACATGTCGCCCTCCGGCCAGTCCTCGGAGTTCGCCGGGTCCACGCCGACGGTCCGCCAGCCGGCGCGGTTGAACGCGATGCTCAACGTCATCCGGTCCAGGGTGGGCAGTGCCGAGTACCGCTGCGGGTTGTCCACCCACAACCCGCTCTGCAGCGTCGAGTGCGCGAACCAGCTGCCGCCGCCGTAGGTCGGGGACGTCAGGAAACCACTGCGCGCGTCGAAGCCGGCGGCATGCAGCTGCCTGGTGCCGGCGTCCAGGATCGGGTCGATCGTCGCGGTGCTCGTCGAGTCCTCGACGGCCACCCGGCCGTAGCTCTCGACGAACACGAACAGGACGTCCTTGCCCCGCAGCCCGTTCAGCAGCTCGTTGCCGGGGGTGTAGCGGTAGCGGTCGACCCGGGCCTGCGCCGCGAACGTCTCCCCGTCGAACAACCCCTGCCGCACCCGCAGCACGTCGTCGTACACGTGGTCCGCCGCGCTGCGCGACGCGACCGGCTCCTGCGGGTCGAGCTGCGCGCCGGACAGCGCGCACACCAGCCACGCGACGCCCAGCAACGCGAGCGTGTTCGTCGCGGCCGTGCGGTGGCCGACCGCCAGGGTGGTCAGGCGCCGCACCGCCAGCGCCATCAGGACCAGGATGGCCAGCACCAGCAGGATCGCGCCGACCACCGCGAGGACCGCGCCGACGTCGCCGTACGACGACGAGACGAAGTCCACGGCCGGCCCGAAGAAGGTCCAGTCGAACACGGGGTGGAACGGCCGGTCGAACACCTCGTAGAAGCCCATGTCCAGGAACTTCACGATCATCAGCAGCCCGAGGCCGGCGCCGATCACCCAGACCGCCACCCGCCGTGCCCGCACGCCGAGCGCGAGCACGAGCGCGACCGCCATCAGGCCCTCGACCGGGATGCGGGCGAACGCCTCGACGGTGAGCTGGCCCAACCGGTTCGGGCCGACGAGCGCCGCCAGCACCAGGAGGAAGGCCAGTCCCGTGACCGTCCGGGTGAGGATCCGGCGGTCACGGCGGGCTGGCACGGCATCGACCGGGGACGCGGGCGGTCGATGCCGGCTCAGCCACTGGACGTCCTGGACGAACGAGCCGGCCAGGGCCACCAGCGACAGTGCGGTGAGGACGACCGCGACCGGCCGCGGCAGCACCTCGACGCCGAGTCCCGCCGCGACCACGGTGAGGACGATCCCCTGCGCCGCCCCGACCGCCGTGCGGACCCGGCTGGCCGGCAGCGCGGCACGCAGCCACGGCACCGCCCCGCCCGCGGCGACGAACACGTACCTCAGCAACCCGACCGCGAGCACCCACGGACCGAGCCGGGTCGCGACGAACGCGCTGAGCACCAGCACCGCGACGGCGTCGACCTCCAGGGCGAACCTCGTGTCGAACGCCGTGTCCGGGCGGGCGAACCGCGCACCGGCCAGCGACGACACCACCGCGACCACCGCGAAGCCGACGATCGCCTTGCCGGGGTCCGGCCGGGGGTCGGTGGTCTCCACGACGAGCGCCGTCAGCCCGCCGACCACCACCGCTCTGGCCAGCACGACCCGCCCGGCCGAGCCGAACGAGCGCACGTCGAACCGGCGCAGTCCCTCGGCGAGCACGGCCCACCCGATCACCGCGAACGCGATCCCGCCGAGCCAGCCGGCGGGTCCGAGCCGCACGGTCACGGTGAGCAGGACCAGCAGGACCACCAGCGCGTCCACCGCCGTGACCATCGTTCGTACCGGTCGTCCGGCCACACGTCCTCCTCGAGATCGGGTGCGGTACCCGATCTCGATACGAGCCGGCGCGTGACCCGGTTCTACGCGGACGCGCAATGCCCGGAAAAGGGTCGGCGCAGGCGTGACGAATGCCCTCAAGGGCACCTTCGGGACACCCAACGTCCCCGAGGACACCGCCGGGGCACCGGGGGCGGTAGTCAGGACATCGTGATGCCCAGTTTCGAGCAGCTGCGCAGGCACGCCCGTGCGCTGCGGCGCGCGGTGCGGGCCGGGACGCCGGTGGCGAGGCGGCTGGTCGACGAGCACGGCTGGCCCGCGCTCGACACCGCGTCCTTCACGCTCGCCAACGCGCGGCACCTCCTCGCGCGGTACCACGGCTTCGCCGGCTGGGCGCAGCTGCGGCGGCACGTCGAGGCGGGCGTCGGCCCCGAGAACGGGGTGCTGACCGTGGACGACCGGTTCCGGGTGCGCCGCGGCTGGGCGTCGCCGGACGACCTCGCCCGGATCGGCGCGGACGGGTGGGCACCGCTGTTCACCGCGCGGCACCGCGGGGTCCGGGTCGTCGCGTTCGCCACCGCCGGCGGGCCGGTGTTCGCCGAGCTGACGCCGACCACCGTCACCGTGTCGCGGCCGGGTGGCGGGGACGGGCTCACGTTCCACACGGCGCTCGGCACGCTCGCGGGGGTCGTGCCCGCCGGCACGGCGAGCGTCGCGGTGGAGCGGCCGGCCGACCGGGCGGCACGCGAACCCGCCGTCGTCGCGGACGGGGTGTTCGCGGTGCCCAACGCGTTCGTACTCGACGAGAACGGGCTGGTGCTGCGGCTGGACGGCGCCGACCGGGGGCGGCTCGTGCCGCGGGAGGCGTTGCCCGACCGGGCCGACGGCGTCGTCGACCGGCCGGCACCGGCCGCGGAGCGGGACTCGCCCGAGGGGCGGCGGCTGGGCGCGGCACTCGCCACCGCGCCGGTCGTGGACGCGGACCAGTGGGTGCCGGGGGCGTTCGCGTCGCTGGGCGGCGGGGAGAGCATCCAGCTGGGGAGCTACCGGGGGTTGCTGCTGTGGCACCTGACCGGCGAGGTGCCCTTCGTGTTCGACTTCAGTCCGGGGCGCGGGCCGGTGCGGGACTTCGCCGTCGTCGGCGAGACCGTGGCGCTGACCAGGGTCTACCACGGCTTCGCCGGGGGGACCAGCGACCGGGTGGTGCTGGCCGGAGTGGTGGACCGGGACCGGGTGGCGTCGGTGACCTTCCATCGGGCGGACGGCACGGCACTACCCGCGACACTCGGGGGTGACACACTGCTGGTGACGGCACCGGACCTGACCGCGCCGCGTGAGCGCGGGCCGGTGCGGGACCGCGTCGTGGCGCGGGATCCGGCGGGTGCCGTCGTGGAGGACCTGCCGTACCAGGAGGGAGGCTGACGTGGGCGATCCGGTGTGCTGGCTGGCGCGCGTCTGTCCGGAGTGCGGGCTGCTCGTGGCGGACGAGCCGCCGACCACGTGTGAACGGTGCGGCGCGACGGTCACCCGGTCGGAGGACGACGACTGAACGTGTCGGTGACCTGGGTCGTCGGGGCGTGCCTCTACGATGCTGCGGGTGTACGACGATCTTGACGGGTTCGACGACGCCTCGTCCCTGCCCGAGCGGCAGCAGCGAATCCTGGCGACCATCCGGGACTGGGTGATCAGGCACGGGTACTCGCCGAGCACGCGGGAGATCGGCGAGGCGGTCGGGCTGCGGTCGCCGTCGTCGGTGTCGAAGCACCTGACGAGCCTGGAGGAGAAGGGGTACCTGCGGCGCGGCAGCACGGTGTCCCGCCCCATCGACGTACGCGCGTTCCTGGGCACCGCACCCAGGGAGGCGGCCGAGGACTCGGTGCCCGTGCCGGTGGTCGGCGACATCGCGGCGGGCGTGCCCATCGCGGCCGAGGAGCACGTCGACGACGTCCTGACGCTCCCCCGCGAGCTGACCGGCCGGGGCAACGTCTTCGGCCTGCGCGTCCGCGGCGACTCGATGGTCGACGCGGCCATCTGCGACGGCGACATCGTCGTGGTGCGCCAGCAACAGGAGGCCCACTCCGGCCAGATCGTCGCCGCGATGATCGACGGCGAGGCGACGGTGAAGGTGTACCGGCGGCGTGACGGCCACGTGTACCTCGAGCCGCGCAACCCGGCGTACGACGTCATCGACGGCGACCGCGCCGTGGTGCTGGGCGTCGTGGCCTCGGTACTGCGCAGCGTCTGACGGCGCCGTAGCGGGACGATCTCCGGTCCGGATAGCGTGAGGACGGGAGAAAGGGGATCACCATGCGGATCGCGGTGGCCGGGGCGACCGGCAACATCGGGGCGCTCACCGTCGCAGTGCTCACCAAGGACGGGCACGACGTCGTGGGGATCAGCCGGTCGCTCGGCGTCGACCTGCTGACCGGTTCCGGGCTCGACGAGGCGCTCGCCGGGGTCGAGGCGGTCATCGACGTGACCAACGGGCCGGCCGCTGAGCGGGACGCCGCGGTGCGGTTCTTCGCCACCACCACGCGGAACCTGCTCGCCGCGGAGGAGAAGGCGGGTGTCCAGCACCACGTGCTGCTGTCGATCGTCGGGATCGCCGACGTCGAGGGGAACCCGCACTACGCCGGCAAGCGGGAGCAGGAGCGGCTGGTCGGCGAGGGACCGGTGCCGTGGACGATCGTCCCGGCCACCCAGTTCCACGACTTCGCCGCGATGGTCGCGGACTGGACCGAGCAGGACGGCGTCGCCACGATCGCGCCCCTGCTCGTGCAGCCGATCGCACCCGCGGACGTGGCCACGATCCTCGCCGAGATCGCCACCGGCCAACCGCGGGGGCGGTACGTGGACGTCGCCGGGCCGGAGACCCAGGACCTGGTCGACATGGCGCGGCGCACCAACACCGCCCGCGGCCGCGACATCAGGCTCGTGCCCACCTGGGCCGGTCCGTTCGACACCTCGATGGCCGGCAACGTCCTGCTCCCCGCCGAGAACGCCCGCCTGGCACCGACGACCTTCGACGACTGGCTCGGCACACAAGGAGGCTAGGCAGCGGTCAGGACCGTGTGCGGGGGGAACGCCGTGGTCGACGGGTGGGCGTCCGGTGCGGGGGCCTGTTCCAGGATCACGTGGGCGTTGGTGCCGCACACGCCGAAGGACGACACGGCGGCGCGGCGCGGGTGGTCGCCCGCCGGCCACGCGCGCGTCTCGGTCAGCAGCTCGACCCCGCCGGCCGACCAGTCGGCCCGGTCCGGCGCCGCGGCCACGTCCAGTGTCCTGGGCAACACGCCGCAACGCATCGCCTGCACCATCTTGAGCACGCCGGCGATGCCGCACGCCGCCTGGGTGTGCCCGATGTTCGGCTTGATGGAACCGAGCCACAGCGGCTCACCGCCGGCGCGTCCCTGGCCGTAGGTCGCCAGCAGCGCCCTCAGCTCGACCGGGTCGCCAAGTCCCTCGGCCACGTCGATGTCCCGGGTGGACAGTCCGGCCGAGCCGAGTGCCTGGCGGATCACCCACTTCTGCGATGGACCGCGGCTCGTCCCGTCCTGGTTCACCGCGGAGCTGCGCACCAGCGCCAGGATCGCGTGCCCGTTGCGGCGTGCGTCGGACAGCCGCGCCATCACCAGCACACCGATGCCCGTGTCCGCGATGCCGCCGACGAGCGCGAGTGCGCAGTCGCCCCGACGCAGCGCCTGACCGGCGCGGTGCATGGCGACCAACGACGACGACCGCTCGACGGCCATGTCCGCCGCCAGGCCCGGCAGGTAGGAGTAGACACTGCCGCCCTCGCGGTCGCTCCCGGACGTCACACCGCTGAACATCCCGGTGCGGCCGCCCGCCAGCACCGCGGCCGGAATGCGGGCCCGCGCCAGCGCCTCCCGCGTCGCGGCCAGCAGCATGCGGCGCTGCCGAGGACCGGGCGCCAATGCCTCCCGCACCAATCCGCCGATTCCGTACCGGCCTTCCGACACGAATTCCCACAAACGTTCCGGTGACGAGATACCGCCCGGGTAGCGGCAGGCCATGCCCACGATGGCGACGGGTTCCGCACCCGGCGCCGGGTCGCGAACCGCCCGAACAACGGTGGCGGCTCGGCTGGGGTGGCGGGGCACCTTCACTTCGCCGTTCATTCGAGTCCTCTCGATTCCACATAGTGTGGAAATGGCGCCCGAAAATGGTCGGTCACCATTTGCGTCGACCCGTCGACGACGGATCGTCTGTTCGAACGCTACGATTTCTCGAACTCACGACCCAACCCCTAACACCCCCACAAGCGCCCGGTCGGAACCCCGGCAGGGTGGGCGCCGGGAACCGGGTGGGCGTGCCTCCGCGGAGCACGAGCCGGTGCCCCTTTTCGGGCGAACAGGCGGCCTAACGCGTGGCAGAGCCCGATTGGCCCGCGGATGATCTTGAACCGGCACTGTGGTACGAAAACGCCAGGCGTGCTACATCACCACAAAAGGGACGTTACACGTTATCGACACATACGGAGCAGCACGCACAATAGGGAAATGGTCACGCACTCCTGTAATGGATTCCGCACGCTCTGTAGCCGCAGTTTTTTCGTGTATTACGCCTCCGTTAGAAGATGATCGTGTTCCTGGTGAGCCGGGCACCCGAGGGGTTAAGCTGTAACCTCGGGCGGAACTACAGGCTGTGCGGTGGGGGCCTCATGGTGCTAAAACTCCTCGGCCCCGTGGAGTTGATTTGCGGCAGGCGGTCACTCTCCATTGGTGGTCCGAGGCAACGGGTCGTGTTGGCCATGCTCGGTCTCAACGCGAACCGCGTAACACCGATAGACCATCTGGTGGAAGCGCTTTGGAGCACTGAGCCGCCGTCCACAGCGAGAGGTCAGATCCAGACCTGTGTATCCAGCCTGCGAAAATTATTCGGGCCGGGTGTGCACCCCGGAGAGATCCGGACCCGGCCGCCCGGCTACCTGCTCGACATCCCCACGTCAGACCTGGACACCGAAGAGTTCACCCACCTGACCGCGACCGCCCGGACCAAGGCCGATGCGGGCGATCTCACCGAGGCCGCCGCGATCCTCCGGCAGGGGCTCGCGCTCTGGCGCGGTCCCGCACTCGCCGATGTGGACAGTGAGCTGGTCCAGCGCGCGGCCGCCAAGTTCGAGGACGCCCGCCTGAGCGCGATCGAGGAACGGATCCGGCTCGACCTCGCGCTCGGCCGCCACCAGTCCCTCAACGGCGAGCTCGCCACGCTGGTCGACGAACACCCGCTGCGGGAACGGCTGGCCGAGTTCCGCATGCTCGCGCTGTACCGGTCCGGCCGGCAGGCCGACGCGCTCGAGGTCGGCAGGCGCACCCGCGCCGTCCTGGTCGAGGAGCTCGGCGTCGACCCGGGGCCGGACCTGCAGAAACTGGAAGCGGCGATCCTCAACCGCGACCCCATGCTGGACCTGCGCACCACAGTTGTCGTCGAACCGCCCGCGCACGAGCTGGTGCCGGAGCGGCAACCCGCGCCGGCGCCACTGTCCTCGCCGCGCCAGCTCCCGGGCAGCATCGCCGACTTCATCGGCCGCGAGGACAACATCGAGGAGATCAAGCAGCTCCTGTCCGGTGACCCGACCGACTCCTACGCGCTGCGGATCGTCTCCATCTCCGGCAGGGGCGGGGTCGGCAAGTCCTCGCTCGCGATCCGGGTCGCGCACGAGCTGGCGAGCGCCTTCCCCGACGGCGTGCTCTTCGGCAACCTGCAGAACCCCGGCGAGGGCGACCCCACCTCGGAGCTGCTCGCGCGGTTCCTGCGCGCGCTCGGCGTCAACGGCCCGTCGATACCGGAGGGCCTGTACGAGCGGGCCCAGCTGTACCGGAGCAAGGTGGCCGGCAGGCGGTTGCTGGTCGTGCTCGACGACGTCACCAACGAGGAGCAGGCGCTGCCGCTGCTGCCCGGCGACCCGAGCTGCGCGGTGATCACCACCAGCCGGATGCGGCTCTCCGGCCTGTCCGGCGCGCACTGGGTGGACGTCGACGAGTTCGACACCGACGGGGCGATGGACCTGCTCGTCAAGATCATCGGTCCGGCGCGGGTGCGAGCCGAGGAAGATGCCGCGGCCGAGCTGGTGCGGCTCTGCGGGGGACTGCCGCTGGCCCTGCGCATCGTCGGCGCCCGGCTCTCCTCCCGCCCGCACTGGCAGATCGCCTCGCTCGTGCGCCGGCTGCTCGACCAGGCGCGCGGGCTCGACGAGTTCTCCTTCCGCGGGGTCGGCCTGCGCCTCAACATCGACCAGACCTACCGCGGCATGAACGCCGCGGCGCAGCGGCTCTTCCGGCTGTTCACGGTCGTCCGCGCCGCCGAGTTCCCGGAGTGGACCGCCGCCGCGCTGCTCGACATGGACCCCATCGACGCCACCGACGTCCTGGAGAGCCTGGTCGACGTCCGGCTGCTGGACACCATCGAGTACCCGGGCGAGCGGGTCCGCTACCGCTTCCACAGCCTCGTGCGCATCTACGCCAACGAGCAGCTGATGGAGGTCGAGTCGGAGGCCGAGCGGACGGCCGCGCTCACCAGGGTGCTCGGCGGCTGGCTCGCCCTCGCCGAGGACACGCACCGCAAGGAGTACGGCGGGGACTACACGATCCTGCACGGCGACGCGCCGCGGTGGCGTCCGCCGGACGACGGGTACGGCGTGCCGGAGCGCAACCCCATGGACTGGTGGGCCGCGGAGCGCGGCTCGCTGGTCGCGGCCGTCCGGCAGGCGGCGAGCGTCGGCATGGACGAGCTGTGCTGGGACCTCTCCCTCACGCTCGTCACGTTCTTCGAGGCCAGGGGCTACTTCGACGACTGGCGGGAGAGCGCGCAGCTCGGGCTCGCGGTGTGCGAGAGCACCGGCAACCGCACCGGGACCGCGGCGATGCTGTACTCGCTCGGCACGATGCACATGTACCAGAAGCGGCTGCCCGAGGCCGAGCAGCAGTTCCAGCTGGCGACCAAGATGTTCGAGGTCGACGGGAACGTCCACGGCCTCGCGCTCGTGCGGCGCAACCTCGCGCTGATCG
Organism: Actinophytocola sp.; assembly: GCF_045807065.1. Taxonomy (GTDB): domain Bacteria; phylum Actinomycetota; class Actinomycetes; order Mycobacteriales; family Pseudonocardiaceae; genus Actinophytocola. The sequence goes on along the minus strand of NZ_JBJMIE010000212.1, from coordinate 32,982 downwards.
ACGGCCTGTCCGGCAAGTCGCGGGCCATGCTCGCGAAGTACCAGGACGCGCTGTCGATGATGCGCCAGGTCGGCGACCGCATGGGCGAGGCCCACATCCTGCGCAGCGTGGCGAACTACTGGGCGCAGGAGGGCGACCACGAGACCGCGCGGACCATGCTCGAGGAGTCGCTGGCCATCTGCCAGGAGGTCGAGTGCCTGCGCGGCGAGGCGCAGGTGCTGCACCGCATGGCCTACCTGCACCTCAAGACCGGTGAGGTCGAGCTCGCCAGCCTCGAGTTCAACCAGGTGCTGCTCATCGTCCGCGCGATCGGCGACCGCATCGGGCACGTCTACGGGCTGTACGGCCTCGGCGTGGTCCGGTGGCGGGAGGGGCAGCTGGACGGCGCGGAGTCGGCGTTCGAGCTGGCGCTGTCGGCGGCGAAGGAGATCAGGGAGCGGCTCATCGAGGGCCAGGCGCTGTGCGCGCTCGGTGGCATCAGGCTCGCCCGCGGCGACGCCGGGACCGGAATCGCACAGCTGGAGGAGGCGGGTCGGCTCTTCGCGGAACTGGGTTCCTCGTTACTGCACGCGAAGACTCTGATCCTGCTTTCCCGTGTGCATTCCGAGAATGGTGACCGACCGGCCGCCGCGCGGTTGCTCGAACAGGCCAGGCAGCTGCTCTCCTGCCTCGACTCCCCGGAGGCGACCCGGCTGCTCGCACAGCTGGACGGGATGACCTCCCCACTGCCCAGCGGCGAGATCGCCTCGCTGTCCCTCGTCTACGACTGACCACAAGGGAATGTGACGCCCCGCCCGGCCGGCAGGCGCCACATCCGTTGGCAGGTCGGGGTTCACCAGTGCATGTCGTCCGTCTTGACACACACGCCCAGGTCGATCGACCAGTGCATGTCGGCGGGGCACGTGGTGGTGACGATCCAGTGCATGTCGTCGGTGTCGGCCGAGGCGAGCCCGCTCGCCGCGCCGAGGGCCGCTCCCGCGGCCGCCGCGATCATCGAGACCCGGACGATGTTGGTCCTGACGGTGTTGCGCATCCTGTCCACCCCTTCGGCGTGCTGCTGTTGTGGTGAACAGTTGAGCTGGAGTCACTCTTGATTATCTCTTGAGCGACTCTCAAGCGACCGATAGAAACGCATTTCGCCAGCTCTCTCGAAACGCTCTCGGAACTCCGGGAGAACTTCTCCCAACCGACCAACAGAGATTCAGGAGAGGTTCGAGAGAACGACTCAACAGAATCTCAGTCAGTCGTGTAGTACAGGGACGTCGATCACGGAGGAGTCCATGCTCCACCTCGGTGCCGACGAGCTGTCAGGCGCGCTGGAGGGCATCCAGCCGCTGGACGTGCTCGCCGAGGAAACAGCGGCCAGAACCGCACAGCCCGCGCACACCGCGGAAGGCGAGGGTTGGCGGCTGTCCCCGTGGCCGGGTGGCGCGGCCGGCGCACCGGAGCAGGTGCTGCTGGAGGAGCACCGCTCGGGGATCGCCTGCGTCCTGCCCGCGGCCGGGCTGCGTGGCTGCCGGGCCGCCGTGCTGACCAGGGTGGCCGCGCGGGAGCTGCTCAACCCGGACGCGGGGCGCGCGGCCGTGCTCGGTTGCGGCGCGGCCACGGACCTGCAGCTCGTCATGATCGCGCGGCACCTGCCGAGCATCCGCCAGGTCGCGGTGTGCCCGGTGCAGGCCGAGCACGGCTGCCCCATCGAGCAGCGGACGCTCGACGAGATCGACCTGGCCGGGGTGCGCCTGACCCTGCCGCCCGACGCCGCGGCGGCCGTGGCCGACGCGGACCTCGTGGTGGTGGCGTGCACCGCGGCGAGCTGGCCGGCCGGCGTGCGCCCGCGCCCCGGCGCGGTCGTGGTGAACGCGGCCAACCAGGACCTGCCGGACGAGCTGGTGGACGCGGCGGACGAGCTGTACGTCGACGACCTCGAACCGGCCGGGGAGGAGCGCCGCCGCACGCGGCGCGGGATCGACGCCGACCTCAACCAGGTGCGGACCGGGGAGCACCCGGGCCGGACCTCGGCCGAGCACGTCGTGCTGGTGGAGCTGCTGACCGCGGACCGGCTGGACGTCGAGCTCGCCCGCCTGCTCTACCGGGCCGCGGTGGAACGCGGCCTGGGCAACCAACGGCTGGACTGAACAAGGAGAGAGCCATGAAGGTAGAGGTCAGGATCCTCGGACCGCTCGAGGTGTCCGTCGACGGCGAGTCGGCCGTGCCCAGCGCGAACAAGCCGAGCAAGGTGCTGGCGTTGCTGGCGCTCAACGTCGGTCACGTCGTCACCGCGCCGACGCTGATCGAGGAGATATGGGATCAGCACCCGCCGCGAACATGCTTGTCCACGCTGCAGACCTACGTGCTGAAGGTGCGCAAGAAGTTCCAGGACGCGGTCGTGGCGGCGGGCGGCGACCCGGCCACCGAGATCGTGCTCACCAGGCGCAACGGGTACCTGCTCGACGCGGACCCCGACGACGTCGACGTCACCCAGTACACCCGGCTGTCCAAGGCCGGCCGGCGCGCGGCGAACATGGGTGACCACGCCAACGCCTCGCGGCTGCTCGGCTCCGCGCTGACCCGGTGGACCGGCTCCGCGCTGGCCGACGTTCTCCTCGGACCGCACCTGTCCATCGAGGCGGCCCAGCTGGAGGAGAGCCGGCTCGGCGACCTCGAGCTGCGGATCGACGCGGACCTGCACCTGGAGCGCCACCACGAGCTGCTCGGCGAGCTGGCGATGCTGTGCGCGCGGTACCCCATGCTGGAGAGCTTCCACGCGCAGTACATGCTCGCGCTGTACCGGTCCGGCCGGCAGTGGCGTGCCCTGCAGACCTACCGCGAGTTCCGCGCCACCATCGCCGACCAGCTCGGCATCGAGCCATCACCCCGGCTGCAGCGGCTGCACCACGCCATCCTGCGCAGCGAGTCCGAAGTGGACGACCCGAACTTCGTCAGCGGCAGGTGGACACCGGGACGCGTGCCCGAGGCCCACGCCCCGTCGGGCACGGACGTCGCGGCCGTTTCCCGGCGCTGAACCGGTCCACCGCGCGCACCACCAGGGGACCACCATGCTCCTCATCGAACGAGAGAACCAGTTGGCGGCGCTCGCCGCCGGGCTCCACGCGGCCAAGGTCGGCAAACCGACGCTCACCGTGGTGCGCGGGCCGGTCGCCTGCGGCCGGACCGCACTGCTGCGCACCTTCCTCGACAACCTCACCGACCCGGCCGTCGTGCTGCGGGCGAACGCCAGAACGGCCGAACGGGACGTGCCGCTCGGCGTGCTCGGCCAGCTGCTGCACACCACGGCGCTACCCGCGGCCCGCAGGGACAGGCTGCTCACCGACCTCGCCGCCGCCGACCGGTCCCCCGACGCGGTCGACCCGGCTCTGGAGCTGCGCATCGCCGGCACGGTGCTCGACCTCGCGACGCGCACCCCGGTGCTGCTCGTCATCGACGACGCCAACCACACGGACGCGACGTCGCTGCGGTACCTGCTGCACCTGACCAGGCGCCTCGTCGGCGCCCGGGTGCTGGTCGTGCTCGGCGAGTCCGGGCCGCCCTGGCCGGCCATCGCCGCCGACTACACCGCGTTCACCAGGCAACTGAGCTGCCAGGTGGTCCACGTGGGCCCGCTGTCCGAGGCGGGCGTCGCCCAACTGGCCGGCACGGACGCGGGCGCCATGGCCTGGTTCGCCGCGACCGGCGGGAACCCCTTGCTGGTCGGCGCCCTGGCGTCGAACGGCCACAACCCCACCGACACCACGACGGCCCTGCGTGCGGCGATGAGCGAGCTGCTGCGCACCTGTGACGAGGACGGCAAGGCGGTGGCCCACGCCGTCGCGGTGCTCGGCACGCAGTCGACCCTGCCCCGGCTCGCCGCGGTGCTCGGCGCCTCGGAGTCCGAGGTGGACGTCCAGGTGCGGGTGCTGGCCGCGGCCGGGCTGCTCGACGGCGAGCGGTTCCGCGACCCCGCGTTGCGCGACGCCACGCTGGCCGACGTGCCCGACCCCACCGCGCGGCGATTACACGAGGCCGCGGCGCGGCGACTGCACGCCGACGGCGTGGATCCCCGGGTGATCGCCGAGCACCTGCTGGCCACCGGCGCGCCGGAGGGTCCGTGGGCGATCGGCGTGCTCGAGGACGCCGCCGCACAGGCGTGGCTCGCCGGTGACCGCGCCGCGGCCGTCAGCCTGCTGGAACTGGCGCACGCGTGGTGCGCCGAACCGGTCGGCAAGGCGGCGCTCCTCGCCGCGCTGACCGGGGCCGCCTGGCTGGTGAGCCCGACGACGGCGAGCCGGCACCTGCCCGCGTTGCGTGAGGCGGCGCTCGCCGACCACCTGCCGGTGAAGTTCCGCGGCACGCTGGTCAGCCAGCTGCTGTGGCACGGCCGGCAGGACCAGGCGGTCGAGCTGGTCAACCACTGGGAGCGCGGTGCGGCGGCCGACCCGGGCGAGGCCGCCGGGCAGGCCTCCCGCCTGGTCCGGCTGACCGTGTCCGCGACCTATCCCCCGCTGCTCGCCAGGCTCGCGCCCGGCGGACCGCCCGCGCCGGCCGGCACGGTCGGTTCCGTCCCGGTCGACACCCGCCTGCAGGCCGCGACCGTGCTGGCCGCGGTGCTGGCCAGGGGCGCCACGCCGGCCACCGTCAGCCAGGCCGAGCAGGTGCTGCAACGGGTCCGGCTGCGCGAGCACGAGCCGACCGCGCTCGAGTCGGCACTCGACGCGCTGCTCTCGTTGCTGTACGCGGAAAGACCGGATCTCGCGGAGCCCGCGTGCGACCGGTTGCTCGCCGAGCCGGACGAGCGGATCGCGCCGACCTGGCGGGCGCAGCTGCTGTCCGTGCGGGCCGAGCTGTCCCTTCGCCGCGGCTCGCTCAACCAGGCCGCCGACGGGGCACGGGCGGCCCTGACCCTGCTGCCGGCGGCCGGTTGGGGCACCACGGTCGGCTTCCCGCTGGCCACCCTGATCACCGCGAACACCAGGATGGGCCGGCACGAGGAGGCCGCCGAGGCGTTGCGCACCCGGGTGCCGGACGAGCTGGTGAAGACCCGCTACGGGCTGCACTACCTGCACGCGCGCGGGATCCACCAGCTCGCCACCGACCAGTTGTTCGCCGCGCTGGCCGACTTCCTGTCCTGCGGTGAGCTGATGCGGGCGTGGGGCATCGACCTGCCCACGCTGGTGCCGTGGCGTGCGAGTGCCGCGTCCGCGTGGCTGCGGCTCGGCAACGCGGACGCGGCACGGAAACTGGTCAGCGAGCAGCTGGCCCGCCAGGGCGGTGAGCGGGGCCGCTCACTCGGCATCGTGCTGCGCCAGCTGGCCGCGGTCAGCGAACCCCCGCAACGGGTGTCCATCCTGACCGAGGCCATGGAGATCCTCGACGCGGCGGGCGACCGGTACGAGCTGGCGTACACCCTCGCCGACCTCGGCAAGGCGCAACAGGTCCTCGGCGCGTTCAGCCGCGCGCGGATGGCCGCCCGCCGCGCCTGGCACGCCGCGCTGGACTGCGACGCGATCCCGCTGTCCAACACGGTCCGGCCCGCGCTGGCCGGCGAGGACACCGACGACACCGACCTGACCGGGGTCGCCGCGCTCTCCGAGGCGGAGCGGCGGGTGGCCGCGCTGGCCGCGCAGGGTTACACCAACAGGGAGATCTCCTCGAAGCTGTTCGTCACCATCAGCACCGTGGAACAGCACCTGACGAGGTCCTACCGGAAACTCGGCGTGCGGCAACGCACCGAGCTGCCGGCCAGCCTGTACGCGGAGGTGGTATGAGCTCACGCGGACAGTGCCCGGCGCGCCGCGCCGTCGGCCACCTCGCGTACCGCCGCGGCGACGGCGCTCCGGTTCTCGTTGTCCTGCAGGTAAAAGTGGCCACCGGGAAACACCTCCAGCTCGAAGTCACCCGTGGTGTGCGCGGCCCACGCCCGCGCGTCGGCGATGCTGGTCTTCGGATCGGCATCCCCGGTCAGCGCGACGATCGGACACGGCACCGTGACGCCCGGCGCGCAGTGGTAGGTCTCCACCGCGCGGTAGTCGGCCCGGATCGCCGGCAGGATCATCGACAGCAGCTCCACGTCCTCGAGGAGCACCCCGGAGGTGCCGTTGAGCTTGGCCAGCTCGGCCACCACACCGGCGTCCGGCAGCCGGTGCACACCGTGGTCGACATTGCGCGCCGGCGCGGTTCTCGCCGAGACGATCAGTGCCGCGGGCGGTCTGCCGGCCGCGGTCAGCCTGCGGGCCAGTTCGAAGCCGACCGTCGCGCCCATACTGTGTCCGAAGAGGACCAGTGGGTCGGCCTTGGTCAGGGCGACGAAGATCGCGTCGGCCAGCTCCGGGATGCTGTCGACGCACCGTTCGGCACGCCGGTCCTGACGGCCCGGGTACTGCACCGTCCGGACGTCGACCCAGGGTGAGAGTGTGTCGGACATCGGGTAGAAGTAACTCGCCGAGCCACCCGCGTGCGGCAGGCACAACACGACCGGCGCGTTCTTGTTCGCCGGGTGGAACCTACGCACCCAGGCTTCTGGGCTGCTGTTCACTCGCGTGTTCACGGAGATGACGGTACGTCCGGCCTTACCGGTCACCGCACCCCTCTTCGTACCCGGAGGGACCCCCTGTTCACCCCAGTCTTGTTGGTGACACGGATTTTCAGACTCACGTTGGGGACGCCTGATCCGCCGATCCCGCTACGCGACCGACGTGATCGACGAGTTCGATGCCGATCGCGACGACGCCGAGGGCTTCGCGTTCGGGAGGATAGATCTGACGGATGTTGTTCAGTTGTTCTTCCCTGGTCGCCAACGGGTTGACCGAGGCGACGGTTTCATGGGCGAACATGTCGTCGAAGTTCGCGTAGCGCGCGATCCGGGTGACTCGGGTGAGGACTTCGTCGCCCTGGCAGCGGAACCGGATCAGCGAACCCACCCTGATCTTTCTGCGGCTGGAGTCGTTGACGCGGATCTCGGTCGTCTTGCGGCCGGTGGCGATGAGATCGAAGTAGCGCTTGTAGATGCCCATCTCGTGGGCACGGACGACGGCTTCGGTGGGACGGGCGCTCATGAGTCGGCCGAGTTCCTTGACGGTGAACGAGCGGAAGAAGTGTTTGGGGTCGGTGAGCAGTTCACCGACCAGCCAGACCAGGGCGTCGACGTAGTTGTCGACATCGCCGGGCCACGCGGTGGTGTCGAGCATCCAGGGTTCGATCTCAGCGGGCAGAGCGTCGCGGCCACGTTCGCGCAGCAGTGACTTCGAGAGTTTCGCCCCGGTCGGGGCCAGTACCTGGGGTGTGAAGATCCTCGACGGCATCCGTGTCGGCGGGGTGCCCAGCGCGGCGAGTGCGCCGTCGACGAGTTGGCAGCCGAAGGTCCAGTCGCCGCCCTTCAGCATCACGTGCAGCGTGCTGTTGTCGCGCCCTAGTGCGCGTTCCTTGATCAGGTTGCGATAAAGGGTGGCCAGGTCGACGTAGGGCTGGTCGTCTTCCGGGTCGATGTGCGCCTCGTAAGGGCCGTGGTCGAGACAGACCGCGGTGAAGGTGGCACCGTCCTCGTCGAGGTGGCCGAGTTTGGTTCGGTCGGCGCGTTTCTCCGCCCAGCCGCAGTCCGGGCAAGGGAGGCGGACGTGGACCACACCGTGCGACGGCGCCATCCACCAGCGGATGTCCTCCAGGCGCTCCAGTGTGCGCAGGAACTCGGCACGGAAGCCGGGGCTGGCTTGTTGGTCGGTATAGGTCTCGATCATGTAGTCGGTGTCCGTGGCCTCGGACAGCAAGTCGAAAAACGCCCGGTAGTAGCCCTCGATCAGCTCGCTGATCTTGTCTTTGCCGAGGGCGTGGTAGTAGGTCTGCTGGTAGGCGCTATGGGTTTCAGGGTCGAGCACCACGTCGTGAGGCGCGTTGTCCAAGGCGCCGAACCGCACCACCGTATCGATCGAGAACTCGCGGCGCGCGATCTTCGCGAGCAGGAACGCCGCGGTCTGGACCAGGTTCGTCCCGAGGTGCGGGGCGCCGTTGATCTGGGTGCCGACGACGAACTCGATCCGGTCCGGTCGGGCCGCGAGGACGCGGGGGCGCAGGATGTCGATCGAGCGCAGCAGTGCGTTGGCCAACACGCTGTTCGGGGAGAGCAGCAACCCGGGTGTGCCGGGTTTTCCGTTGCGGAACAACGCGGGTCACGCTCCTCGGCTGGGTTTGGGCAGGCGCAGGTTCGAGCAGATGAAGTCCAACCGCGCGGTTGCGGCGTCGGGGGCGACGAACACCGGCTCGTAGCCGGCGTCGTAGTAGCCCTGCACGATCAGTTCGTGGACGCGGCGAATCTCGCGGTCCTTGGCCCAGACGATGTCGTCGGGGTCCTCGAAGGTGTCCAACGGGTCGAGCACGAAGACCTGTTCGTAGCGGTAAAGCCGGGTGGCCTCCTCCAGCTGCGGAGTGGGGCCCAGTCCGAAGAACGCGTCCCAGCCGTAGCCGTCGGGGATTCCGCGGTTGTAGAACCGGATCCCGTGCTTGTGCGCGGTGTACTCGGCGATGAACGCCTTCAACACTTCCAAGGAGTACTCGCGCCGGTCCTCGCGGCGCAGGTGCCGGCCCAGCCTTTCGCGGTGCTCGCGGTAGATCTGCCGGCCCGGTTCCTCGGCCATGCACGGGATGCCAGCGGCGTGGATCGCGGCGATCAGGTCGTCCTTGCCCGAGGACGGGCCACCGGTGATGACGTAGCGGCGCGGGACACCGGCTGCCGCCTCCGCCAGGGCCGCGGTCAGGACGGGATTGGTCGCTGTGGTGCTCACAGGGTTGATCCGTTCTCGTGCTTGATGCTGTGTCGGGAGGATGTCGACCGCGTGAGGAACCCGTTGACCCAGGTGTTGCCCAGCTCGGTCTCGCCGTGCAGGGCGGCCACGAACTGCTCCCGACTGGCGCCGCCCGCGGCGGCTTCGACAAGCCGGGAAGCCTGTGCCGGGGTCAGGACCGGGGTCCAGCCGGCCAGTGCGACCAGTTCCGCCGGCCCGATGTCGGCTTCCAGGGCGAATGCGGTGGTGTAGCTGGTCGCCTCGGCGCGGGCGACTGCCCACCGCCAGGCCGCGGTGACCGCGGCGATGATGATGCTCGTCCGGCCGGCCTCCAGACTGATCAGCCGCTCGACGGCCAACAGTTCGGCTCGGGCCGCGTAGAGCACCGACCAAATCCGGCTCAGCTGCTCCTCGTGCTCGGCGACCTCCCAGGCGAACGGGTCGGCCGGGACCGGCTGCCGCGTGGTGGCCGGGGCCAGCCGTGGGGCGATCAACGTTGAGCGGGTGAACCGGTCGGCGTCGGACAGCAGTTCCCAGGCGACCTTCTCGACCAGTTTCGGCTCGATCCGCTTGCGGAAGTGGTGGACCTCGTGTCCCGCCGCCTCCGCGGCGAGTTCGCGCCGGAGGGTGAGGTTCAATCCCGGCTCGGCCGGTGGCAACCCGAACAACGCGCGCACCGCAGGCGCGTAACGAGCATCGTCGAAACGGGCCAGCAGCCCCCGCAGAGTGCCGTCCAGCGCGGCCGTCCTGCTCGACGCGTCAGCCGGGTCAACCGCCCGTGCGACGACACCGCGCAGGTCCAGCAGCACTGCGTCCGCGCCCGTCGGGGTCACCGGCAACCCACGCCTGAGCAGCCGCTGCACGCCCGCGACCACCCCGTCCACTGCTGGGCTTTTTCTGGGCATGGATTGAGTGAACCACAATGCCCAAAAAATGCCCAGTTCGACGTCCGCGGCGACACCGACCGATCGGGCTATGTATGCGCCCGCACGCCGGGGGCACTGGACGGCATGGTGGCTGCTACACGCCTGACGTGATCGACGCGCGGAACTCGTGCCATCCGGACGTGGGGACGGTGAGCATCCCGCCATCCGGGTTCTTCGAGTCCCGCAGGGCGATGACGGGTGAGGTCCAGGCGACCTCGACGCAGGAGGAGTTGCCATTACCCTCGCTGTAGGTCGACTTCCGCCACTGGCCCACCTCGACGCAGTCGGAGTTGGTGTTGCCCTGGCTGAAGCTGGACTTCCGCCATACCCATCGTCCGTGGGAGCTGGTCATCTGGTCGTTCCTCTCGGTGCGTGCAGTCAGGGCTGCGACAGCTCCCGCAGGAACGGGCGGGTCTGCTCCGGTCCAAGGGCGTGAACCCGCTGGTGTTCCCAGAACGTCGTGAACCTCGCGAGGTTCTTCTCGTCGTGCAGGATGTCGCCTCCGTCGTACTTCTCAACGTACGTCACCCGGACAGCGGGTTCTGTGTCAAACCCGAAGATCACATAGGTCTCTTCCTGGCCTGGGTAGTAGCCGTGCCGGAACGGGGCGACCTGTAGCTCGACGTTGGGCCGGTCGATGGCGTCGAGCAGCACTCGCGCCTGACCTCGCAGAACCGAGTTCCCGCCGTCGATGCCCTCCAGGGAGCGCAGGGCTGCCTCATGGACGACGAACCAGAACTGCTGGTCGGTGTTGGCCAGCGCGGCCTGCCGCCCGAGGCGTCTTTCGACACCTCGCTCGATCTCATCCGCCGGCCATGACGGGCGGTAGGCGCGGAACAGGTAGCGCATGTACTCCTCGGTCTGCAGCATTCCTGGGATCACCATGCTGTTGTGCCGCCAGGTCGTGGTCGCGCTGAACTCCATGTCGACCACCTGCCGCATGATGCCCTCGAACTTGCTGCGCAGGGTCCCCTTGCGGCGAGGCAGCTGCTTGCGAGCGAGGTCGGCCAGCTCGAAGTACTCACCGCGTGCGGCACCGTCGACGCCGTACACGTCCAGCAGCAGCTCCAGGTCACGCCGGTTCACCGCGCTCACCGCGGTCTCGCCGTTCGCGACCTTCTGCTGTGACCACCCGAGTCGCTTGGACACGTCGTCCTGGGACAGCTGCACGCGTTCCCGAGCAGCCTCCAGCTTGCGACCGCACATGATCTTGTAGACCAGCGGCGGCAGCGGACCACGAGCCATGAACCAGACCTCCGTCATCTTCCACGCGAACTGATCACGCACAGTAGCAGTCGCAGATTCACCCGAAAGTACAGGTACTAATACTGGGTACCCATTGTACTATTACCCCTGAAAGCAGCGGTGTCACACACGATAGCGGGTACGCAATGGGTACATACACGAGCGGTTCGGCAACACGCTGTGTGTATCGATCTGACTTTTCGGTGCGCCGCGGCACGCCGTGTTCTCGCTCGACCGTGGCTGTTCCGGTCGGGCTGCCGACGGGTCGCCGGGCCTGTTCGAGTCCCGCGCCAGGCCGCACCCGTCAGGCGGTGGAACCGGGGGAATCCCCCGCTCCCGGTTCCACCGCCACTCCTTCCGCCAGGAACCGCCGCACGAACACCCAGGAGAAGACATGTTGGGAACCAGCCTGCTCGTCCGCTCGTACGTGGTGATCAACGAGGGCTGCCCGTTGGCGATCACCCAGGAGGGCACGGACCACGTGCTGATCGTGTGCGGCGGACCACCCGGCGACGCGTTCGAGATCGTGGTGCAGCACCAGGCGCTCCGGGCGCTGGTCGAACTCGGCATCGACGCGCTGCGGCGGTGCCACGAGGACGCGCTACGGCAGTGCCACGAAAGGGCCGTGCGAACCGGAGGTGCGACCGTCGACAGGCCGCATGGTGATCAGGCGGGGTACGCCGGCGCGTAGGGCCGCGTCGAACATGGCCATGGCCTCCTGCGGTGACAGGCCCGTCTCGCCGATCACGCCCACCGACAGGGACAGGGCCTGCTGACCGGTCAGGTGGCGAATGCCGGCGATGGCGCCGAGGCACGCGTCGACCGCCGTCGTCGCGGCGTGGAGGTTGCCTGGTGCGGTGCCTCCCGCGGTGGAGACCAGGACGAAGGCGGCCAGGTCCAGACCGGTCGTCAGCTCGTGCAGGTGCACGGCCGGGGTGATCCTGCGGTGCAGGGCCGCCGCGGGGTCCTCCGCCACCGCGGTCGCCAGCAGGCCGCCGGGGTCCAGGCCGGCGGCGTGCACCACGGCGGTCAGCGGGGCTTCTTTCGGGATCCCGGCGAGCAGTGCGGCCAGAGCGGCGCGGTCGGCGTGGTCCACGGCGGCGGTGCGGACCGTGACCTCCGGTCGTGCCAGGGGGTCGGGGGTGAAGTGGTCGGGGTGGGTGCCCGGGCCGGTAGGGGTGGTCAGCAACAGGCTTCGCACGCCGTGCGCGGTCACCAGGTGTTTGGCCAGCTCCCTGCCCAGGCCGGCGGTGCCGCCGGTGACCAGGACGGTGCCCGCCTGCCTCAACCGCACGCCGCCGGTCTGCTCGGTGCCCACCCTCGCCAGCTGCGGCACCAGTGGGATGCCGCCCCGGACGGCCAGGCGCGGACGGTCCAGGGCACCCAGTGTGGCAATGGTTTCGGCGGTCAGGGCGGTGTCCGTGTCGATCACCAGCAGGCGGCCGTCCGCGTCCGACTGGGCCGCGGTGGCCAGGCCCCACAGCGCGGGGGCGCCCAGGCCGGCCACCCGTTCGCCCGGGTAGGTGTTGACCGCGGTGGTGGTCACCAACGCCAGCCGCGCACCGGGTGGCCACGGGTGGGTCAGCCAGGTGGTGATCTGTTCGGCGACGGCCAGGGCGCCGGCCATGCTCACGTCGGCCGGTGCGCGCAGGACGACCAGGTCCGGTAGTGGCGCGTGCCGGTCGACCTGCTCGCCGAACTCGGCCACCCGCGGTGCCGCCCGCGTCGCGCCGCGGTCGAGCAGCGGGGTCCAGTCCAGCCTGAACAGCTGCTCGTAGTGGGTGCCCCCGACCGCGCGGAGCTTCGCCGGGAGGGTGTGCAGGCGGTGTCTGGCCACCTTGCCGGAACGCGATCTCGGTACCGCGTCGATCTCGAACAGTTCGACCGGGACCTTGGCCCTCGGCAGTTCCCGCGAACAGGCGGCCAGTACCCGGTCCTGGTCGAAGCCGGCCGGGCCGGGGGCCACGAACGCCACCGGGATCTCGCCGAGCACCTCGTGCGGGCGGCCCACCACCGCGGCGTCGGCCACGCCGGGGACCGCGCGGAGGACCGCCTCGATCTCCTCCGGGTGGGTACGTTCACCGCCGGTGGTGATCAGTTCGGCCAGGCGACCGTTGATCCGCAGGTGGCCGTCGGCGTCCAGGCACGCCAGGTCGCCGGTGCGGTACCAGCCGCCGCGCAGCGCGTCGTCCGACGCCTCCGGGCGGTCGTGGTAGCCGATCATCAGGTTCGGGCCGCGGACCAGGACCTCGCCCTCCTCACCGGGTGACAGGTCATCGCCGGTGGCCGGGTCGACCACGCGGACCGCGAGGCCGGGCACCGGCAGGCCGGCCGAGCCGCCCGGGGTGCCGCCGTCGGTCCAGCTCACGGTGATCGGGCCGGCGGTCTCGGTGGCGCCGTAGCTGTTCAGCAGGGGCACGCCGAACGTCTCCGCGAACTCGGCGGACAGCGCGGGAGCGGCGATCGCGCCGGTGGACAGGCACACCCGCAACCGGGAGATCGCCGCCCGCGCCGGCTGGTCGGCGCGGCGCAGCAGGTCGGCGTACAGGGTGGGGGCGCCGACGAGGAACGTGTGCCGGCCCGTGCGCAACGCGTCCAGCACGGCGTCGGCGGTGATGCCGTCGGCGAGGGTGGCGGCCGCGCCGGTGGCGATCGTGCCGACCACGCCGAGGACCTGGGCCAAGCTGTGGTGCAGGGGCAACGGGCAGAGCAGGTGGTCCGCGGCGGACAGGCCGAGGATCGGGGCGTAGCAGGCGGCGACCGACCACAGGCAGTTGCGCTGGCTGGTCAGCACACCCTTCGGCGGCCCGGTGGTGCCGGAGGTGTACATCAGCCAGGCCGGCTCGGTCAGATCGAGGTCGTCGCGCGGCGGTGGCGCGTCGGTCGCGGCGAGCCGGTCGACCGACCGGCGTGCCGGTGCGTCCGCACCCGTGACCAGCACGGTGCGGCGAGTGCCGCGGCTGATCGTCGCCTCCATCACCGACTGCCCCCGGGCGTCGGTGATGACCAGCGTGGCACCGCTGTCGGCGAGCAGGTACGCCAGCTCGTCGGCGGGCGCGCGGAGGTCGAGCGGCACGCAGATCCCGCCGGCCCTGGTGATCGCGAGGCAGCACTCCACCATGTCGACGCCGCCCGGCAGAGCCACCGCGGCCCGTCCGCCGGGGCGCAGCCCGTGCTCGGCGAGGTGCCCGGCCAGCCTGGCGGTCCGCCGCGCCAGCTCGGCGTGCGTGACCGACCGGCCGGCGTCCGCGAACGCGAGCCGGTCGCCGACGCGCGTGGCGTTGGCCTTGATCAACTCCGGCAGCGGCCGGATCAGCTCGGTGCGCACCGTGCCTCCCTCGCCGGGCCTGGCGACATGGGCTCCGCGCGTTGCGACATGGTCACTCCGCGGGCTCCGCTCCAACGCCTCCCACAGTCGCAGCCCGCCTGTGGCCGCCGACACCCCAACCCACCCCCTCAACCCCCCTAGGAAATGCGCGGACACCATTTCCCCGAGTCCTCGTCCACGCCATTCGGCAATCCGCTCGGGTAACTTCGCGATAGCCCGTCCCATCACTTCCAGGCCCATCGGAGAAAGGGGATGAAGTGACCGGACAACTGTCCACGATCGCCGTCTCACCCACCATGGAGCCGGCGTACTCACCTGGGTTGACCGGGTCAGGACCGGCCGCGAAGATCCTCGGCATCGCTACCGCGACACCCCCGAACTCCTATTCCCAGGCGGAGCTCATCGACATTTTCGGGGTCACCGACGAGCGTATTCGGTCGGTTTTCCTGAACAGTGCCATCGAGCGCCGGTCCCTGACCCTGCCGGAGCGCGCGCCGGACGGCACCATGCACCAGGAGAGCCAGGGTGAGCTGCTGCGCAAGCACCGCAGCACGGCCATCGACATGGGGTCGCGTGCCATTTCCGCCGTGCTCGGCAGGACCGGGTACGACCTCGACGACGTCGGCTACCTGACCTGCGTCACCACCACCGGGTTCCTCACCCCCGGCCTGTCCGCGCGGATCATCGCCGAACTGGGGCTCTCGGTGCACACCAGCCGGCTCGACGTGGTCGGCATGGGCTGCAACGCCGGGCTCAACGGGCTCAACGCGGTGGCCGGTTGGGCCCGCGCGCACCCCGGCCGGGTAGCGGTGATGCTGTGCGTGGAGGCGTGCTCCGCGGCGTACGTGTTCGACGGGACCATGCGCACGTCCGTGGTGAACAGCCTGTTCGGTGACGGTGCGGCCGCGGTGGCGATCCGGGCGGTGCCTTACGACGAGCCGGAGGTCGCCGAGCCCGGGGTGACCGGGCCGGAGGTGCTGAAGTTCGCGAGCTGCCTCATCCCGGACGCGATCGACGCGATGCGCTACGACTGGGACGACGAGGCCGGCAAGTTCAGCTTCTACCTCGACCGGGACGTGCCCTACGTGGTCGGCGCGCACGCCGAGCTGATCGTGAACCGGCTGCTGACCGGCACCGGGCTGCGGCGCAGCGACATCGCGCACTGGATCGTGCACTCCGGCGGCAAGAAGGTCATCGACTCCGTCGCCGTCAACCTCGGCCTGACCCGCCACGACGTCCGGCACACGGTCACCGTGCTGCGGGACTACGGGAACCTCTCGTCCGGCTCGTTCCTGTTCTCCCTGCGCCGGCTGCTCGACGAGGGCGTCGTCGTGCCGGGCGACCTCGGCGTGCTGATGACCATGGGCCCCGGCTCGACCATCGAGACCGCGCTGGTCCGCTACTGAAATCCCGGAAGGACAAGACAATGACCGTCAGCGACGTCGTCTTCAACCGATCCACCACAAAGGACGCGCGGCTGTCCGTCGACACGTCGAGCCCGCTGAACGGCACGCTCATCTCCGGTGTCGAGGCGCTCTGCGACCACGCGGAGGACGCGGCGGAGGAGATCACGGTCGTCATCGAGCTCGCCGACGCCTCCGGCGGGACCGGGCACTGGCCCGGCCCGGGCGCCGGCGAGGCCGGGGTGGCGGTGGTCAACAAGTGGGAGCGGGCGCTGCGCCGGCTCGAGCGGGTGCCGGCCACGGTGATCGCCACCGCGCACGGCCCGTGCTCCGGCCCCGCTCTGGAGCTGCTGCTCACCGCCGACCACCGCATCGCGGCCGAGGACCTGCGCCTGAACCCGCCGACGTTCCACGGCCAGCCGTGGCCCGGCATGGCCGTGCACCGGCTCGCCACCCAGATCGGCGTGGCCAGGGCGCGCCGGCTGGTGCTGTTCGGCACCGCGCTCGACGCGGCCACCGCGGCCCGGATCGGCATCGTCGACGAGGTCGTCGCCTGCGCCGGCGAGCTGCCCGAGGCGGTCGGCTACGCCGCGACGCTGCTGTCCGGTCTGTCCGGCGCCGAGCTGGCGATCCGCCGCCGGCTGCTGCTGGACGCCACCACGACCCCGTTCGAGGAGTCGCTCGGCGCCCACCTCGCCGCGTGCGACCGGGTGTTACGGCAGGCCCGCCCATGATCTTCGAGGCACCCCCGACCGTTCCGGTGTTCGGCTCGTCGGTGTCCGACGAGGCGCGGCACAGGCGGACGGACTTCATGCGGGCACACGCCCGCACCGTGTACGCGGAGCTGACCGACCGGTTCACCACGCGGCTGCGCATCGACGAGCTGGTCGCCGCCGCGGCGGTGCGGTTTCCCGGCCTCGTCCCCTCCGCCGAGGAGATGGCGGCCGAGGAGGCGTTGCCACAGCAGGACAAGCTCGGGCGCGAGATCGACCAGGGCATCTTCCTGCACCACGTGCTCGCCGACGAGGTGGCCGGCACCCACCTGGCGGAGACGATGCTGGCGCCGACGCCACGGGCGCTGGAGCTGCTGCCGGAGTTCACCGGGACCGGGTACGTCGACCTCGGCGTGGTGCGGATCCGCCGGGAGGGCGACGTCGCCCACCTGACCGTCCACAACGAACACTGCCTCAACGCGGAGACGGTCGCGCACGTCGAGGACATGGAGACCGCCGTCGACATCGCGCTGCTCGACCCGGCGGTCCGGGTCTGCGTGCTGCGTGGCGCGGTCATGTCCCACCCCAAGTACGCCGGGCGCCGCGTGTTCAGCGCCGGGATCAACCTGCGGGAGCTGCACGCCGGGCGGATCTCCTACCTCGGCTTCCTCATGCGCCGCGAGCTGGGTTACCTGAGCAAGATCTACCGCGGTGTCCGGGTCGACGGCGACTGGCGCACGCGGGTCGCGGAGAAGCCGTGGGTGGCGGCGGTGGACACGTTCGCCATCGGCGGCGGCATGCAGCTGCTGCTGCTGTTCGACTACGTCATCGCCGAGCACGACGCGTTCGTCAGCCTGCCGGCCGCGCAGGAGGGCATCGTGCCCGGCGCCGGGAACCTCCGGGTGGCACGGCTGACCAACGGCCGGGTGTCCCGGCAGGTCATCCTGTCCGGGCGCAGGCTCTACGCCGGCGAGCCGGACGCGGCCGGGATCTTCGACGAGGTGGTCGACCAGGCCCACATGGACGACGCGGTCGCCGACGCGGCGGCGCGCATGGCCGCGCCGGCCGTCGCACCCAACCGGCACATGCTGCACACCTCGGAGGAGCCGCTGTCGCTCTTCCGGGAGTACATGGCGGAGTTCGCCCTCCAGCAGGCGCTCCGGCTGTACGGCGCGGACGTGCTGGACAAGGTGAACAACGGCTGGCGGGCGAAGGGCGCGGCGTGATGCGACCCATCGACGCGATGCTGGCCATCCTGCGGGACGAGGGCGTCACCACCGTGTTCGGCAACCCGGGCACCAGTGAGCTGCCGTTCGTGGACGGGCTGTCCCAGGTGGACGACATCGACTACGTGCTCGGCGTGCACGAGGGTCCGCTGGTGGCGATGGCGTCCGGGTACGCCCGCGCCACCCGGCGCACCGCGTTCGTCAGCCTGCACATCGCCGCCGGGCTGGCCAACGGGCTGGTCGGGCTGCTCAACGCGTCCCGGTCGCGCACTCCGCTCGTGGTCACCGCCGGCCAGCAGGACCGCCGGCACCTGGCGAGCGACCCGATGCTCTCCGGCGACCTGGTCGGGCTGGCGAAGGCGGCGGTCAAGCAGACCTTCGACGTGCAGCACGCGCACGACCTGCCGATCATGCTGCGCCGGGCGTTCGCCGCCGCGGCGGCACCGCCGGCCGGGCCGGTGTTCCTGTCCATCCCGATGGACCTGCTCGCCGAGGACACCGACGTGTCGGTGCCGCGACGGTCCACCGTGGCCGGACTGCCGGCCGCGGCCGCGCTGCCGGAGGCGGCGGACATCCTGTGCGCCGCGCACCGGCCGGCGATCGTGGCCGGCGACGGCGTCGGCCGGGACGGCGCCGTCGCCGACCTGGTCGCGCTGGCCGAGGCGATCGGCGCGACCGTCTATCACCAGCCGATGCACGACGAGGTCGACTTCCCGGCCGGCCACCCGCTGCACGCGGGGATCCTGCCGCCGACCAACGCCGGCATAAGGCAGCGGCTGGCCGGCCACGACCTGGTGTTCATCGTGGGCACGCACGCGTTCATGGCGCACCACTACACGCCCGGCCCGGCCATCCCGCCGGCCGCCCACGTCGTGCAGCTGGACACCGATCCGGCGGAGCTGGGCCGAAACTTCCCGGTCCGGCTCGGCCTGCTCGGCGCGCTCGGTCCGAGCCTGCGTGGGCTCGCCGAGCTGGTCGGCGACTTCCCGCCGGCCCGGACCCGGATCAGGTTGGCACGCAGGGAAAGCCTGGCGCGGGCGGTCGAGGTGGACCGCAAGGTGCGGGCGGCCGCCGGTGCCGCGCCGCTGGACCCGTACGGCGCGGTCGGCGCGATCGCGGCCGGGTTGCCGGCGGACGCGGTGGTCGTCGAGGAGGCCATCACGACCGGCGTGCTGCTGCGGGACATGCTGCGCCTGGACCGGCCGGGTGCGCTGGTGCACACGGTCGGCGGCGGACTGGGCAACGGGATCGGGTTGGCCGTGGGGCACCGGATGGGCGCGCCGGACCACCCGACCATCGCCGTGCTCGGCGACGGCTGCGCCATGTTCGGCCTGCAGGGGCTGTGGACCGCCGCGCGCTACCGGGTGCCGGTGACGTTCCTGGTGATGAACAACGGGGAGTACCGCACGCTCAAGCAGACCCTGGACTCGTGGGGCAGCGCGTCCAGCGCCACGGGCCGCTACGTCGGGCTGGACATCGGCCACCTCGACTTCACCCACGCCGCCGAGTTCTTCGGCATCGACACGGTGCGGGCGACCGACACCGACCACCTGCGGGAGATCGTGGCCAAGTCCGCGATCGCCGACGGTCCACTGCTCGTCGACGTACCGATCACCGGGCACGCCGGGAGAAACCCATGACCCTCATCGATCCCGACACCAGCGACACCAGCGGCGTCTTCGACGGCGCATGGCGGCCGTCCCGCGGCGGCACGCTCGAGGTGACCAACCCCGCCACCGGCACGCGGATCGCCACGGTCGGGCTGGCCGACGCCGACGACATGAAGCTCGCGATCGCGGGCGCCGTGGCGGCCGCGCCGGCGTGGGCGGCGACCTCGGCACACGTCCGCGCGGAGACCATGCGCAACGCCGCGCAGGTGCTCACCGTGCACCGCGAGGAGGTCATCGGCTGGCTGGTCCGCGAGGGCGGCGCCGTCCGCGGCAAGGCCGAGTACGAGGTCGGCGCCAGCATCGACGAGCTGTGGACCGCGGCCGCGATCGCCACCCGGCCACCCGGGCACGTGCTGGCCGCCGGGCCGGGTGAGCACAGCGTGGCGACCAGGGTGCCGCACGGCGTGGTCGGTGTGATCAGCCCGTGGAACGTCCCGCTGCTGCTGGCCATGCGTGCGCTCGCGCCGGCGCTGGCGCTGGGCAACGCGGTCGTGCTCAAGCCCGACGTGCACACCCCGGTGTCCGGCGGGCACGTGATCGCCCGCGTGTTCACCGAGGCCGGCCTGCCGCCCGGCGTGCTGCACGTGCTGCCCGGCGACGCCGCACCCGGTGAGGCGCTGGTCAGCCACCCCGACGTGGCGATGATCGCGTTCACCGGGTCGAGCGCGGTCGGCCGGCGCATCGGCGCGACGGCCGGGCGGCTGCTCAAGCGGGTCTCGTTGGAGCTGGGCGGGAACAACCCGTTCCTGGTGCTGGCGGACGCCGACGTCGAGGCCGCGGCGTCGGCCGGCGCGTGGGGGTCGTTCTTCCACGGCGGGCAGATCTGCATGCAGGCCGGGCGGCACATCGTGCACCGCGCGGTGGCCGAGGAGTACGTGGGGCTGCTCGCCGCGAAGGCCGGCGCGCTGCGGGTCGGTGATCCGGCCGGCGACGTGGACCTGGGGCCGCTGATCAGTCCCGAGCAGCTGTCCAGGGTGGACCGGATCGTCCGCGAGACGGTGGCGGCCGGCGCCTCGCTGTTGGCCGGCGGGGTTTCCGACGGCCAGTGCTACCTGCCGACCGTGCTGGGCGGGGTGACCCCCGGCATGCCGGCGTTCGAGGAGGAGATCTTCGGCCCGGTCGCCCCGGTGACCGTCGTGGACAGCGACGACGAGGCGGTCGCCATGGCCAACTCGACCGAGTACGGCCTGTCCGCGGCGGTCTTCACGTCCGATGTGGCCAGGGGCGACGCTCTCGGCACCCGGCTGCGGGTCGGCATGGTGCACGTCAACGACCAGACCATCAACGACGCGGCGCACGTGCCGTTCGGCGGGGTCGGCGCGTCGGGCAACGGCGCCCGGCACGGCGCGGACCACAGCTGGGACGAGTTCACCCGCTGGCAGTGGCGCACGACGAACACGACCCCGGTCCGCTACCCATGGTGATCAGGTACGAGAAGTCCGGCCACGTCGCGCGGGTCACGCTCAACCGCCCGGAGGTGCTCAACGCGATGAACCTCGCGATGCACGCCGAGCTGTGCGCGGCCTGGGACGACATCGAGGCGGACGACGAGATCTGGGTGGTGGTGCTGACCGGCGCCGGGGACCGCGCCTTCTCCGTCGGGCAGGACCTCAAGGAGCTGGTACGGCGGATCGAGGCGGGGACGGCGACGTCCACGTTCGGCAGCCGCGACAAGCCGGGCTGGCCGCGGCTCACCGAGCGGTTCCGGTTCGCCAAGCCGGTCGTCGCCGCGGTCAACGGCCTCGCGCTGGGCGGTGGCTTCGAGCTGGCACTGGCCGCCGACATCATCGTGGCGGTCGAGGAGGCCGAGTTCGCCCTGCCCGAGGCCCGGCTGGGTCTCATCGCCGGCGCGGGCGGCGTCTTCCGGCTCACGCAGCAGATCCCGTACCGCACGGCCCTTGGCTACCTGATGACCGGCAGGCGCATCCCGGCGTCGCGTGCGCTTGCCCTGGGTCTCGTCAACGACGTGGTGCCGGCGGAGTCACTGGAGTCCTGTGTGGACGGCTGGGTGAGCGATCTGCTGCGCGCCGCGCCCCTGTCGGTCCGCGCGGTGAAGGAGGCGGCCTCCCGGGCGCTCACCATGCCCGTGGAGCAGGCCTTCGCGACCAGGTTCACCTGGGAGGAGAAGAGGACGCACAGCGCCGACGCCGAGGAGGGCCCGCGCTCCTTCGTCGAGAAACGTGAACCCCAATGGCGTGGTTCCTGACAACCGGAAAGGCAGGTAACACCATGGCAACTCCGCAAGGCCGCATCATCAACGGCACCTGGACGCCAGCTCCGGACCGCCGTGCCCCGTGGCTGCCCAGGCTGCGCCGCAGACCCACCCGCCGCGGCTGCGACGACCACCGCTGATCCCCCGTACCGGGGCGGGCACCGCCAGGTGCCCGCCTCCCGGCCGCCCGCCCCGCCCGTTCGACAGGCGTGACCCGTGAGTGGTGTATGATGTGGTGTATGAAGCGGACGAACATCTACCTGGACGAGGAGCAGGCCGAGCTGCTCGACAGTCTCGCGCACAGTCAGGGCGTCTCCCGAGCCGAGATCATCCGCAGACTGCTCGACCGCTCTCTGCACGACGAGGTCGATGACGTCGCCGTGGGACTTGCCGCGATCGACGAATCCTTCGGGGTCCTCGCGGATGCCGATGACGAATGGCCCGAGCGTCGCGCCAGTGGTCGAGAGGACCACCTGGCCAGGATGTGGGCGGCCAGGCCGTAGTCATGTACCTGATCGACTCCGACGTGCTCATCGCCCATCTGCGTGGCGTTGTGGCAGCACGAGACTGGCTGCGGGAAGGACGACGCGCCAGCCCACTCGCCATCAGTGCCGTCTCCGTCGCCGAGATCATCGGCGGCATGCGCTCGGCCGAACGACGAGAGGTCTGGCAGCTACTCGGTTCGTTCCGCGTCGAACCGGTCACCGGACCCGCCGCCAGCCGAGCCGGCGAGTACATGCGGACCTACCGCCGCAGTCACAACGGAATCGGCATCGCCGACTACCTCATCGCCGGGACAGCGGAGGTCCGCGGCCTTCAGGTAGCCACGCTCAACGTGCGCCACTTCCCGATGTTCGACGACCTCAAGGCTCCTTTCACCCTCTGACGCTCGATGCCCTCTCACCTGCCAGAAGCCGACCAGCCCGAGGGCCGGTCGGCTTCTCTCTGGCCGTCGAGGTCAGGGGATCATGACGACGCGCTTGCCGTTCCTGTCGCCCTGGTTCCAGACCGTGTTGATCTCGGACAGGTGGGTCGGGGCGGTGTCGACCTTCAGGGTGCCGTTCGCGGCGTGGGCCATGGCCTGGCCGAAGGTGTCCAGGAACAGCTGGAACGGAGGCATGCCCGTGCCGACGATGGTCAGGCCCGCGGAGCGCAGGGCGGCGGCCGGCAGGGTGATGGTCGGGCCGGCGCCCTCGCCGATCTGGACGATCTTGGTGGCGAAGCTGTCCGCGTCGAAGTCGGGGCGGGTCAGAGCGGCCAGGAGGGCCTCGGTGGGCTTGCCCCAGACGAAGTCGAGGACCGTGTGGAAGCCCGGCTCGGCGCTGAAGGCCTTCACGAGCTGCTCGTGCGGCTGGTCGAGCTGGATGGTGGCGTCGGCGCCGAGCTCCGGCAGGGTGGCCAGGATCTCCTCGTTGCGGCCGGCGGCGACGACGCGGCCGGCGCCCAGCAGCTTCGCGATCTGGATGGCCAGCTTGCCCGCGGTGCCGGTGGCCCCCAGGACGAGCACGGTCTGACCGGGCTCGACCTTGGCCTGGTGCACCATCGGCAGCCAGGAGGACAGGGCCGGGTTGGGGATGGCGGCCGCGGTCACGTCGTCGACGTCGTCGGGGATGGGCCAGCAGCGGGCCTGGTGCGCGACCGCCTTCTGGGCGAAGGTGCCGAACGGGGCACGAGGACCGCCGAAGAAGACGCGCTTGCCGTCCTCCAGCACGCCTACGCCGTCCAGGCCGACCACGAACGGCACCTGCTTCTGGCTGGCGTAGTGGGCGCCGGAGGCGGTCGCCTTCGTCGACGGGTTCAGCGCGGCGGCCTTGACCGTGATCAGCACCTCCCCCTCGCCCGGCACCGGCTCGTCGAACTGGCCGAACTTGGGAGCCTGCCCCAGTTCGCGAACCACTGCTGCGTCCATCGTGGACCTCCGTAGTCATGTCCTCCGTGCATCATGCACGGAAATCGTAGCACGGTAACCGTGCATGATGCACGGGGTTTCTCTCGCGAAACTTCCGTGTATAGTGCACGGAGTGAGCGACCTGCAGGCGGCACTGACCGAGGCCATGGAGCTGATGAACAAGCCCCGGTTCCACTCGATCCTCATCGAGCGGGCCGGGGTCGATCTGGACCGTGCGCTGTTCCCGCTGCTCATGCGGATCGGCGCCGCCGAGCGGATCGGCGTGGTCGAGCTGGCCGCGCAGGCCAACCTGAACCACTCCACGATCAGCCGCCAGCTCGCCAAGCTCGAGGAGCGCGGGCTGATCACCCGCGCCAGGAGCGCCACCGACCAGCGCGTGATGGAGGCGTCGGTGACCAGGGCGGGCCGCAAGGTGCTCGCCGTGCTCGGCGAGACCCGAGGTCGGGGCCTCGCCGAGATCACGGCGGACTGGAGCGAGCGGGACGTGGCCACGCTGACGCGACTGCTCGTCAAGCTGACCACCTCCATTCGCGCATACACCGAAACTAACGCCTAGCTGTGTACACGGGGCAGACGTGATCATGCCCGACAGGGGTCGATAGGGGTCGACACCTGGTGGCATAACGGGCATCAGGGCACCAAAAGCACGCGTCCCGCCGACTCCCGGGACTCCACGGCCCGGTGCGCGCCCGCGGCGTCGGCCAGCGGGTAGCGGCTGTCGATGCGCACGACGATCTCGCCCGTGCGCATCTGCTCGAACAGCTCCGCGAGGAACTCCTTCGGCGGCCACTCGTCGAAGTAGTTCGGCAGGCAGAACCGGGTGACGAACAGCGATCCCTTGTCGTTCAGGCGCATCAGGTCGAACGGCGGCACGAACCCGCTCGCCTGCCCGTAGACGAGGAGGTACCCGCGCGGCGCCAGGCTGTCCAGGTTGGCCTCGAACGTGTCCTTGCCGGCGCCGTCGTAGACGGCCACGACACCCTTGCCGGTGATGCGCCTGACCTCGGCGGCCACGTCCACGTCGCTCGCGGCCACGACGACCTCGTCGGCGCCGGCCTCCTTCGCCACGGCGACCTTGGCCTCACTGGACACGACGCCGACGACCCGCGCGCCACGCCGCTTCGCGTACTGCGTGATCAGCGAGCCGACGCCGCCGGCGGCCGCCTGCACCATGACCCAGTCGCCCGGCTCCAGCGGGTGCGCCTCGTGGGTGATCTTGTAGGCGAGCAGCCCCTGGATGAGCACGCCGGCCGCCTCACCGAGGTCGACGCCCGCCGGCACAGGCACCACGACCGCCGCCGGGGCGATCACGTGCGTGGCGTAGGCGCCGTCGGCCATCGCCCAGGCCACCCGGTCGCCGACCGCGAAGTCGGTGACGCCGGAGCCGACCTCCTCGACATAGCCGGCGCCCTGGTAGCCGGGCGAGAGCGGGAGCAGCGCGTCCTGCTCGTAGTACTCCCGGTCGGCCAGCTGCCCGCGGCGGTTCATGATGTCGAAGAAGGTGACCGCGGCCGCCTCGGTGCGCAGCAGCAGCTCCCCCTCGCCGACCGGCGGTAAGGTCAGGTCTTCCAGCACGAGCACCTCCGGCTCACCGAAGGCGTGCTGGCGAACGATCTTCATCGGGGAATCTCCTTCAGCGGTTGAGGAAGTTGCTGAACGTCTTGATCTGCAGGCCCTGGAAGCCGGTCAGCGAGACGCCTTCCCTGCTCTTGAACAGGCCCGGCATCGACTGGCCCTGCTTGCCGGTGAGCACGGCGTACGCGTAGAGCATCCGGACGCGGCGGCGGCGCTTGCGCTCGTAGGCACGCAGCAGCGAGGCCGCGTCGCCGGGGTGGTTCAGCGTGTTGCGCAGCACCCACGCGTCCTCCAGCGCCTGGTTGGCGCCCATGCCGGTGCGGGGTGGGACGGCGTGCACGGCGTCGCCGGCCATGGTGATCCGGCCGCGGCCCCACCAGCGCGGGACCTTGTGCACGATGTGCGGGAACACGCTGACGTCGTCGTCGGTGATCGAGTCGAGCAGCTCGGGCAGCGGGTGGGCGAAGTCGGCGAAGCGGGAGCGCAGGTTGGCCAGCGGCGAGGTCGTGGCCTCGGCGCCCGGCGCGGGCGGCGGGGCGACGTCGCCGTTGGTCCACGGGGTCTCGAACGCCCAGTACAGCATGCTCTCGCCCAGCGGGTGCATGACGCACAGGCCGTGCTTGCCGGCGAGGGTCTGCACGCGGTGGCTGTTGGTGAGCGGGACGTCCAGCCTGGTCGTGCCGTGCCAGGTGGCCCAGCCGGTGTACTTGGCCACGCTGCGGCCGAACAGGTGGTTGCGCAGCACCGAGCGGTGGCCGTCGGCGCCGATCAGCACCTCGGCCTCGAGGACCGTGCCGTCGGCCAGCGTGACCAGGACCGGGTCTTTCGAGCCCGCGGGCGGCTCGGTGAACTTCGTGGCGAGCGAGCCGAAGCGGAGCGTGCCCACCGGCAACTCGCCGGCGATGTGCTCGACGAGCGCGCTGCGGCGGATCACGATGTTCGGGCTGTCGAACCGCTGCGCGATCCGGTCCAGCTCGACCCGCACGAGCGGCTCACCGGCCTGGGACTGGATGTCCACCCGGTCCAGCCGGTGGCCGGGCAGCTTCTGGTGGGGGATGCCGAGCTCGCCGAGGATGCCGGTGGCGTTCGGCCACAGGATCACCCCGTAGCCGCCCTTGCGCAGTTCCTCGGCCTGCTCCAGGACGAGCACGTCGTGCCCGGCCTGGGTGAGCGCGAGTGCGGAGGCGACCCCGGCGAGGCCGGCGCCGATGATGACGACCTTCATGACAGTCCTCTCGTGTTGGGTCAGCCGGCCGGGGTCAGCCGGGCTGGGGTCTCGGTTCCTGTCGTCCCGGTGTCGATACCGGTCTCGACGAGCCAGTCCGCGAGCGTCGCCGCGCAGGCCGTCGAGTGCTCCTCGAGGATGCTGAAGTGGTCGCCGGGGGACGTGCGGGCGTCGTGGGGCAGCGCCCAGAACGCCTGCCAGGACAGGGAGTCAGCGACGGTGTCGGCCCACGGGTCGCCCGCCTTGATCAGCAGGGTCGGCGTGTCGACCGGCGCCGGGTCCCAGCCGGTGAAGATCCGGTGGTAGGCGCCCATCGCGGCGAGGCGGGTGTCGTTGCCCATCGCGAACTTGCTCTCCCGCGACAGCATGGCGGCGGCCATGGACGGTTCGAGTGACGGCAGCTGGTCGTAGTCCGGCGCGTACGTGTCGATCAGCGTGAGCGCGGCCGGGCGGCTGCCCAGCTCCTCCAGGCGCCGGGTTACGGCGTGCGCGACCCAGCCACCCGCCGACCGTCCGATGAGGACATACGGGCGGTCACCGGCGAGCTGCCGGACGCTGAACGCGTGCCAGTCGGCCAGCGCGTCCAGCGACGCGGGCACCTTCTGCCCGGTCAGGAAGCCCGGTTCGGGCAGGACGAGCACGTCGCGGTGGTCGCGGAAGTAGGTGGCGAACCGCGCGTACTCGTGCGGGCCGGACACCGGGCTGAACGACGGCAGGCAGATCAGCAGCGGGCCGCCGGTACCGACGGCGAGCCGGTCGGGCTCCACGAACTCCGGCTCGGTGAACGCGGGCTGGAGCTTCGAGGCGACCTTCAGCAGCTCCAACGCGTCCTGCGACCGCGCACGCAGACAGGCCTGCCAGTACAGGGTCGCGAGTGGACCGTCGAACTCCTCCCGCCGTTCCGCCGGCGCGGCCGTGTGCCCGATCGTGCCGAGCAGGTAGTCGGCCAGCGCCTCCGGGGTCGGGTGGTCGAAGATCATGTTGGTCGGCAGCTTCAGCCCGGTCGCCGCGGTCAGCCGGTTGCGCAGCTCCAGCGCGGTGAGCGAGTCGAACCCGAGCTCCAGGAACTTCCGCTTCGTGTCGACGGATTCCGCGTTCGGGTGGCCGAGGACGGCGGCGGCGCGGCCCGCCACCAGCTCGACCAGCACGGCCCTGGCCTCGTCGGCGGGCAGCCCGGCGATGCGGTCGGTGACGCGCTGCTCGGCCTGTGCCACGGCGGTGGCGGCCGGCTTGACCAGTGCCCGCAGCAGCGGTGGGATCTCCCCACCCGCGGGGGCGGTGAGGTCGAGCTTCGCGGTGACCAGAGCGGCGGGGCCGGCGACCCGGGCCGCGTCGAGCAGCGCCATTCCCTCCACTGTGGACAGCGGCTCGACGCCGCCCCGGCTCATCCGCTCCCGGTCGGCCTCGCCGAGGTGCGCGGTCATCCCGGACCGTTCCGCCCACAGGCCCCACGCCATCGCGACGCCCGGCAGTCCGGCGGACCTGCGGTGCGCGGCCAGCGCGTCGAGGAACGCGTTCGCCACGCCGTAGGCGCCCTGGCCCGCACTGCCGAACGTGGCGGCGGCCGAGGAGAACAGGACGAACTCGGTGATCGGGTGGTCGGCGGTCAGCTCGTGCAGGTTGACCGCCGCGTCCACCTTCGGCCCGAGCACGGCGTCCAGCGACTCCGCCGTGATCGACGTGAGCAGCCCGTCGGCGATGACCCCGGCGGTGTGGAAGACGGCGGTCAGCTCCACGTCCGACAGCAGCGCGGCGAGCGCGGCGCGGTCACTCGCGTCGCAGGCCTCGAGCCGGACGGTCGCGCCGGCCTCGGTCAGCTCGGCGACCAGCGCCGCGGCGCCGGCCGCGGCCGGACCCGATCGGCTGACCAGCAGCAGGTCCCGCGCACCGGTGGCGACCAGGTGCCGGGCCAGCGCGGCGCCGAGCGTGCCCGTCGCACCGGTGACCAGCACCGTGCCGTCCGGGGTGGCCGGTGCGGTGCTGGCCAGGCCTCTGGTCAGCCGGGGCACCATGATCTCGCCGTCCCGGACGGCGATGATCGGTTCGGCGACGGTGAGCGCCAGCCCGAGCTGGTCCGGCGGCACGTCCTCGGGGGCGTCGAGCAGCGCGAACCGGCCGGGATGCTCCGCCGCGGCGGCCCGGATCAGGCCGGCGACGGGCGCGAGGCGCAGGTCCGGCGCGTCGGTGTGGACGGCGCCGGACGTGCGCAGCACCAGCCGGCCGTCGGCGCTTTCCGTGCTGTCGGCGGCGAGCCAGTCCCGCAGGTGGCCGAGCACGGTCGCGGTGACCTCGCGGACCGCCGCCGGCAGGTCCGCCGCCGCCGGCATCGCCAGGTCGACGACCGTGTTCGCGCCGGCCTGGCCGCCGGTGGCGGGCACCCACTCGAGTGCGAACAGGTGTGGTGTGTGCTCGGGCGGCGGGCCGGCCAGCCAGAACCGCTCGTGCTGGAACGGGTAGGTGGGCAGCTCGACGCGCGAGGCGCCGGCGATGAGCGGCTCGATGTCCACGGGGACGCCGCGCACGTGCAGTGTGGTCAGCGCGGTGAGGAAGTCGACGAGGTCGCCCTGGTCGCGGCGGAGCGTCCCGGTGGCCACCGTCGCGGCGTCGCTGCCGTCGAGGGTGTCCTGGACGGCCATGGTGAGCACGGGGTGCGGGCTGGACTCGACGAACGCGTGGTGCCCCGACTCGGTGAGCGCGCGGACCGCGCCGGCGAACTCGACGGTCGAGCGCAGGTTGCGGTACCAGTAGTCGGCGTCGACCGGCACGTCCAGCCAGCGGGAGTCCACCGTGGAGTAGAACGGGATCGCCGGCTCGCGCGGGGTGATCCCGGCCAGCGCGGTGAGGATGTCGTCCCGGATGCGTTCGACGTGCACCGAGTGCGACGCGTAGTCCACCGGCACCCACTTGGCCCGCACACCCTCCTCGGTGAGCGCGGTGACCAGTTCGGTGAGGCCCGCGGTGTCGCCGGACACGACGGTCGCGGCTGGTCCGTTGATCGCGGCGATCGAGACCCCGGCAGGCAGCCGGCCGGCCAGGTCGCCGACCGGCATCGCGACCGACACCATGCCGCCCAGCCCGGCGAACGCGCCGATCGTCCTGCTGCGCAACGCGACGACCGTCGCCGCGTCCCGGAGCGACAGCGCACCGGACACGGCGGCCGCCGCGATCTCGCCCTGCGAGTGCCCGACCACCGCCGCCGGCCGGACGCCGAAGGACTGCCACAGCGCCGCGAGCGAGACGTTCACCGCCCACAGCGCCGGCTGCACGACGTCCACCCGGCGCAACGCGTCCGCGTCGGCGAGGACGTCCCGCAGCGACCAGTCCACGACGGCTGACAGCGCCTGCGCGCACTCGTCCAGCCGGGCCGCGAACACCTCGGACGCACGTGCCAGCGCCAGGCCCATGCCGGCCCACTGGGCACCCTGCCCGGGGAAGACGAACACCGTGCGACCGGTGACGTCGGCGTAGCCGGTGATCGGGTCGTTCAGCGCGGTCAGGAAACCCGGCACGTCCGCGGCCACGGCGCCGGCGCGGTGCGGGAAGCGGGCGCGTGCCGCCAGGGACCGTGCCACGTTTCCCGTGCCGAGGGCCGGGTTGGCGGCGACGTGGGCACGCAGCCGGCCGGCGGCGTCGAGCGCGGCCTGTTCGGTGCGGCCGGACACCACCCACGGCACCGGACCGTCCACACGGGACTCGGGGAACGCGTCGCCCTGCTCGACGATCACGTGCGCGTTGGTGCCGGAGATGCCGAACGAGGAGATGCCGGCCCGGCGCGGGCGTTCGCCGGCCGGCCACGCCGTGCGTGCCGTGAGCAGCTCGATCGAGCCGGCGGTCCAGTCCACGTGCGCCGAGGGGGTGTCGACGTGCAGCGTGGCGGGCAGCAGCTCGTGCCGCAGCGCGAGCACCATCTTGATCACCGCGGCCGCCCCGGCCGCGGACTGGGTGTGCCCGATGTTGGACTTCACCGAGCCGAGCAGCAACGGCGTGGCCCGGTCGCGGCCGTAGGTGGCCAGCAGCGCCTGCGCCTCGATCGGGTCGCCGAGCCGGGTGCCGGTGCCGTGCGCCTCGACCACCTCCACGTCCGAAGTGGACAGTCCGGCGTCGGCCAGCGCCGCCGTGATGACCCGCTCCTGCGAGGGGCCGTTCGGCGCGGTCAGGCCGTTCGACGCGCCGTCGGAGTTCACCGCCGAGCCGCGCACGACCGCGAGCACCCGGTGGCCGTTGCGCCGGGCGTCGGACAACCGCTCGACCAGCAGCATCCCGGCGCCCTCGGCGAACCCGGTGCCGTCGGCGGCGTCGGCGAAGGCCTTGCACCGGCCGTCCGGCGCCAGCCCGCCCTGGCGGCTGAACTCGACGAACAGGGCCGGGGTCGCCAGCACCGCCACTCCCCCGACCAGCGCCAGGTCGCAGTCGCCGGCCCGCAGCGACCGCACGGCCAGGTGCAGTGCCACGAGCGACGACGAGCACGCGGTGTCCACCGTGATGGCCGGGCCCTCCAGGCCGAGCGCGTAGGCGATCCGGCCGGACGCGACGCTGCCCGCGCCGCCGTTGCCGAGGAACGGCACGACCTCCTCGGGGACCTCCCCGCCCCGCATGGTGTAGTCGTGGTACATCAGCCCGGCGAACACGCCGGTCGCGGTGCGCCGCAGGGAGACCGGGTCGATGCCGGCGTGCTCGACCGCCTCCCACGAGGTCTCCAGCAGCAGGGGCTGCTGCGGGTCCATGGCCAGCGCCTCACGCGGGGAGATGCCGAAGAAGCCGGGGTCGAACTCGGCCGCGTCGGCGAGGAACCCGCCGTAGCCGGCGCCGGTCCAGCCGCGGTCCCGGGGGAACGTGCCGACCGCGTCGCCGTCGTCGGCGAGCAGCGCCCAGAACTCGTCCGGGTTGGTGATCCCGCCCGGCAACCGGCAGGACATGCCGACGATCGCGATCGGCTCGGTGTGCCGGTCGACCTCGGCACGCAGCCGCTCGTTGTCCTTCATGGACGCCCGCAACGCGGTGACGACGCGTTCGGTGCGTTCGTTCTGGTCGCTCACAGCGCACCTTCCAGGCCCAGGGCCAGCTCGACGAGGTCGTCCACGGCCAGGTCGTCAATGGCGGACTTGTCGTTCTCGACCGGTGCGGCCGGCTCGGCCGGCAGCAGGTCGGCGCCCAGCCGGACGGCCAGGTCCAGTGGGGTCGGGTAGTCGAACACCAGCGTGGCCGGCAGGCGCAGGCCAGTGGCGGCGTGCAGGCGGTTGCGCAGCTCGACCGCGGTGACCGAGTCGAAGCCCAGCTCGCGGAACGCCCGGTCGGCCTCGACGTCGTCGGCCGTGGTGTGGCCGAGGACGCCCGCGACCTGCGTCCGCACCACGTCCAGCAGCAACGTCTTCCGCTCGTCCACCGTGGACAGCGCGGTCAGCCGCTCGGCCAGGCCGGCCGTGTCGACCCGCGCGGTCGCGGACTTGCGGGCGGCGCGGACGATCCCCCGCAGCAGCGGCGGGATCGTGCCGCCGGCACGCACCGCGGCCAGGTCGAGCCTCGCCGGCACCACGTGCGCGTCCGCCACGGCCCGGGCGGCGTCGAACAACGCGAGGCCGTCGCTCTCGGTCAGGGCGACCACGCCCGCCGTGCGCAGGCGGTCCAGCTCGATGTCGGTGAGGTGGCCGGTCATCCCGCTCGGCGCCGCCCACAGGCCCCAGCCGAGCGCCTTCGTGCCCGGCCGCGTGCCGGCCAGCACGTCGAGGTACGCGTTGGCCGCGGCGTAGTTGCCCTGGCCGGGGCTGGGGAACGTCGCTGCGGCCGAGGAGAAGAGGATCAGCTCGACCTCGGGAGCGAGCAGCTCGACCAGGTTGGCGGCCGCGTCCACCTTGGGGCGCAGCACGTTCGCCACCTGCTCGGGGGTCATGGTGTCGATCAGGGCGTCGTCGAGCACGCCGGCCGCGTGCACCACGGTCCGCACCGGGTGCTCGGCGAGCACGGCGGCCAGCACGTCGCGGTCGGCGGCGTCGCAGGCCACCGCGGACACCTGGGCACCGAGGTCGGCCAGCTCGGCGACCAGGTCCGAAGCCTGGCCGGTGCGGCTGGCCAGCACCAGGTCCGCGATGCCGTGTTCGGTGACCAGGTGCCGGGCCAGGGCGCTGCCGATGGTGCCGGTACCGCCGGTGACGAGCACCGGGCCGGTGATCGGGCGCCGCTCCGCCGGCCCGCGCCTGGCCAGCCGCGGCACGAACAGCCTGTCACCGCGGATGGCCACCTCGGGCTCGCCCGTGGCGAGGGCGGCGGGGATGAGCGCGTCGTTGTCGCTGTCGACGAGGACGAACCGGTCGGCCTGCTCGGCCTGGGCGGAGCGGACCATGCCCCACACCGCGGCGGTGCCCACCGCGCTCGCGTCCGGGCCGGCGGCGCCGCGGGTGACGAAGACCAGCCTGGTGTCCTGCCGCGCGTCCCGCACGGCGGTCAGGGCCGCCATCGCCGAGTCGTACGGTGTGCCGGCCGGGACCTCGACGATGACCGCGTCGGTCGCCGGCGGGGCCGCGTCGGCCGGGACCGGGGTCCACTCGACCGCGAACAGCGAGTCCCGCATGTGCCCGGCCCGCAGCGCGTCCTCGCTGATCGCGCGGACCGTGAGACCGTCCACGGTGGCCACGGGGGCACCGGTCGGGTCCGCGACCGCGATGGCGACCGAGTCCGGGCCGGTGCGGGTCAGCCGGACCCGTACCGCGGTGGCGCCCGTGGCGTGCACCGCGGTACCGGCGAACGCGAACGGCAGGCCGGCGGTGTCCAGCAGGCCGAGGCCGAGC
>NZ_JBJMIE010000211.1:0-11452 GCF_045807065.1 Actinophytocola sp. | reverse complement strand
GACCTGCCGCTGCCGCTGCGTGACCGGCTGACCCTGCGGCATGTGCTGAGCCACACCGGTGGTCTGCCGTGCGATCCCGCGGAGACGGGTGCGGTGACGCAGCGCCGGCACGTCCTCGACTGCTGTCGCACCGCTCGGCCGCTCGCCGATCCGGGGCGGGTGTTCTCCTACTCCAACGTCGGTTACCTGCTGGCCGGGCACGCGATCACCGCCATCACCGGGATGAGCTGGTGGGAGGCCGTGCGGGCGCTCGTGCTCGACCCGGTCGGTGTTCCGGCCCGGTTCGTGACCGGCACCCGCGTGCCCGCGGACCTGGTCACCGGCCATTCGGCGGGGGGTCGGCCGGTCGTCCAGTCGTTGGCGACGGCGGCGGCCGCGACCGGTGCGTTGGCCGCGAGCGCGAGCGATCTCGTCGCGCTCGGCCGCGGGCTGCTGGACAGCGTCCTGGACGGCAGGTCCCGGGACCAGATGTGCGCTGCGGTGCCGGGTGCGGACCCGTTCGGGTTGGCCGACGGGTGGGGGCTGGGTCTGGCCTGTTACGGCGCGGGCCGCACGGTCGGCCACGACGGCAACGGTGACGGCACGTCCTGCCATCTGCGGATGAACCTGGACACGGGCACGGTCGTCGCGCTGACCACCAACTCGGGTGCCGGGTTCGTGCTGTGGCGGGAGCTGGCGCGTCGTCTGCCGGGTTGCGGGCTCCCGATCGACGACTACGACCCCCTCGCGGTGTCCGGTCGGCCGGTTCGCGCCCCGAGCGAGTGTGTGGGCGACTACGCGAACGGTGACCTGGAGTACACGGTGCGGCACAACGGATCGGGTGGTTTCCGGCTCACGGTGGACGGTGAGCCGTTCGCCGATCTGACCGTCCACTCCGGGCTCCGGTTCACCATGCGTGACTGTGACACCGGGGTGACCGATCAGGCCGGCCGGTTCGTCCTGGGCCGGGACGGGCAGGTCAGCGGCATCCAGGTCGGCGGCCGGCTCGCCCGCAAGCAGCTCGAGCACGCACGCCTCGTCGGCTGACCCCACCAACTCCCTCTCTCCGAAAGGTCCCCACCAGCATGGGTGTCACCACGCTCCTCGACCTCTTCGCGGCCAGGGTCGCGCACGACCCGGACCTGCTGGCGGTGATCGCCGGCGATGTGACCATCAGCTATGCCGACCTGGATCGGCGCGCCAACTGTCTCGCGCACCGGTTGGTGGCGGGTGGGGCGGGCCCGGAGCGGGTCGTCGCCCTGCTGTTGCCGCGTTCGGCGGAGATCGTGGTGGCGCAGCTGGCGGTGCTCAAGGCCGGTGCCGCGTACGTGCCGGTCGACCCGGACTACCCGGCGGAGCGGATCGAGGCGATGCTCGCCGACGCGCGGCCCTGCCTGGTCCTGGACGATCCGGCCGAGGTGGCTTCCGCGACGGGTGCCGGGCCGGACACGCCGCCGGACACCGGTGTGGTGCGGCCCGAGCGGGCCGCCTACGTGATCTACACGTCCGGTTCCACGGGGCGGCCGAAGGGTGTGGTGGTCACTCACGCCGGGTTGGCCACGTTCGCCACCGCCGAGGTGGAGCGGTTCGACGTGCGGCCGGGGGACCGGGTGCTGCAGTTCTCCTCGCCGAGTTTCGACGCCTCGGTGCTGGAGCTGTGCATGGCGTTCGCCGGTGGCGCGGCGCTGGTCGTGCCGCCGCCCGGGCCGCTGTTGGGCGAGCACCTGGGCGAGGTGCTGCGGGAGCGGCGGATCACCCACGCGTTGATCCCGCCGGTCGCGTTGGCCACCGTCGCCGACGCCGATCTGCCGGACTTCCGGTTGTTGATCGTGGGCGGGGACGCCTGCCCGCCGGAGTTGGTGCGCAAGTGGGCTCCGGGGCGGCAGATGATCAACGCGTACGGGCCGACGGAGTCCACGGTCGTGACCAGTTGGAGCGAGCCGTTGTCGCCGGCGGTGGCCGCGCCGCCGATCGGGCGGCCGATTCCGGGGACCCGGGTGCATCTGCTGGACGAGGACCTGCGGCCGGTGCCCGAGGGTGCGCCGGGTGAGCTGTACGTGTCGGGTGTCGGGTTGGCGCGCGGGTACCTGGACCGGCCGGGGCTGACGGCGCAGCGGTTCCTGCCCAACCCGTACGGGACTGCGGGGGAGCGGATGTATCGCACGGGTGATGTGGCGCGGTGCGGGCCGGACGGGAATCTGGAGTTCGTGGGCCGCGCCGATCACCAGGTGAAGATCCGCGGGCATCGGGTGGAGCCGGGGGAGATCGAGGCGGTCCTGGCGGCTGATCCGTCGGTGGGGCAGGCGGTCGTGGTGCCGAGGGCGGACAACGACCTCAAGCGGTTGGTCGCCTATGTGGTGCCGGCTGGTGGTGAGCGGCCCGTGCCGGCTCGGTTGCGGGCCAGGGTGACGCGCAGGCTGCCGGCGTACATGGTGCCGGCGGCGTTCGTGGTGCTCGACCGGTTTCCGTTGTCGCCCAACGGGAAGCTCAACCGGGACGCGTTGCCGGCGCCGGTGTACGGCAGTGTCGCCGACGCGGCTTCGGTGGCGCCGCGTGATGAGCGGGAGCGGTTGCTGGCCGAGGTGTGGGCGGAGGTGCTCGGTGTCGCCGAGGTGGGGGTCACCGACGACTTCTTCGCGCTGGGCGGCGATTCGATCCTGGCCGCGCGGGCGCAGGCCCGGCTGGCGGCTTTCGGTGTGCCGCTGTCCGGGCGGGCGATCTTCGACGCCCGCACCGTCGCGGCGCTGGCCGAGCGGGTCCCGGCCGGCGCGCGACCGGCCGACCCCATCCCGCGTGTGCCCAGGGACCGGCCACTGCCCCTGTCGCCGGCGCAGCGCCGGCTGTGGCTGGAGGAGGTCACGCGGGGTGGGGCGGCCAACAACACCGGGGCGGCGGTGCGCATGCGTGGCCCGCTCGACCAGATCGCGTTGCGGTCCGCGCTGGACCGCGTCAGCGCCCGCCACGCGGCGCTGCGTACCACGTTCGATGTGGTCGACGGCGAGCCGCGCCAGTGCGTGCACGCCGAGGTCGAGGTGCCGCTGGAGATCGTGGCGGCCGACGAGAGCGGCCTGGCGGCGGTGCTGGGCGACGGGCTGGGTCGGCCGTATGACCTGCGCACCGGGCCGTTGACCAGGGTGTTGCTGGTCCGGCTCGACGCCGATGACCATGTGCTGCTGCTGGCCCAGCACCATCTCGTCACCGACGGCTGGTCCGTGGCCGTCCTGCTGGACGAGCTGGCCGCCTGTTATGCGGAGGCGGCGGGCGGGGCGCCGGCGGGTCTGCCCCGGCGGGCCGTCGACTACCCGGACTTCGCGGCCTGGCAGGCCGCCCACACCGACGACGGTGACGACGGTGACGTCGCCTACTGGCGGCGGCAGCTGGCGGGGCTGCCCGTGCTGGACCTGCCCACCGATCGCCCGCGCCCGCATCTGAGGTCCGGTGCGGGTGCGGTGCTCCACCACCGCCTGCCCGCCGAGCTGGTGGCGCGGCTGACCACGCTGGGCGCCGCCCACGACGCCACGCTGTTCATGACGCTGACCGCCGCCGTGCAGGCGCTGCTCGCCAGCCGCGCCGGCCAGCGGGACGTGGCGGTGGGCGCGGTGCGTGCCGGGCGGCCCCGCGCGGAGCTGGAGGGCGTGGTCGGCTTCTTCGTCAACACGGTCGTTCTGCGTTCCCGGGTCGCGGCGGACCAGCCGTTCAGCGAGTTCCTCATCGACGTGCGGGAGACGGCGCTGGCGGCGTTCGAGCACGACGGGGTCACCTTCGACCGGGTCGTGGAGGCACTGGCCCCGCGCCGGGATCCGAGCCGCACCGCGCTGGTGCAGGCCGCCGTGGCGCTGCACCAGCCGATCCTGCGTACCCGGGAGGCCGCGGAGCTGCGGCTCACCGAGTACCAGCTGCCGCGGCCGGCGTCCCGTTTCGACGTGACCGTCGAGTTCTGGCCGGCCGGGGACGACCTGGTGCTGACCGTCGAGTACGACGCGGCGCTGTTCGACGCCGACCGGATGGAGTCGCTGGCGAGCGACCTGGGCGGGCTGCTGCGCGCGGTCACCGAACGCCCGGACAGTCCGTTGGGGACGCTGGTGCCGCTCGCCGGGGTCGGTGAGGAGGGCGTGGCCGTGCGGCCGGCGCCGGAGGAGGCGCCGTACGTGCCGCCCCGCACGCCGGTGGAGGCCACCCTCGTCGCGGTGTTCGCCGAGGTGCTCGGCGCCGCGCGGGTCGGCGTGCGGGACAACTTCTTCGCCCTCGGCGGTGACTCGATCCTGTCGATCCAGGTGGTGACCGCGGCGCGGGCCGCGGGGATCGAGTTCACCTCCCGTGACGTGTTCGCGCACCAGACGGTCGCCGAGCTGGCCGCGCACGTCCAGCCGGTCCGCGGCGGGCAGGTCGACCGTGGCCCGGTCGAGGGTGACGTGCCCCCGACCCCCATCCAGCGCTGGTTCCTGGACACCCACACGGTCCACCCGGAGTGGTTCCACCAGTCCTGCACCATCGACCTGGGCATGCCGGCCGACTCCGCCGCGCTGGCTACGGCGGTGCGGGCGTTGACCGAGCACCACGACGCGCTGCGGATGCGGTTCGACCGGGACAGCGGCTCCGGCGGCGGGAGGTGGCGGCAGGAGAACGCGCCGGCCGGTGCGCAGGGCGCGGTGGCCGGGCACGGCCCGCTGTTCGACGCGCGGGTCATCGGTGAGCGCGGTGTGCGGCTGCGCGCGCACCACCTGGTGGTGGACGGCGTGTCCTGGCGGATCCTGGCCGAGGACCTGCGTACCGCGCACCGCCAGGCCGCGGCCGGCACCGAGGTCGCGCTCCCGGCGCGCACCACGTCCTTCCGCGACTGGGCCCACCAGCTCGTCGAGCACGTGCGGGCCGGCGGGTTCGCGACCGAGCGCGACTACTGGGCCGACGTGGCCCGCGAGGACGGCGCCGTGCCGGAGGACCGCGACGGCGTCAACACCACCGCCTCCGAGCGGTCGGTGACCGTCGCGCTGGACCGGGAGGCGACCGCCGCGCTGCTGCGGGACGTGCCCCGCCTGTTCCGCACCGAGGTCAACGACGTGCTGCTGACCGCGCTGGCCGCCGCGCTGTCCGCGTGGACCGGCCGCGACGAGGTGCTGGTGCACCTGGAGGGCCACGGCCGTGAGGAGCTGTTCGACGGGGTGGACCTGTCCCGGACGGTCGGGTGGTTCACCACGCTGTTCCCGGTCGTGCTGACCGCGCCGGGCACGGACTGGGCCGCCGCGCTGGCCGCGACCAAGGAGCGGATGCGTGCGGTGCCCGGCCGCGGCATCGGGTACGGGGCGCTGCGCTGGCTGGGTGGCGCCGCCGTCTCGACCAACGCGGCCGTGAGCTTCAACTACCTGGGGAAGTTCGCCGCGAACACCGGCGAGCTGGAGCTGCACGCCCACCCGGACGCGCCGCGCGCGCACCTGATCGACGTGGTGGGCCGCGTCCAGCAGGACCGGCTGGTGCTGACCTGGCACTACAGCGCGAACCGGCATGACAAGGCGACGATCGCGCACCTTGCCGCGGCCATGGTGGACGCGCTGCGGCGCGTCGGCGCGCAGCGGGCGCGGCTGGCCGCCACCGGCCGCCGCCCGGCCGACTTCCCCCTCGCCCGGCTCGACCAGGCGACGGTGGACCGGCTGGCCACCGCGGAGGTGGCCGACATCCTGCCGCTCACCCCGATGCAGGCGGCGATGGTGTTCCACAGCCTGTCCCAGGACGGGCGCGGCGCCTACTTCCAGCAGACCTCGTTCGTCGTCGAAGGGGTGAGCGACCCGCCGCGGCTGGCCCGCGCGTGGCGGCGGGTCGTGGACCGCACCCCGGCGCTGCGGGCCGCGGTGGCGTGGGCGGACGTGCCCGAGCCGGTGCAGGTGGTGCGCGACCGGGTGGGGCTGCCGGTGCGGCTGTTGGACTGGACCGGTGAGGACCGTGCCGCCCGGCTCGTCGAGCTGCTGGCGCGGGACCGGGCCGAGGGCCTGGACCTGGGGCGGGCGCCGCTGATGCGGGTGACGATCGCGCGGCTGTCGGACACCGAGGTCCAGGTGCTGTGGACGTTCCACCACGTGCTGCTGGACGGGTGGAGCGCGTTCCACGTGCTCGCCGACGTCGCCGCGGCCTACGCGGGCCAGGCCCTGCCGGAGCGGCCGTCGTTCGCCGGCTACCTGCACCACCTGGCCCGCCAGGACGAGACGGCGGCGGAACGGTACTGGCGGGGCGTGCTCGCCGACATCGAGGCACCCACCCCGCTGCCGTTCGACCGGCCCCGGTCCACCGTGTCGGAGGTCAGCACCTCCGCGCAGCTGGAGGTCGGGCTGTCCGAGGAGGACACCGCGGCGCTGTACGCGTTCGCGCGGGCCAACCGGCTCACCCCCGGCACGGTGGTGCAGGGCGCGTGGGCGCTGCTGCTGGCCCGCTACAGCGGGCAGCGCACGGTGTGCTTCGGCGCCACCGTCGCGGGCCGGCCCACCGACCTGCCGGGTGTCGACGCCATGATCGGCATGTTCGTCAACACCGTGCCGGCGGTCGCGACCGTCGACGGCGCGGCGCCGGTGGCGGGGTGGCTGCGTGCGCTGCAGGACTCGCAGGTCGAGGCGCGCCGCTACGAGCACTCGCCGCTGCCCAGTATCCAGGCCTGGAGCCCGGTGCCGGGCGGGGTGGACCTGTTCGACAGCGCGGTGATCTTCGAGAACTACCCGATCGCCGAGGCGAGCGGGTTGCGGCTGCGGGAGCTGGCCGCGGTGGAGAGCACGACGTTCCCGCTGAACGTGACCGTCTACCCGCGGGAGCGGCTGTCGCTGCTGGTGGGTTACGAGCCCGCGCTGTTCGACGCCGGCACCGTCCGCACGCTCGCCGAGCACCTGACCCACCTGCTGCGGGAGCTGCCCGCCGATCCGGACCGCCCGGTCTCGGACGTGCCGGCGCTCACCGCGGCCGAGCGGACCCGCGTGCTGGGGGAGTGGAACGACACCGCCGTGCCCGTGCGGGACACGACGCTGGTGGCGCTGCTGGAGGAGCAGGCGGCCCGCACCCCCGACGCCGCGGCCGTGGTGTTCGAGGGCCGCACGCTCACCTACGCGCGGCTGCACGCCCACGCCAACCGCCTCGCCAACCGGCTGGTCGCCGCCGGCGCCGGGCGCGGCGCGGTCGTGGCGGTCGCGCTGCCCCGGTCGCTGGAGCTGGTGGTCGCGCTGGTCGCCGCCATGAAGGCCGGTGCGGCCTACCTCCCGATCGACCCCGACCTGCCGGCCGAACGCGTCGAGTTCCTGGTGGCCGACGCGGCCGCGGTTGTGGTGATCGACGACCCCGCCGGCGTGCTGGCGGCCGACGACGACACGGCCGACACGGCCGACCGCGAACCCGCGGTGACGGTCACCCCCGCCGACGCCGCGTACGTGATCTACACGTCCGGGTCCACCGGCAAACCCAAGGGGGTCGTGGTGCCGCACCGGGGTGTGGTGAACCGGCTCCTGTGGGGACAGCACCGGTTCGG
Organism: Actinophytocola sp.; assembly: GCF_045807065.1. Lineage (GTDB taxonomy): Bacteria > Actinomycetota > Actinomycetes > Mycobacteriales > Pseudonocardiaceae > Actinophytocola. Next base: position 3,978 of record NZ_JBJMIE010000211.1, on the reverse strand, counting down.
GTTGACCGCCGAGGACCGGGTGCTGCAGAAGACCCCGGCGAGCTTCGACGTGTCGGTGTGGGAGTTCTTCTGGCCGCTGGTCACCGGCGCCACGCTGGTGGTCGCGCGGCCGGGCGGCCACCGCGACCCGCTGTACCTGGCCGAGCTGATCGCCGCCGAGCGGGTCACCACCGTCCACTTCGTGCCGTCGATGCTCGGCGCGTTCCTGGCGCACGCCGACCTGGGCCGCTGCGGCAGTGTGCGGCGGGTGCTGTGCAGCGGTGAGGCGCTGCCGGCCGGTCTGGCCGCCGAGTGCCAGGAGGCGTTGCCCGCCGAGCTGCACAACCTCTACGGCCCGACCGAGGCGTCGATCGAGGTCACCCACTGGCGGTGCGCGCAGGGTGAGCTGACCGTCCCCATCGGACGTCCGGTGTGGAACACCCGCACCTATGTCCTCGACGCCGACCTGACCCCGCTGCCGCCCGGCGCGCCCGGCGAGCTGTACCTCGCCGGGGTGCAGGTGGTGCGCGGCTACCTCGGGCGGCCGGGTCTGACCGCGCAGCGGTTCGTGCCCGACCCGTTCGGGCCGCCCGGCGCCCGGATGTACCGCACCGGCGACCTGGCGCGGTGGACCGCCGACGGCGCGGTCGAGTACCTCGGCCGGGTCGACGACCAGGTGAAGATCCGCGGGTTCCGCATCGAGCCCGGCGAGGTCCGCGCCGTGCTGGCCGAGCAGCCGGATGTCACCGACGCCGCCGTGATCGCCCGCGACGGCAAGCTCGTCGCCTACGTCACCCCGGCCACCGCCGACCTGACCGGGCTGCGGTCCGCGGCGGCGGCGACGCTGCCCGAGCACATGGTGCCGTCGGTGATCGTGCCGCTCGCCGAGCTGCCGCTCACCGCCAGCGGCAAGCTGGACCGGCGCGCGCTGCCCGATCCCGCCTACGCAGCGCCCGTCGCCGCCTACGTCGCGCCCGGCACGGCCACCGAGCAGGTCATCGCGGACATCTGGGCCGAGGTGCTCGACCTGCCGCGTGTCGGCGTCGGCGACAGCTTCTTCATGCTCGGCGGTGACTCGCTGCTGAGCCTGCGGGTCGCCGCCCGCGTCAACGCCGCGTTCTCGCTCGACCTCACACCCCGCGACGTGCTCGCCGGCCGCACGGTCCGCGCGCTCGCCGACCTCGTCGAGGAACGCGTGCTCGACCAGGTCGAAGCCCTGGCCCGAAGCGCCGACTGAACCAGCCGAACTCGCTGAACTCACCTTCGTGAGTGGAGGAAAGAACCCCCGATGACCTCGTCCCGGCAAAGCCGCATCGACGCACTGCCCGAGCACCTGCGAGCCCAGTTGGCCCGGCGCCTCGCGGGCAGCACGCCACCCCCGCGGGAGGCCGCCGTCACCCGCGCGGACCGCGGCCGCCCGCTGCCGCTGTCCTCGGCGCAGCAACGGCTGTGGTTCGCCAGCGAGTTCACCCCCGGCGGCACCGACTACAACAGCGGCGTCGCGCTGCGGCTGACCGGGCAGCTGCGGGTGCCGGCGCTGCGGGCGGCGGTCGCGGGGCTGGTGCGCCGGCACGAGTCCCTGCGGACCACGTTCGACAAGGCGGACGGGCGGCCGGTGCAGATCGTGCACCCGACCACCACCACCGAACTGTCTGTTGTGGACAGTGCGGTCGGTGAGCTGGACGCGTTGCTGGACAGGGAGTTCGCGCGGCCGTTCGACCTGCGCACCGGTCCGCTGTTCCGCGCACTGCTGGTCCGCCTCGGCCCGGCCGACCACGTGCTGCTGCTCACCGCCCACCACATCGTCGTCGACGGCTGGTCGCTGCGGGTCCTGCTCACCGAGCTGGCCGCCGAGTACGGAGGGCAGGCGCCCGCCGCGCCCACGCTGCAGTACGCCGACTACGCGGTGTGGCAGCAGGATCGGCTCACCGGGGCGGCGATGGCCGACCACACCGACTACTGGCGCCGCACGCTGGACGGCGCCGCCCCGCTGGACCTGCCCACCGACCGGCCGCGCCCCGCGATGCGATCCACCAGGGGCGCGGCGCACGAGTTCACGGTGCCCACGGCGCTGGCCACGCGGCTCACCGAAGTCGCCGCCGCCAACGACACGACGCTGTTCACCACCCTGACAGCGGCCTGCGCGGTCCTGCTGGCCCGCTACAGCGGCCAGCGGGACGTGTCGTTGGGCACCGTGACCTCGGGCCGCAGCCGCCCCGAGCTGCACCAGGTCGTCGGGTTCTTCGTCAACACCGTCGTCCTGCGCACCGCCGTGGACATGGCGGAGTCGTTCACCGAGCTGCTGGCGCGGGTGCGGGCGAGCACGCTCGAGGCGTTCGGCCACGACGAGGTGCCGTTCGACCGGCTCGTCGAGGTCGCCGCCGCGCCCCGCGACCCCAGCCGCAACCCGCTGTTCGACGTGATGGTGACCCTGCAGAACGAACGCGGGGGCCTGCCGCCGCTGCCCGATCTCACCGTCGAGGACGTCACGCTGCGCCGCGACGCCGCGAACTTCGACCTCAGCATCGACTTCACCGAGCACACCGACCGCATCGACTGCCTCGTCGAGTACAGCACCGACCTGTTCGACGCGGCCACGGTCCAGCGGCTGGCCGGGCACCTGCTGGCGCTGCTCGACGCCGTCACCGCCACCCCGCGCGCCCCGCTCGCCGAGCTGGCGTGGCTGTCCGCCGCCGAACGCCACACCCTGCTGCACACCTGGAACGGCGCCGCCCACGACGTCCCCGACACCACCTTCCCGGCCGTGTTCGAGGCGCAGGCCCGCCGCACCCCCGACCGCACCGCGCTGGTGTGCGGTGCGGAACGGTTGACCTTCGCCGAGCTGGACCGGCGCGCCAACCAGCTGGCGCACCGGCTCGTCGCCGACGGCGCGGGCCCCGAACGGGTCGTCGCCGTCGCCCTGCCACGCACCGCCGACGCGATCGTCGCGCAGCTGGCCGTGTTCAAGGCCGGCGCCATCCACCTCGCCATCGACCCCACACTGCCGCCCGCCCGCCGCGCCCAGCTCGTCGAGGACTCCGGCGCCGTCCTCGTCGTCGATCACCCACCGCAGACCGACGGGCTGCCCGACACCCCGCCCGGGCCGGGCCCGCGACCCGACCACGCCGCCTACGTCATCTACACCTCCGGCTCCACCGGCCGCCCCAAGGGCGTGGTCGTCACCCACCGCGGCCTGGTGAACCTGCTGCACAACCACCGCGCCGAGTTCACCGCCGCGCCCGGCGGCCGGCCCCTGCGGGTCGCGCTGTCCGCCATGTTCTCCTTCGACACCTCGTGGGAGGGTCCGGTCCTCATGGCCGCCGGCCACGAGCTGCACCTGCTCACCGACGAGGTGCGCCTGGACGCCGAGGCGTTCGTCGACTACGTCGTCGCCCACCGGATCGACTTCCTCGACCTGACCCCGTCCTACCTGCGCCGGCTGCTGCCCGCCGGGCTCCTGTCCGACCCGCGTCACCGGCCCGCCGTGCTGATGCTCGGCGGCGAGGCGCTCGACGAGCCGCTGTGGCGGGAGCTGGCCGCGCGGCCCGACACCAGGGTCCACAACTTCTACGGCCCCACCGAGGTCACCGTCGACGCGCTGTCCACCCCGGTCACCGGTGAACGCCCGGTCATCGGCCGCCCGCTGTGGAACACCCGCGCCTACGTGCTCGACGAGGAGCTACGGCCGGTCCCGGTGGGCGTGCCCGGCGAGCTGTACCTGGCCGGCCCGCAGGTCGCGCGCGGCTACCTCGACCGCCCCGGCCTCACCGCGGCCCGGTTCCTCGCCGACCCCCACGGCGCAGCGGGCACCCGCATGTACCGCACCGGCGACCTCGCCCGCTGGACCGCCGCCGGCACCGTCGAATACCTCGGCCGCGCCGACGACCAGGTCAAGATCCGCGGGTTCCGCATCGAGCCCGGCGAGGTCGAGGCCGCGCTGCTGGACTGCGCCGGCGTCGGCGCGGCCTGCGTGGTCGCCCGCGAGGACGGCGGGCACCG